>JBHIWE010000165.1:0-10112 GCA_041987645.1 Acidovorax sp. | reverse complement strand
TGCCGCCAATGATGGCTTCCTTGGAAGCCGAGTAGACGTCGCTGTAGTTGCCGTTGGCGTCATGGCGGTTGTTGAACATGGCGCGCAGCTCCAGGTCGTTGGCAGCATAGGCCAGCGACAGGCCTTCATTGCGCAGCTTCTTGTTGGAGCCAGGCTGCTCGCCCAGGCCCACCTGCACGTTGGCGGTGAAGCCGCCGAAGTTCGGCGTGGTGTATTCGATGAGATTGTTCACGCCTTGCCAGTTGCGGCCCCGCACCAGCGTCGCGCTGCTCATGAACTGCTGACCCGTCGGGTCGATGTTCCACACATCGTTGCTGTTGAAAAGGTTCTTGCCCAGCATCAAGGTACCCCAGCTGGCGCTGCTCAGGCCCACCAGCGTCCGGCGATTGAAGAACGCGGTGCCGGTCGTACCCTTGGTGGCGCTGAAGCCCCCCTCCAGGTTGAACACGGCGCTCAGGCCGCCGCCCAGGTCTTCCTTGCCCCGGAAGCCGATCATGCTCGTGCCCCACTGGTTGTCGGCCGCACGGGTGAGCGAGTTGGTCTGGCCGGTGACGGGATCGGCGATCTTGTCGATGTACTCGACGCCCGCGACCACGCGGCCGTACAGTGTGACGGCAGACTGCGCCTGCGCGATGGAAGGCAGCGCGCCTGCGGCGGCCACAGCGGCGGCAGCGGCCACCAGGGTCTTGTTGATGCTCGTATGCATGGTCCTCATCTCCGTTGTAGTGAATCGTTCTGAATCATCGAATCGGGCCACGCCCGAGACAGCCCCGACACAGCGCGGTTCACGCGCCCTGCTGTCCGGCGCAGGGCCACGCGCCGGAAGACCCGCCGTGGCAGGTAAGCCTCGGCAGAAATTCATGGATGAACTTTTCATTCATCAGCGGACAATGTAAAAACTTGCAGCGTACGCCGCCAATGAGGAAATACCCTGCTCCCGTGGCGGGCCTGCCACTGCCACAGTGCCGAGCGCAGCGGAGCCCGATTGCCCAGAGAATTCCGCTTCTGCACGTGCTGAGCCCGCCTGTCGCCGCCCCTCACCCCAACGCCCCGCAATGACCGAAGAATCCGATCGCTACCGCGCCCCAGCCCTGGACAAGGGTCTGGACATTCTCGAGCTGCTGGCCGGCCAACCCCACGGCCTCACGCGGGCAGAGATCGTCAAGGCCATGGGCCGAAGCCCGGGCGAGATCTATCGCATGCTCGAAAGGCTGGTGGCGCGCGACTACGTCACCCGCTCGCCCCAGGGCGACCGCTATGCGCTCAGCCTCAAGCTCTTCGTGCTGGGCCACAGCCATCCGCCCATGGAGCGCATGGTGTCCCAGGCTCTGCCGGTGATGGAGGCCTTCGCCACCGCAGCGCAGCAGTCCTGCCATCTGGGCATCTACGACCGGGGCGGCATCACCGTGGTGGCGCAGGTCAACGGCCCAGGCAACTGGGGCCTGTCCATCCGGCTGGGGGTTCGGGTGAACCTGATCGACACGGGCCCGGGCCATGTGATGCTGGCCTTTCAGTCGGACGAAAGGCGCGCGGAGATGCTGACCGAGCACCAGGCAATGGAGGGCGCGCAGGGCGATGAGCCCATGCAGCCCGCCGAGCTGAACACCATCGTGGAACGCATCCGCGCGCAGGGCTGGTGGCAGGGCGACAGCCAGCAGGCCTTCGGCGTGATCGACATCTCGATGCCGGTGCTGGGACCACAGGGTCAGGCATTGGCGGTACTGACCTGCCCCTTCATTCGCCGGCTCGACCAGCCCCTGGAACCGGATCTGAAGGCCGCCCGCGACCAGCTGGCGCAGGCGGCGGGCGCACTCTCGATCCGCTGAGGAAGAGGCGCCGCCCGCTCAGGGCTGCAGCACCAGCCGGTGCGCGAACTGCGCCGGCGCCAGTTGCAGCGGCCGCATGCCGCCCTGCGCCCAGGCCTGGGCCATGTCACGGTAGCGCGGGGAAAAGACCAGGCCGCTCTGGCCCGTCTGGTAGATGAAGAGCGAGCGCTCCGGGTCGGCCAGGTCGTAGATGGCGCGCAGGGAAGGCGCATGGTGGCTCACGAAGGGCGCCCGCGCATTGCCCGGGTTGTACTGGCCCACATCGACGGTGTAGGTGTCGCCCGGCGACGGTACGCTGACGTCGAAGAACGGCGCCAGCAGCGCCACGTTGTCGAACGGGCGGTGCTGGCTCACGGCCGGATGCGCCTGGCCCCAGCGCCAGCGGGCCGGATCAGCGCCATAGCCCGCCGACAGCCGCTGCAGCGCGCGGTCCAGCGCCGCGCCAGTCTGCTGGGCGCAGCTCAGCGGCTGGCACCACCAGGCGTCGTTGCGCTGCAGGATGCCTTCCACCGCCAGGCGGAAGTCGCGCCGGCCGTAGAGCGCGGCGAAGCGCTCGTCGCCCAGGCGCGGGCGCAGCAGCCCGCGGGCCAGCTCGTCGGCCCAGGCCGCGAAGATCAGCGGCGCGGCGCTGGCGGCGCGCATGTCGCCGTTCCAGCCCTGCAGCTGGGCGCGTGCGGCGCCGGCCAGCGGGTGGCTCGATGCGGCCGCCCGCAGCTGCGGCAGCAGGCGCTGCGTGGCCAGCGAGACGGTGTCCTGCTGCAGCGCGCGCATGCTGGCCATGTCGTGTCGCGGCGTGGCCTCCAGCCGCTCGGCGATGCGGTCGTAGCGGTAGGGGGGCGTCCAGTCGCCGGTCAGGAAATGGGGATAGCCGGGCGGCGTGACGCGCTGGTTGGCGGTGGCGATCCAGCCCCGGGCGGCGCCGTCGTCCTGCGGCGTGGCGGCCAGCGGCAGCCAGCCCTGCCAGTCGTAGCGCGCCTCCCAGCCCGGCGCGGGCGCCACGCCGCGCAGGTCGTTGTCCGGGCCGCGCACGGGCACGCGGCCCATGGCCTTGAAGCGGATGTGGCCCTGCACGTCGGCCGCCACCACGTTCTGCATGGGAGAGTGGTAGTAGGAGAACGCCTGGAACACGTCGTCCACCGACCGCGCCTGGTTGGCCAGCAGGCCGGCCAGCGCGGTCTGGTTGTCGGCGTCCAGTGCCGTCCAGCGCAGCGCCAGCACGTAGCGGCGCAGGTCGACGACAGCGCCGTGGGCAGCCGGCTGCGCGTCGCTCAGCACCGGGCCGTGGCGCGTGCTGCGGACCGTCATGCGCACGTCGGGCTGGCCCTTGACGCGGATGACTGCCTCGCGCTGGGCGAAGCGGGCCCAGCCGTCCGGCGTGCGGTAGCGCGATGCGTCCTGCGGGTCGATCTGCTCCAGGTAGAGATCCTGCACGTCGGGCGCGGTGTTGGTGAAGCCCCAGGCGGCCTGCGCCGTGCGGCCCAGCACCACGAAGGGCAGGCCCGGGAGGGTGGCGCCGACCACGTCCATCGCGGCGACGGGCGTGCCGTCGCTGGCGTGGCCGGCCGGCGCTTTCAGGCCGGCGAAGTACCAGATGGCCGGCGCGCTCAGGCCCAGGTGCGGGTCGTTGGCCAGGAACGGCTTGCCGCTGGCGGTGTGCGTGCCGGACACCACCCAGTTGTTGCTGCCGCGCCCGCCGGGGTCGCCGGCCTGGGCGGCGATGTCGTGCGCGAGGGCCGCCAGCCGCTCGGGTGCGGCGTCGGCCCGCGCGTCGTTGTCGGTGTCTTCGCCGGAGTCGGCGCCGGGCGGGGCATCGCCCTTGCGATAGACGCCCAGGCGCTGGTAGAGCGCGTGCAAGTCCACGGCGGTGGCGGGCTGCTCGCCGGGGTATGGCGGCATCAACTGCCAGAGGCGATCGGTGGGCAGCTGGTGGGCCAGCGACAGGCGGGCGAACTCACTGCCCCAGTTGCCGCCCAGATCCAGCGCCAGCATCAGCGTCCAGGCCACGCTGTCTTCGGGCGACCAGACCGTGCCGTCGGCGCCTCCGGGCTTGGCGCCCAGCAGCAGAAATTCAGGCGGCAGCGCCTGCGTTCGGTGCTGGTGGAAGGCGTTGATGCCGCGGCTGTAGGCCTGCAGGGCCTCGCGCGCGAAAAGCGGCAGGCCCGCGTACTGGCGGCGGGCCGCACCCACGATGTCCAGCGTGCGCATGAGCCGGTCGGTGTCCAGCGCGGCCGGGCCGAACAGTTCGGAGAGCTCGCCGTGCATGAGCCGGCGATTGAATTCGAGCTGCCAGGTGCGCTCCTGCGCATGCACGTAGCCGAGCGCGTACCAGGCGTCGAACGGCGTGGCGGCCTCGATGTGCGTCACGTCGGCCGCGTCGCGCCGCACCTGCACGGCCTGCGCCAGTCCGCTGGCCTGCAGGCGCCCGTCCAGCGCCGGAAAGCTGCGCTGCACATAGACGGCCACCGCCGCCCCCGCCAGCAAGGCGGTGGCCACCAGGCCTGCCGCCGTCTTCTGAATCCAGCCCATCGCCCGTTCCCCTCGCCTTGCTCCGGCCGTTGCGGCTCCCGCAACGCAGGGCCTTGCCTATGCTGCCAGCCGTTCGTGTCAGCCTATCCGGTCCACGCCGCGATCGCCGCCGGCCGCCGGCCGCCGGGTCAGTCCATCAGTGCGCGTGGCCCCAGTAGATCAGGGCATCGCGCCCTTCGACCGACAGCGACACGGGCGCGCCCACGGGCAGCAGCACCTTGGTGGGCACGTGGCCGAACGGCAGGTTGGTCAGCACCGGGGCCTTGATCTGCGTGCGCAGCCAGTTCACCACGCTCTGCAGCTTGAAGCCCTTGTCGTGCGGACTGAGCTTGTAGTCGCTGAACTGGCCCAGCACCACGGCCTTCTGGCGAGCCAGCACGCCGGCATGCAGCAGCTGAGTGAGCATGCGTTCGATGCGGAACGGGTGCTCGTTCACGTCTTCGAGAAACAGGATGCCACCACGCACGTCGGGCATGTAGGGCGTGCCCACCAGCGAGGCGAGCATGGCCAGGTTGCCGCCCCAGAGCGTGGCGCTTTTCACGTAGATGTCGCGCACGGCGGGCTCGCCGGAAGGCAAGGGCTTTTCGGCCCCCATGCGCCAGCCAGCGCCTTCGCCGTGGCCGGTGAACAGGTCTTCCAGGCACGCCAGCATGATGTCGTCGGGCTCGCCCTCGCAGCCGAGGTCGCCCACCACCGCGGGGCCGGCCCAGGTGGTGGCGCCGGTCTGCGCGAGCAGAGCGCACTGCAGCGCGGTGAAGTCGCTCAGGCCGATGAAGCGCGTGCCACCCGCCACCGCCTTGGCCAGGGCCTTGTAGCGGATGCCGGGCAGGATGCGCGAGATCCCGTAGCCGCCGCGCGAGATCATGGCCACGTCGGCGCCACTGGCGGCCGCGCGGTGGATGGCGGCCAGCCGCGTGGCGTCGTCGCCGGCAAAGCGCGTGTGGGAGGCCAGCGCGTCGGCATCCACTTCCACCTCATGGCCCATGGCCTTCAGGCGCGCCACGCCGCGTTTGAAGGCGGCCTTGTCGCGCACCGCGCCGGAGGGCGAATAGACGTAGATGTGTTGCGGGCCGTGGTGGTGGCCGCAGGCGGCCAGGCCGCCGGGCTCATCGTCCTGCAGCGAGGTGGATGCGGCGGGAACTGGTTTCTTGGGCATGGGAATGTCGGCCCGCGAGGCGCGGGCCGCTCCGGAAGAGGGCGGTTGGAAGATCGTGGCCGGCAGGCCGCGCGGTGCGCGGGCCGTCATCAGGGGCGGAAGTATTCCACAGCGCGCTCGGCCACCACCCTGCCCTGCGCTTCGGGAACGAAAGGGCCACAGCCTGCCAGCGTCCAGACGGGCGGAGCGCTGCGCAGGGCCGCGGGCATGGCCTGCATGGACTGCAGGCCGGCCGCCGGGTTGGCTGAACCCGCCACCAGCAGGCAGGGGCCTTGCCAGGCCTCGCCTGGGGTGCTCGCCGCAGGCGCGCCGGGCCAGTGCGGTTGCGAGAAGGCGCGCAGGGCGGCGCGGTAGCCGGCATCGGGAAACGGCGCATCGTAGGCAGCGGCCTCGGCAGGCGCGATGCCAGGCGCCTGCCCGGCCACCAGCACGCCCAGCGGCAGGCGGGGCTGAGCCCCGCAGCGGCGGCGCCAGTCGTCGCCCGGCCCGCCGCCGCGCGCAGACTGCACGGAGGCGCTGCCGGTAGTGGCCGCATACGGTATGTCGATGGCCAGCACGCCGGCGATGCGGCCCGGCAGTGCGGGCGCCAGGGCCAGTGCCATCGTCGCTCCCAGGTCGTGGCCCACCAGCACGGTACGGCGCAGGTCCAGCCGCTCGGCCAGTTCGGCCAGCACCTGCCGGTGCCAGGCGAAGCCGTGGGCCGCGTCCTTCTTGGGTTTGTCGCTGCGGCCAAAGCCGATCAGGTCGGGCACCACCACACGGTCGCCCGCCGCGAGGAAGACCGGCAGCATGTGCCGCCACAGGTAGCCCCAGGTGGGCAGGCCGTGCAGGCACAGCCAGGTGCGCGGCGCGTCCTGCGGGCCTTCGTCGAGGTAGTGCATGCGCAGGCCGGCCAGCGCGGGCAGGTCGCTGACGTAGCGCGGCGCCCAGGGGTAGGCGGGCAGCTCGCCGAAAGCCCGCTCGGGCGTGCGCAGCGCATCGTCGCGCAGCGGGTGGGCGGCCTGGGCGCGCTCGCGCTGCTGCTGCCGGCGCTGCTGGAAGAATCTGCTCAGCAGCGCGCCGCATTCATCGGCCAGCACGCCGCCCTGCCATTGGGTCTGGTGATTGAGGCGCTCCTGTGCAAACAGGTTGACGACCGATCCGGCCGCGCCCGTCTTGGCGTCGGCTGCGCCGAACACGACGCGCGCCAGCCGCGCATGCAGCATGGCGCCGCTGCACATGGCGCAGGGCTCCAGCGTCACATACAGCGTGCAGCCGTCGAGCCGGTAGTTGCCCAGCCGCTCGGCGGCGGCGCGCAGCGCGGCAATCTCGGCATGCGCGGTGGGGTCGTGCCCGGCGATGGGCGCGTTGCGCCCGGTGGCGATCACCTGCCCGCAGCGCACGACGATGGCGCCCACCGGCACCTCGCCAGCCTCGGCAGCGGCACGCGCCTCGGCCAGGGCCAGCCGCATCCAGGCGGCGTCCTGATCGGGCACGGCGGCAGAGGTCGGCGATTCACTCATATTTCGATAGCAGCATACGCTGGTGGATCAACGGCAAACGGGCATTTACAGCCAAGCCACCGACAAAGCACAACGGCCGCACAGGCGGCCGTTGCAGAGCGAGCGTGGACCGCTCAGTTCAGCGCCGCGCGGGCGTTGTTCGTGTATTGGTACAGCGTCACGGCAGGCGCCGTCAGCTCACCCTTGGGCGTGAACGCGATGTTGGCCGTCACCCCCTTGTAGTGGGTCTTGGAGATGAAGGGCGTGTATTTGCGCGGATCCACGGAATCGGCGCGCTTCATCGCATCGGCCAGCACCATCGCGGCGTCGTAGGCGTAGGGACTGTAGATCTGGAACTGGCCGGGGAACTTGGCGTCGTAGCGCTTCTTCCACTCGGCGCCGCCCTGCATCTTGGTGACCGAGGCGCCGCCGGTGGCGCAGGTCACGTTCTTGAGCTCGGGCGACTTGCTGGCCAGCTCGGGCAGCTTTTCGGTGCAGAGCGCATCGCCGCCGAAGAACTTGACGTCGCCCATGCCCAGTTGTCCCATCTGGCGCAGCATGGGGCCGGCCTGCGCATCCAGGCCGCCGTAGAAGATGCCTTCCGGCTTCTTGCTCTTGAGCGAGGTCAGGATCGCCATGAAGTCGGTGGCCTTGTCGTTGGTGAACTCTTCACCCACCACCTTCAGCCCCTTTTGCTGCGCGGTGGCCTTGAAGACCTGCGCCACGCCCTGGCCGTAGGCCGTGCGGTCGTCGATGATGGCCACGGTCTTGAGCTTAAGATGGTCGGCCGCGTAGAGGGCCAGCGCAGCGCCCAGCGCGTTGTCGTTGGCGATCAGGCGGAAGGTGGTCTTGTAGCCTGGCTTGGTCAGGTCGGGGTTGGTGGCCGAAGCGGTGATGTGCGGCAGGTCGCACTTGTCGTAGATGCTGGACGCAGGAATGGACGTGCCCGACTGCAGGTGGCCCACCACGCCGGCGACCTTGAGGTCGCACAGCTTCTGCGCCACGGCGGTGGCCTGGCGCGGGTCACCCGCGTCGTCTTCCGCCGCCAGCTCGAACTTGATCTTCTTGCCGCCGATCACGAGGTTCTGCGTGTTCAGCTCGTCCACCGCCATGCGCACACCGTTCTCGGTGTCCTTGCCGATGTGGGCGATGCCGCCCGACACGGGGCCGGCATGGCCGATCTTGACGACCTGCACGTCTTGCGCCGAAGCGGCGCCGGCAGCTGCCAGAGCGCAGACCAGGGCGGTCAGTTGCAGGGGGAAACGCAGGGGTTGGATGGTGGACGAGATGAGCATTCGGTCTCCGGGGAAAGGACTTTCGACAGCCCCCGATACTAGCTGCAACCAGCAGCGCGGGTTCCTTTCGGAGCCGACGCTGGGATAATCGGGCCCATGTCCCTGCTGCCCCACCAGATCGAACTGCTCTCCCCCGCGCGCGACGCCGACATCGGCATCGAGGCCGTCAACCACGGCGCCGATGCCGTCTATATCGGCGGCCCAGCGTTCGGCGCGCGGGCCGGCGCCGGCAACGAAATGCGCGACCTGGAGCGGCTCATCCGGCATGCGCACCGCTTCGGCAGCCGCATCTTCATCACGCTCAACACCATCCTGCGCGACGATGAGCTCGAAGGCGCGCGCCAGATGGCCTGGCAGGTCTACAACGCCGGCGCCGACGCGCTCATCATCCAGGACATGGGTCTCCTGGAGCTGGACCTGCCGCCCATCCAGCTGCACGCCAGCACGCAGACCGATATCCGCACGCCCGAGAAAGCGCGCTTCCTGCAGGACGCGGGCCTCTCGCAGATCGTGATCGCCCGCGAGCTGGACCTGGGCCAGATCGCCGCCGTGCGCGCCGCCACGGATCCGGCGCGCACCACCATCGAATTCTTCGTGCACGGCGCGCTCTGCGTGGCCTATTCGGGCCAGTGCTACATCACCCACGCTCATACCGGCCGCAGCGCCAACCGCGGCGACTGCAACCAGGCCTGCCGCCTGCCCTACGAGGTGCTGGACGCGAATGGCCGCATCATCGCGCACGAAAAGCACGTGCTCTCGATGAAGGACAACAACCAGAGCGACAACCTGCGTGCGCTGATCGACGCGGGCGTGCGCAGCTTCAAGATCGAGGGCCGCTACAAGGACATGGGCTATGTGAAGAACATCACGGCCCACTACCGCAAGCTGCTCGACGAAATCATCGAGGAGCGCGAGTTCTCCGATCAGCCGCTGGCGCGCTCGTCGTCAGGCCGCACCACTTTCTCGTTCGAGCCCGACCCGGACCAGAATTTCAACCGCGAGTTCACCGACTACTTCGTCAACGGCCGCAAGGACGACATCGGCGCCTTCGACACGCCCAAGACTCCCGGTCGCGCCATCGGCTGGGTAACCCAGGTTGGCGACAAGTGGTTCGAGATCGAGACCAGCGACAAGGCCGCCGAACTGCACAACGGCGACGGACTGTGCTACTACGATCTGCAAAAGGAACTGGTGGGCGTGCACATTAATCGTGCCGAATGCGTGAGTGCCAGAAAAGGCATCTGGCGTGTCTTCCCGAAGAACGAGATTGCCGAGTTCAAGGATCTGCGCAAGGGCCTCGAAATCAACCGCAACCGCGATATGGACTGGGTGCGCACGCTGGAGAAGAAGTCCAGCGAACGCCGCATCGGGCTGTGGGCCGAGTTCAAGGAAACGGCTTGCGGCTTTGCGCTGACGCTGACCGATGAAGACGGCTTCGTCGGCACGGCCGCCATCGAGCATGTGCACCAGAGCGCTTCGGATGCTGCAAAGGCGCAGGCATCGTTGCGCGAGCAGCTGGGACGTTTTGGCGCGACAGTGTTCTCAGTGAACGATATGTCGCTGAATCTGAGCCAGCCCTGGTTTGTTCCGGCATCGGTGCTGAACCAGCTGCGCCGCGACGCCGTAGCCGCATTGGAGCAAGCCCGCGCCGACGGCTTTGTGCGACTGCCCCGCGCCAAGCCCGTGGAGCCCCCCGTGCCTTTCCCTGAAGACACGCTGACCTACCTGGCCAATGTCTACAACCAGAAAGCCCATGACTTCTACGTCAAGCATGGCGTGAAGATCATCGACGCCGCCTACGAGAGCAAGGAGGAGGAAGGCGAAGTCT
>JBHIWE010000164.1:0-10113 GCA_041987645.1 Acidovorax sp. | reverse complement strand
GCCAGGCCGTTGGCCAGCAACGACGCGATCTCGTGGCGACGCTGTTCCGGCGTCATCCGCTCCGGTGGTAAATGGTTGATTTGATGCATCGGTGGCGGTCCTCTCGGTCAAACTCACATGCAGTGAAATTGTCCGGATGGACTGCCGCCGACACCATGAGGGAGTTTCGGAGTCGTGCGAACCGATGCGGGTTTCTGCGAAAAGCAGGTCCCTTTTAGTTCGCCAGATGACGAATGAGGATGGTCTTCATCAACGAATTGCCAGGCTGGGTGCTGGCGATCATGTCCCGGATTTGCTCGTTGACCTGCTGGGTTGGCACAACAGCGTTCACCGCCGCCTGCGTGACTGCCGAATAAGCATCGAGCACATCAGTGCCGGTGATTTCATAGCCGTGTCCAAGAGAGATCCAGCGCAACGCGGCCAAGCCGGCTGCGAGCGCGAATGCCGGCTGCTTCTCGGCGTAGTCACGGGCAGCGCGCGTCAGCGTGCGCGGATCGGTCGGGCTGCGTGTTGCCAACTCAGCAGCCACTGCGAAGAGCCCCGCGTCTTTCGCTGCCGCGAACCATTTTCCCTCGGCTCCGGGTGTACTCGACACCAAGTCACGCAGAATCTCTTCCGGCTGCTTGTGGGGATACTTCTTGGCGATGGCGCGAAACGTCGCCAGGTTCGTTGTGCCCTGATTCGCCTCGATGGCGTAGCGGCGGTAGGCCTCGTCGAGCAAGCCCGAGGACAACAGGATTTCTTCGCAGGCCTGGGCGATCTGCCAGCCAGGATCATTGAGACCGCGCGATTCCTCGGCATAGCGGATCGCCTCCGCCTTCCTGCCCATCGCTGCCAATGCCTTCACGCCCCAGCGCCGATCGTGCCACCACTTGAACCGTGCCTTGTCGAGCAACGCCAACAGTTCCTGGTGGCGGCCCGCCGCGTACATCGATGCCAGGCAAGCGCTGGTGCCTTTGAAAAATCCATGTCCGGAAGCCTTCGGGCTCCACACGCTCTCGACGACCGGCAAAAACTCATCAGCCCAGTGCGACGCCAGTTCCGGCGTCACGCACAACTCGCCCCAGTAATCGCCGAGCACTTCGATGTAGGGCATTTCGTCGTCCTGCAGCGCTTGCCACAAGCGTTCGAGCCAGCGTTGTCGCAGCTTCGGCTCGACGTCAGCCTTGACGATGATGGGCACCAGGGTATCGATGGCCTTGTTGACGGCCGAACCCAGTGCGCCCGATGAACTGTCCACCTGCTCCAGCGCTGGGGAGAGCTTTTCCAGCAGGGTAATGGCCCCCTCAGCTGCGAGCACGGGCTCCTTGCGGGCGACCTGCTTGATCTCCGTGATGGCTTCCTTGATCCGCTGCACCGGCGTGTCGGACCGCCAACCAAAGGAATGACGGCGAAAGCGGGAAGCGAATTGCCACTTGTGGGCGCTCATGATCGATCCGCCATCAGCTATCGAACCGGGTACTGGCCATTGCGGATGAAGCGGTCGTAAGTGTCTTCCTCCGGTTCCTCATCATCGTGCCGCGCTCCCTGCCACTCGGCCTCAGGCAGCAATAGCAGTGTCAGCGTGTAGTCGTACTGACCCGCGACGCGCGTCATCTCCGTGACCGGCATGCTGGCGGGTTCACGGGCAAACCAGGACTGGGCACGCCCTGTCTGGCTGTCGGCCATGCCAAAGGCGTTGTAGCTGTGCGCCAGCGCATCGTGCGGCAGCTCGATGGTGTTCTTACGCGTCGCGAAGTAGGCGCCGGACCTGAGCGCCGCCTTGTTCGACTTGGCCCAGAGCATGTGATCGTCGCGGCTGGCCACCAGTATGGCGCGCTTGGGAGCGATCTCCGTCCAGCGCAGGGCGGCAGCCGTCAGCGATACCCCGTAGCGATCGGCGCAGTGACCGAGCAGATCGAAGCTGATCGGTTGCCCGTCGACCTGGCGCCGAAAGTCGTCCAGCGGCATCAGCAGGGTCGAAGCGAACAGATCCGCCTCGGCCTCGATGTCGCGCTCGTTGTTGTCACCCGTCTCGATGTCGTCGTCGCCGCATTCGAACAGGTCTTGCTGGTGGCGGTGCAAGATGTAGTGACCGAATTCATGCGCGATCGTGAAGCGCTTGCGGCCTTCCGACGGGGTGGCGCTATTGTAGAGGACCAACCACTTCGAGCGCGCCTTGTTGGCCTTCAGCAGACCATCAAAACCGTCGAGATCCTCGCCCCGAACCGTGTCGATCGGCGAGTCTGCAAAGCACTGGCGGGAATACTCCAACGCCAGCTCGTCAACCTTGACCGGAAAGCGATCCGCACCGAGAACCGTGTTGAGCATGGACGAGATGCGGTTGGCCTCGGCCATGGGCTTTTTCGCGTCCGTCATTCATCTTCCCAGGCATCGAGGATCTTGCGGATCTTCTTCTTGTCCGGCTCGGACATGTTCTTGTACTTACGGAAGAAGGCCTCGTCGAGCACTTCCTCGTCCGGGGTGGTTGCCGACTCGGTCAGCAGGAACTCCGTGGTGACCTCGAGGACAGCGGCAATCTTGCCGATCTTCTCGGCCGATGGTTTTGGATCGTCTTTGTTTTCCAGTTCCCAGATGTAGCTCTTGCTGGAGTCGGTCAGTTCGGCCAACTGTTCCAGGCTGAGCTTCTTTTGCTTCCGTAATGCGCGGATCTTGTCCCCCAGGGGCGATGGCACCGGTATTTCCTCATTTGTTGGCTTCAATCCGAAAATAATACCACTACGCCGAACGATTTCGTACCTGCTTGACAAACCACTAACCGTTCCGCGACAATCTGAATCGTTCGGTACAC
Organism: Acidovorax sp.; assembly: GCA_041987645.1. Taxonomy (GTDB): domain Bacteria; phylum Pseudomonadota; class Gammaproteobacteria; order Burkholderiales; family Burkholderiaceae_C; genus Paracidovorax. The sequence continues at coordinate 7,322 of JBHIWE010000164.1, read as the reverse complement.
CGAACGCCATCGGTCTGCACACCCCAACAAGAAGAAGGGGCCGTCGAGGCTGATACCAAGCCGATCCAAACCTTTGAGGGGTATGTAGATGAACGATGCAGAAAACCTGAGCAAGCTCCTGGGCCACCTGCCGCCGGCGGTGTTCCGTGAATTCATGGTGGATGAATTCGGTCTGGCCATGCCGGATGTGGACGCCAAGAAGCCCAAGAAAGAACAGCGTGAACAGATGGAGGCTGTGCTGTCCGCCCTTGGGGTGAGTGAGCGGCAGCGGATCGAGGAAGTGGCCGAACGGATCGTGCTGTTGTCGGATGGCGCCGGTCAGGACGTCATCGACGGCTTCAAGGACGACATCTTCGATGACGCCGCCCGCGAAGCCTTCGCCGCGATCCCGAACCAGTACCAGCGCGCGCTGTGGCTGCACGTCAATGAACCCGTGATCTTCGAGGAAGCTCTCAACGCCCGACAGGCCGACGTATTCCGGCAAAGCGCCTCCTGCTACTCCGGTTTCATGGCACCTGCCAACCTGGCGGTACTCGACGACGCGACGGCCAAGGCGGCGTTCCACCAAACCGTCGCCCAGCAACTCGGGTGCTCCGATGACGCGGTCGCGATCCAGATCTTCAAGCGTCTGCGGCCCGACACGCAGACCGGCGAGGACGTGGATCTGTACCAGATCAGCATCCATCACAACCGCCCACCGGAAATCATCGACTGCGTGCAGGCGAGCGAACTGGTGCCCCAGGAGGTGATCAGGGCGGTGTCTTCGCACATCACTTACGAGCCGGCCAATGGGCACCTGGAGGTGCTGTCGAAAGATACGGCGGGGCGGGAAGCATTGGCGCGCATCGTGGCCGACTCACTGCTGCAATCGCCCATCACCGGCGAGAAGATCCCGCTCAAGCAATATGACTACCAGAGCTTGTCGGCGCTGCGAAATTTCGACTTGTCCGGCGAGCCGGTAGCGTTCGTCAAGGTCGTCGAGCTCGGTTACGCCGCCGGAACTGGGCGGTCGCTCCTGGTGAAGATCTGGACCAAGGACGTCGATGACATCTATGCGGCCGCCCGGTCGTTGATCGGTCCCGCCTTCGACTTCCGCGATCACCACCTCAACTACGCCAAGCTGTCCATCAAGCTGAAAAAGGTCGGCAATGACCGCGCGCGGACGATCACCGTGATCCTGCGTGACGACAACAAGTGCAACATCAAGACCAAGCGGGAAAAGGACCGGGCGCTGTGCGACCGACTGCTGGCCAAATGGCATCTGGTGAAGGAGATCGGCGATGTCGTCGAAGCCCCTGCGGACGCAGTCGCTGCTTGATCTGATTGACCTGTTCGAACGGTCTGGGCAGCCGATTGCCGATGGCGACGGACAGCGGCTGCACGGTGTTCCCGGCTGGGAGCTATCACGCAAAGCAACTCTTTCTGACCGTGATTTGGCTGCCTGGACCGAATGTGTCGGTTATGCCGGTTGCTACCCGGCACCCTGCGGCGACGAGCACATCCTGGTGGACATCGAGGAGGACTCTGATCCAGGGTTGTACCGGTACCGTTGCCCGGAAACCTTTCGGGTGAAGCATATTCCTGCCGAGACAGCTGTCGTCCGTGCGGTCACTGCGACGAAGTTTCTGAACTACCTGGCAGATCTTCTGGATATCCCGCAGGCGCTACGACGCGGTATCACCACAGCTGCCATCGATGGCGTCCTCTGGCACCTTGGAAAGACACGCGTCGGACTTGTTCATCTCGATGTTTGGCTGGTCCGTGGATTCGCTACACGTACCGATGATGTGTTTCGCTATTTCGAGCAAGCCACTCAGCCAGATATGGGCATCATCTTCACCCTGGGTCCGGCACTGCCCGCGTTGGTTCGTCCGCCCAGGAACTACCGGGTCATCCCGTTCAGCAGCGTGCTGGCGCGACACAGCACGAATCCGACGATCGACACCGACTTGCTCCATCGTCTGATGCTCGCGGCACCAGGAGAAGCTGTCGAGCACTCGCCTGCGGTGAGATTCGATGAATTCACCAGCACGCTGCACATCACCACCCGATCAATCGAGCCATGGAAAGTCAGCGGCCCAAAGCAATCCGCCGTGGTGAAGTACCTGGCCGAACAATTCGCCAAGGGGCGTCAGCGCGTTTCGGCCGGAGATATCTTGGTCGCGGCTCACGGGTCGCGGGAGGCCGCACGCGGTAAGCGGGTTCCAAGCATCTTCAGTGGCAACAACCAGTGGCTGGATTACATCGAGCATGACGATGCCGGGTACGGCATCAAGTTGGAATGAGTTCGCACGGATATCCATGAGCACGCACAACCGCCTTCGGGCGGTTTTTTGCTTTCTGGGCCTCGTTTTTCCCCGCAGAAGCTGCGCCCGTACATCAGCCCGTACATGGCGGCGGCAGACGCCCGCACAGGCCGACTTCGAAACTGACCTCACGAATTCGCAACAACCAGAAGGAGTGCATCGTGAGTGTCAAACATCTGAATCAAGGCCAATTGGCCGAACGCTGGGGAGTCAGCGAAGCAACGCTTGAACGCTGGCGATCCGAAGGTATCGGCCCGGTATTTCTGAAGCTGCAGGGGCGCGTCGCTTATCGCATCGAGGACATCGAAGCCTACGAGGCTGAGAGCCTGCGCAAGAGCACCTCTGAACGCGTCAATGCGGGAGGTGCGCTGTGAACCGCATCTCCCCCGACGAAGTCCTGACCACCCCGGCAGGCGAACTCGCTGCGCTTGCCAGCGAATCGTTGTTCCAGCTTAAGAACGACGCTGCTGATCTTCTGGCTGCTGCCAAGGCGATCGTCGAGCACGTCGATCGCGCACTGGATCTCAAGTATGCCGACCGCGCACACCAGCTGCGCTTGGCGGCAGGCAAGGACACCGGCGTCGTCCATTTCGACGACGGGCACGTCCGCATCACCGCCGATCTACCCAAGAAGGTCGACTGGGACCAGAAGCGGCTCTCCGAGATCACCCAGCGCATCGCCGCCAACGGTGACGACCCGTCCGAGTACGTGGAGATCAGCTACCGGATCTCGGAAACCAAGTTCAACGCGTGGCCCGAGTCGCTCAAGAGCGCCTTCGCCCCGGCACGCACCCTCAAGACCGGCAAGCCGGGCTTCCGTCTCGCTCTGCTTCAGGAGTAATCGCCATGAAAACCAAACCTACGCTGCTCGAACTGCTGCGCAAGCAGCCGGAAATGTATCTCCGTGATCTGCCGGAAAACATCCGCATCCCGGCACTGGACGGCAATCGCCCCGACGAAGTCGTGCGTCGCATCGAAGACGCCACCATTGATGACCTGGCATTCGCGATCCAGGGCATGGAGTCGGAATCCCGTCTGATCCATCGCCGTCTGAGCGGTCTGCGCGACCTGTACGAAATGGCCCGCAAGCGCGGCGCACTCGGCGTGACCACCGTCGCTGACGCGTTCGCCAACATCAGCACCGAGGAGGCCGGCAAATGAGCCTCCCCATCATTACTGCAGACCAGCGCCTGGCCGAGCGCCGTGGCGTGAAAGGCGTGCTCGTCGGCAAGAGCGGCATCGGCAAAACGTCACAGCTCTGGACGCTGAAACCCACTGCCACGCTTTTCTTCGACCTTGAAGCTGGAGATCTGGCTGTCGAGGGCTGGGCCGGCGACACGATCCGCCCGCGCACCTGGCAGGAGTGTCGTGACTTCGCGGTGTACATCGGCGGGCCGAACCCAGCGCTGCGCGACGACCAGCCGTTCAGCCAAGCCCACTTCGATGCCGTGTGCGCGCGCTTCGGTGATCCGACGGTCCTGGACAAGTACGACACCGTGTTCGTCGACTCCATTACCGTGGCCGGTCGCCTGTGCCTGCAATGGTGCAAAGGCCAGCCCCAGGCCTACTCCGAGAAGACCGGCAAACCGGACAGCCGAGGTGCGTATGGGTTGATGGGCCAGGAAATGATCGCCTGGCTGACCCACCTGCAGCACACGCGCGGCAAGAACGTGTGGTTCGTCGGCATCCTCGACGAGCGTCTCGACGATTTCAATCGCCGGGTGTTCTCGCTGCAGATCGACGGCTCCAAGACCGGTCTGGAACTGCCCGGCATCGTCGATGAGGTCGTCACCTTGGCCGAACTGAAAGCCGATGACGGCGCCAGCTACCGCGCCTTCGTCTGCCACACGCTGAACGCATGGGGCTACCCCGCCAAGGACCGCTCCGGGCGGCTCGATCCGATCGAGGAGCCACACCTCGGCCGCCTCATGGAAAAGATCGCCGGCCCGGCCAGGCCCGCTACCGAACGGCTCGATTTCGCGCGCCCCGCGCCCGCTGCTATCCCCGAATCCACTTCGACTCAGGAGTCCTGATCATGACCTACTTCGATTTCAATTCCGCTTCCGAACAGACCTCTTTCGACCTGATTCCCAAGGGCACGCTGGTACGCGTCCGCATGACCATCAAGCCGGGTGGCTTCGATGATCCGTCGCAAGGCTGGACCGGCGGCTACGCCACCCGCAACGACAACACCGGCTCGGTGTACTTGAACTGCGAGTTCGTCGTGATGGAGGGTGAGTTCGCCCGTCGCAAGATGTGGTCGCTGATCGGCCTGCACAGCCCGAAGGGCCCTGAGTGGGCCAACATGGGCCGCACATTCGTCAAGGCGATCCTCAACTCAGCGCGCGGCGTTCATCCTGGCGACAACAGTCCTGCCGCGCAGAACGCGCGCCGCATCAGCGGGTTTGCCGATCTCGATGGCATCGAGTTTCTCGGCAAGGTCGACTGGGACAAAGACCAGAACGGCCAAGACAAGAGCGTGATCAAGGCCGCGATCACGCCAGACCACAAGGACTACGCCGCCCTCATGGGTGGCCCGCAGGGAGCGGCGAAAGCGCCAGCACCCGCAAACGGGTCGAACGCGTATGCCCAGGCCACGGGCCGTGCCTCCGTGCCGGGTCGCCCGAGCTGGGCACAGTAAAGGGGACGCCGCCATGATGCTCCGCCCCCGCCAAGCCATGCTGGTCGAGCGCTCTTTGGCGGCGCTCGCCCAACACGGCAACACCCTATCTGTTGGCCCCACCGGGTCGGGCAAGACCATCATGCTGTCGGCGGTGGCCGGCAGCTTGTTGGCCGAGCCAGATGCCAAGGCCTGCATCCTCGCTCATCGCGATGAACTGACCGGCCAGAACCTATCCAAGTTTGCACGGGTGAATCCGGGCGTCAGCACCTCCGTGTTCGATGCCAAGGACAAATCCTGGTCCGGGCGCGCCACGTTCGCGATGGTGCAAACGCTGTCGCGCGACAACCATCTCGCTGCCATCCCGATCCTCGATCTGCTGGTGATCGATGAAGCGCATCACGCAGCCTCGGCCTCGTACCGCCGCGTGATCGACCGGGTGCTGGACAAGAACTCGCGCGCCCAGATCTTCGGGGTGACGGCGACGCCTGCCCGCAGTGACGGCAAGGGACTGCGGGAGGTCTTCAGCAACGTCGCGGATCAAATCACCCTCGGCGAGCTGATCGCCTCCGGCCACCTCGTGCCGCCACGCACCTTTGTCATCGATGTCGGCGCCCAGGAGCAGTTGACGCGGGTCCGGCGCACGGCCACTGACTTCGACATGACGGAAGTCGAGGCGATTCTCAACAAGACTCCAATCACCGATGCCGTGATCCGTCATTGGCGTGAGAAGGCCGGCGACCGCAAGACGATCGTGTTCTGCTCGACCGTCGCCCATGCCGAATGTGTGCGCCAGGCCTTTCAGGATGCCGGTGTATCCGCCGTGATGGTGCACGGCGAGCTCTCAGACGCAGAGCGAAAGACACGACTGGCCGAGTACGAATCCGGTACCGCGCAGGTCGTGGTCAATGTGGCTGTGCTCACGGAGGGCTACGACTTCACGCCCACCTCCTGCGTGGTTCTGCTGCGACCAAGCTCGCACAAGTCGACTCTGACCCAGATGATCGGGCGTGGCCTGCGCACCATCGACCCAGCGGAGCATCCGGGCGTCATCAAGACCGATTGCGTGGTCCTGGACTTTGGCACCGCGACCTTGATGCACGGATCTCTGGAACAGGACGTCAATCTCGACGGACACCAGCATCACGGCGAAGCGCCCACCAAGGACTGCCCGTCCTGTGAAGCCACCGTCCCGCTCGGCTGCCGCGAATGCCCTCTGTGCGGCTTCGTCTGGGAGAACGAGACCACCAAGGAAGGAGATGCGCTGGCCGATTTCGTGATGACCGAGATCGATCTGCTCAAGCGCCCCAACTTCCGCTGGTGTGACCTGTTCGGCTGCGACGACGCACTGATGGCGACTGGCTTCAACGCCTGGGGTGGCGTCTTCTTCCTGAACGGCCGCTGGCACGCCGTGGGCGGAGGTAAGGATCTGCAGCCACGCTTGTTGGCTGTCGGCGACCGCACGGTTTGCATGGCCAAAGCCGATGACTGGCTGAACGACCGCGAGTCGGCTGACTCCGCGCACAAGACCCGTCGTTGGCTGAACGAGCCGCCGACCGCGAAGCAACTCCAGTATCTGCCGCAGGCGCTGCGCGCCGACTTTGGCATGACGCGCTATCAGGCCTCGGCGCTGCTGTCCTTCCAGTTCAACAAGTCGTCGATTCAGCGCCTCGTGGTGGCTGCCAACGATGCCCACCGGGAGGCCGCGTGACATGTGCAGTCTGCTCACGAAAGGCCAAGGGCTTCGGCTACTTCAATCCACGCCTGCCGCGCAGCGATCCACGACGTTACTCGGACCGCTGGGTGTTCTGCTCCATGCGCTGCCAGAACGCATTTTCGCGACTCATGGAAAAGACGGGAGGTCACATGATCGATCCCAGTGATATGGAGCTCGCCGCCATGGCGTCCTGCCTGGCGCCGCTTGGAGAGTATGTCGGCGCCATCGGCATGCAGCGCCCGCTGGCGGACTACAGCAAAGACGAAGTGCTGATGCTGATCGACGTGGTGGTGACCGCCTACCAGGAACACATGCTCGTCGAGCACGAGCGAATGGCGGAGAAGGACCGCGCTTTTCTTGAGGAGCGACTCGCCCGCCAAGGCAAGTCCGCTTCGACGGGAGTGCCGTTCTGATGCTGGACTTCAATCACCGCCCCAAGATCCACGAGCAGATCGGCGCGCTCATCGACGCCGCACTTAGCGCCGAACGCGACAACCAACCCCGTCGCAACTATCTCGGTGCGTCTCGGTTGGGCGTTGCCTGCGAGCGGGCGCTGCAATACGAGTATCTCCAAACCCCTGTCGATGCTGGAAGGGAAATTCCGGGTCGCGTGTTGCGCATCTTCGAGGTGGGACACGCTCTCGAAGAGTTGGCCATTCGTTGGCTGCGCATGGCTGGA
>JBHIWE010000163.1:0-10124 GCA_041987645.1 Acidovorax sp. | reverse complement strand
GGGCCGATGTTCGGCTCCACCCCGGCCGGCATCTGGCCGCGGGCGCTTTGGATGCGCTCGTTGACCAGCTGGCGGGCGAAGTAGATGTCGGTGCCGTCCTTGAAGATCACCGTGACCTGGGACAGGCCGTAGCGCGACAGCGACCGGGTCTGCTCGAGGCCGGGCAAGCCCGCCATGACCGTCTCGATCGGATAGGTCACGCGCTGTTCGGTTTCGAGCGGCGAGTAGCCAGGCGCCTTGGTGTTGATCTGGACCTGGACGTTGGTGATGTCCGGCACGGCGTCGATGGGCAGCTTCTGGTAGCTGAAGACGCCGAGCGCGGCCATGCCCAGCACTGCCAGCATGACAAGCCATCGGTGCTCGATGGCAAAACGGATGATGCGTTCAAACATGTCGACGCCTCTTTCAGTGCTCGTGGCTGGCCGAGGCCTTGCCCGCTTCGGACTTGATGACGAAGCTGCCCGAGGTGGCGTACTGGGCACCGGCCTTTAGGCCGGAAACAACCTCGATGCGCTTGCCATCGGTGCGGCCGAGCTCAACCGGGACCGGTGCGAAGCCCGTGGGCGTGCGCACGAAGACGATGGACTTACCTTCCATCGTCTGAACGGCATCAGCCGTCACGGTCACCGGCACGTACGCCTCGCCGGCAGAAACCTCGACGTTCACGAACAAGCCGGGACGCCAGACGGTGTTGGGGTTGTCGACGACCACCCGCGCCTGCGCGGTGCGGGTTTGCTCGCCGATCAGGGCACCCACGTAGGCGACCTTGCCGACGGCCTTCTGCTCGAAGGCGCTGGCCTTGATCACGACGTTCTCGCCGACACGAACCTGCGGCAGATCTCGCGCGGGCACGTTGATCTGCGCCCAGACCGACTTCAGGTCCGAGACAGTGAACACATTGGTGTCCTCGCGCACCTGCTCGCCCAGGGCGATGTGCTTCTCCACGATGATCCCGTTGAACGGGGCACGCAGCTCGAAGCGGTTCAGAGCCGACGAGTCGGCTGTGGCGCCGATGGCCTGCAGCTTCTGGCGGGCGTTGGCGACGGCGATCTCCGCCTCGCGCATGGCTTGCTCGGCCTGCTGTACGTCCTGCTGAGGCGAGATGCGCTGTTCGAACAATTGCTTCTCGCGCTCGTAGGTGGTACGGGCAAGTTGCAGGCGCTTCTGGGCGGCCTGCAGCTCGGCGCGCTGGTCGGACACGCTGGAGCTGCTGATGACGGCCAGTACCTGGCCCTTCACGACCTGCTGGCCGAGAGACACGACGACCGATTCGACGACGCCGCCGACACGCGGCACCACGTGCGCGGTGCGGTCTTCGTTGAAAGCGATCTCACCGGGTAGCTGCAGTGAAGAGCGGATGGTCGCGGTGCCGGACGACTCGACAGTGATGCCCGCGCCCTTGATCTGCTCGGCCGTCATGGTCACGGCACCTTCGTCCTTGGCAAACGGAAATCTCGCGGGCCCGTTGCCCGTCTGCACCTCAACCGTGCCCTTGAAGAGGTGGGGCTCGCTGATGACCTGCGCGCTGACAAGCACGCCGCCTTCCAGCGCAAACGACACCTTCTCGGGGCTCTGGCCAGGACGCTCCAGCAGCACAGAAACCTGGTTCGCCGTGACCTGAACGGGCTTGCCGCCGTTTGTCATCCACAGCTTGATGCGGGGGGCACCGCCCTGGTCGGCCAGCAGCATCTCCACCGTGATGCCCTTCTGCTCGCCGATGACGTCACCGCCATTGCGACCCTTCTTCGCCTCTTCGTGGTGTTCACCATCTCCATGACCGTCGGCGTCCTTGTGGTCGCCGCCCTTGGCCTCGCCATGGTGTTCGCCGTCACCGTGGCCCTTGGCCTCGTCGTGGCCATGGCCGTGCTCCTCCTCGGCGGCTGGCGCGCTGGCGCCGCCCATGCGGAGGATGGACACCGTGCCCACGGCGCCCAGCGCCAGGACCGCGGCGATGGCGATCAGTTGTTTCTTGCCCAGGCTGCCGCGCAAGCGGTCGAGCGTGCTCTGCTTGTTGTTCATCGTCGATCTCTAATTTGTTGTGCCCGTCAGGGGCGGTCAGTCGTGGTGCCGAGCTGGCGGTCGATTTCTGCAGCGGTGCGATGGACCTGTGCCACGGCGGTGAAGTACTGGCTGCGGACCTGGAGCCACGTGCGCTGGGCATCGAGGGCATCCAGGAAGCTGAACTTGCCCAGCTCGAAGCCGGTCTTCGCGGCCTCGTAGGCGCTCTGGGCGCCGGGCAGCACCTCGCGGCGCAGCGCGTCCACCTCGTCCTTGCGTGCTTGCAGCAGATCGGACATCTGCAGCAGCTCCGAGCGCAGGCGCAGCTCTTCGGCCTGCGCAGTCGCCTGTGCGGCGTCACGCCGGCGCAGTGCCTCCAGCTGGGCCCCTTGGTTGCGGTCGAAGAACGGCAGCGGCACCGACACGCTGAACACGGCCTGGGTACGGCCCAGGTCCTGGGCGCGACGGGCACCCACGCCCACAGTCACGTCGGGCACGCCCTTGGCGCGCGCCAGCGTGTAGCTGGCGTCGGCACGTTGCACCTCCAGCAGGGCCCGACGCACGGCCGGGGCATCGGGCAAGCGCGCCATGATGTCCGGGGCCGAAGGGGCCAGTGGCAGGACGTCGACGGCGCCATCCAGGCGCTGGATCGTGCCCTCGGGCACGCCCATGACGGCGGTCAGCGCTCGCAAGGCTGCCGAGCTTTCTGCCTGGGCCTGGCGCAGGTCGATGCGAGCGGTCGAGGCGGCCACGCGGGCACGGGTCTCCTCGGTCGGCGACACCTTTCCAGCCGTCACGCGGCGCACGGCGGCGTCGACGCCGCTGCCGGCGATGCGAAGGGACTCCTCGGCAACCTTGACGCGCTCCTGGGCGGTCAAGGCGTCGAAGAACGCTTGGATCGCCGTGGCACGGATGTCGGCGCGGCGGGCGACCAGATCGAGTGCCGCGATGTCCTTGCCGCGCTGGGCCAGCTCAACGCGGGCGGCCCGCTTGCCGCCGGTCTCCAGCGTCTGGCTCAGTTGCATCGTCGTGACCCGGGTTCCAGACTTCACGTCCTCCTGGTCCACGCCCAGCACCGGGTTGGGAATCAGCCCAGCCTGGCGGACGGTGCCGTCATTGGCATCCAGCTCGGCGGCGGCGGCGCGAAGCTGTGGGTTCTGCGCCAGGGCCGTGTCGACGGCGGTGCGCAAGGACAGTGGTGCGACCTGCGGCGCCGTGGCGGTACGAGCAGCCTCGGCAGGCTGTGCCGCCTGAACTTCAGCGTGGAATCGAGGGGTGGCCGCAGGCGATTGCGCCTGTGCCAGGGATGAGATGAGTGCCGCGCATGCAAGCGGCACGAAGGTTCTGCGCATCGAAAACTCCAGGGTTGTAGGGACAACGCGAGGGTTTCGGCGAGTGCAATGCTGCGGTCAGGGCCGCATCAGACGAGAAAGGGGTTGGAACGGAACTGCGCTCGCCGAATCAGGCGACGCGCCAGTTGGGGCGTTCGAGGAGGTCCGGCCCGCGCGAACGGAAGGCCTGGTTGGATGCCGTGTCCAGGGTGAAGGCGGCGCCGGTGTCGAACTGCAGCGCGACAGGCACCAGCGGCTTGGCAAAGCTCAACTGGCAGTAGCCGCAGTCGTTGTCTCCAAGAAGCTTGATGGTCTTGGAGGCTGACTTGTCCCCGAGATGCTTGGCGGACGCCTTGGATCCGGTGTCGCCAGTGGCGTCGTGCTCATGGACGTGGTGCCCAATGTGCGTCTTGGTGGGGACCTCTTCGTGCTGGCAATAGGCTGCCGCAGCCGACCAGGCGAACTGGACGGGCAGGACAAACAGCAAAAGGATGGTCAGCCAGCGACGCATGGACCGGATTGTGTCCTGAAGTTGTGAAGCGAGGGTGAATGGGGCTTTGCAGATGCAGTGAAATCGTTCGCAAACTGCCGTTGCCTGAGCTTACGAAAGGTTGTTTGGCCCGATCCGCGGCCCGGTCCTGACTGCGGATCGGAGGCCCATAACATCAGCCTCGCTCGGCGTCGCTCTTGGACACGTAGACCATCAGCGGCTTGCTGCTGAAGCCGGCCGGCGCGATGTCGCGCAGGTCGAAGGCACGGTGGCCGGCCGAGTTGAACTTCCAGGTGAAGTCCTTGCCGGCGCTCTTGAAGGTCACGACGTCGCCGCAGTTGACGTTGATGGCCTTGCCGGCATCGGCGTTGACGACGCGGGTGCCCTGTGTGGCGGCAACCACTTCACCATGGATGGACTTGCCATTGATCATGCGATCGTTCGCGGCTGTGCCGGCCTGGGCAGCGCCCGCGACGATCAGCAGGCTGGCGATGAAGGCTGAGGCAGAGACGGTGCGGTTCATGAGGGTTCCTTTGCGGTGAACGGGCCGCTCGAAGAAGCCACCTGAAACGCTCACCATGGAAGGAACTTTAGAAATCCGACCCCGACAGGAACCGTACTCAGGGCATTACAAATTTGTCATGTTGGGCCCGCCCTCGCGCATTCAGATCTTGAGTGGCCTGAACCAGTCGTCATCCAGCACGTCCAACCCGGCCGCCTGGGCGCGCTCGGCTTCGCGCATGAACTGGGCGATCTCTTCCGGGGGCAAGGTGACCCTCACGAGATGGGAACTGGAGACGTCGACGACGGCCTTCGGGTGTGCCTCAAGCACCCTAGGCTCGGCCAGTGCCCGCGTCGTCTGCTTGTCCATCGGGCTGTGCGGCTTCATTTCTTCAACCGCTTCGCGAAACGACATGAGCTGGTACTCCAGCTGGCGGCGCAGCTTGAGTTCGATGTCCGTTCGCCGTTCGTCCAGCATTTCGGAAAACCCGCTAGACCCACGACCGATGGATTCCGCCAGCCTGCGCTCGGCGACATCCAGGTCATGCAAGGCGCTGACGGCCGTGAAGATGCCGACCGACAGCGACGCGTACATCCGCGTGACCGGCATGTTGTAGTCGACGGTTCCGATACCTTGCTGAGGTTCGACCTGAGAGCTGGACACCTGGATGTAGAAGGTACCAGCGCCATAGGCGTCGGTCGCCCATTCGAATTTCTGACGGACCGCGTCGAGGACCTGCGGATACACCGTACTCCAGACACCGCTGACGGCCGGTCCGCGGTCTTCCGTGAACAGTCGATTCACTGGGATCAACGTGCACCGCCCCAGCGCGGCCATCTGCTCGATCACACGCTGGTACTGAGGCGCCACTTCCGCCCCCCGCGCGTCCACGATGAGGATGAAGTGGCACTGATTGAGTCCGATCTCATCGAACGCCTTGAAGATCTCGCAGACAGCGCGCCCGGAGACCACCGTGTCCACGAAGATGAACTTCTCATCTGGAAGCTCGCCGGGCAGCGCCGCCAGCCAGGACCTTTTGGCCAGCTTCTCGACCAGTGACTTGTAAAAGGTCAGGTAGGGATCGGTACCCTCGCGCCGCACGAGGGCAGCGAGCACGCGACTCCAGTACCGCCGGATCGCAGCAGTCGTTTGTGTCGCGTCGAGTGGGTCGGCCGAGAACGGCAGCACCAGCTTGCGGTGAAACGGCGATGCCGTCAGCTCGCCGACCTCCTTGAAGCGAGCTTCGAAAGTCGGCAACGCACGGGCGTCCAGCCGCCATGCTGTCGAGGCGGCACTGATGAACGGCACGGCACCTCGGCTGGGGACCACAAAGCTTGTATAGCCGTCGCGCACCAACACCCGCACGTAGTCGGACAGAGCCTTCGACGCTCGGGCGTAGTCAATCAGGTTGTCGACGGTGAAATCGTTCTGCCAGAGAGCCGACGGAGGGAAGCCTGGCTCGTTTGTCATGTGGCTGCTCCTGGGCTGGGCTCTTCCGTGATCGCTGTCCGGTCAATGCCCTCCGCAAGGACGACGTGGACATCGTCGTTGTCCGGTTGGCCCAGCCGTACCAGCCAGGCCGAGATCGGGCTGGCAGCCTCTCGGGGCTCGCCGCCCTCGGGGGCGAACTCCAGGCCGACCTTGGCGTGCGTCCAAAGCACACCGGTGAGGTACTGGACATCGGCCTTGAGCTGGTCCCTCGACGTGGCGAGAAGCTCGCCGTGCCGCGCCAAGGATGCCTCGCCAAACGGATTGGGCACATGCAGGTACTCCCCGGCACGCTCGTAGATCTCGACGAAGCGTTCAAGCGTCTGCTTCTCTTTGCCGGCGTCGAAGTGCCACTGGCCTTCGCTCAAAACCTGCACGCTGCCGATCGGGATGGGAAGGAAGTGCGGGGTGATCTTGGCCAGGCGCCTGAGGATGTCGCCCACTTTCCAGTCTCGCGTGTAGTCCGGGTTGTCCTTGGCTTCGGCCCGCAGCGCGGCATAGCGCGCTTCGTCCGACGAGATTCCGGCGAATGCCACCAGCTCGACAACTTTGCGCAGCTGCAGCCACATGAACTCGTTGTCGGTCTCATCGGTGAGCGTGCGGGGCTTCTTCGCGCCCAAGGTGCGGCTGACGGCGCGCAGGCGCTGCTTCACCTCCACCATGGCAGCGTGGTAGCGCTCATGCGCTGCGGCTTTACTGTCGGGGGGCATGTTCTTCGTCTCCCTGGTCTAGGCTTCTTCGGTGAGGTTCACGTAGCGCTGCAACGAAATTGTCGACGTCTGGTAAGCCGCGTAGGCCAACACCTCCAGAGGAGCGCCTGAGGCCGCCAGGTGGGTCAGCTTCGTGTGCTTGAAGCGACGATTGAAGAGGTCTATGTCTTCAAAGTCGACGTTTATTGACGCGATGTGCTCGCGTGTCTTCGCAATAAGGTACTGGATGTCGAGGCTGTCACGTTCAACCTTCAACATCCTCCGATCAATGGATTTGCGAACACAGAAGACCTCCCATGCGCCGGGAGGTTTGTGTCCGAGGAGTTGTTCCACAAATTTGAGGTGGTCGACGATTGCTTGCGAGACTGATGCTGACGCCTCATACCAACGCATGTAGTCGCGGGCTGATAGGCCAGACTGCTTAACAAGGGCGACGTGGAGGCGCACCCCGATGAGTCGGCCGTCCTCGTCTCTAATGACGTCGATGTCCTCAAACCGCATCAGCCTCATCTGGGAGGGGCGCATAGCTTCCGACAGCATCAGCCGCCAAAGCAGATTTTCTTGAGGGTTGAACCTACCCGACAGGTACAACTGGGCCACGTCTTCGAGCAGGCCATGCGTTTGCTGCATGCTGAGCGGCCGCTCGCTGGGTACTGCGTTTTGAACCTCGATCATGCCTCGGGGCTTGGGCGGTGGCGTGATGCCGAGGTGGGCGACCAACTCTTGATGAATGCCCGGAGCTCCTTCCTCGATCCACCATAGAAGGGTGCTCCGCAGCAGCTTTTCTTGAGACGCGTTCTTCTTAGAGCAGTACCACAGGTACATGTTAAGCGTGATCACACTGATCAGCTGGCCATTTAGGGCTTCAGAGACCGTGCGGGAGAACAAACTCAGCTCGTTGGCCCATCTCGCCACCGTTGAAGTTTTGCGCTTGCCGTCGAGTGCCTGCAGGACAATGAAGTTAGCAGAAGCGCGGGTCATCGCTGAAAACGACGCCATCTTTTCGTTCAGATAGAACGTGCATTCGCCTCTTTCGTCCGAGGGAACCGTCATCCGGTCGAGGTTGACATGAATGAATCGCTTGCCGTCCACCGAATAGACCTGCTCAGGGATCTGGACCGTCTCGGTCCAGATCTTCCTGTCGATCTGGCCATCGAAGCCCGGGAACTTATCCACGCTGCAGCCTGCTGTCCCGGTCTTCTACGTATTCGGACGCCTCTCTCATCAACGACCGCCCTGTGTATAGAGCGGGCATGCTCGAGTTTGGAGCCCACCGACCGCGGTCGATAAGGGCGTCGCGAATATCAGCTGAGGTGCGCCCCTTTTTCCTTAGTTGGTCGTACATGTCCGTCAGGTGTGTATGACGGAGTACATGAGGTGTCAAAGTTTCGGGCAGGCCCGTACACCGCTGCAGCTTTGCCACTAGGCGATTCAAATTCCGCTGGGAAATCGGGTGGCCGGTGTGTTGCTTGCCATGATGGCTGACAAACAGGTAAGGCGTCTCGTAGCCATCAGCCCGAGCATCGATCGCATCGCGACGCGGCCCTGTGACGTACTCAATCAGATCTAACGCCAGTCGACGTGGGATGGGCAGGGTTCCAGGCCGGGTCTTTACCGATGGTTCGTGCCTCCGTTCGTCGTCGATGTCATTCGGGCTTCGGACGATCTTGACAACGCCAATCACTCGATCTGAGTCGATCCTGTAGACGCCGTCGACGCCAGTGACCTTCAGCTTCAGAAGTTCGCCCGCTCGAAGTCCCTGGTCAAGCAGTTGAAGGATCAGCTTGTCCCGTGTGCCTATGGCCGTCGCGGGAAAAATCAACGGGTCGTTCAGCAACTTGTGGAACGTCAGCGCCTGCTCTGCATGGAGAGATCGCGGCGGGGCAGCCTTGACGTCTGGCAGGAGCCGCTTTTTAAACCAGCGATCAATGAGGCGTCGACGAACCTCAACGAGCGACACTTCCTCTACATCACCTTCGTCCATCGTCGCCAGCGAGGTTGCCAGCCACTGGAGATACTTTGACGCGTTTCGAAGGCGCCGGTTCCTGAACTGCGTGCCGACGACATCCTTGCCAGGCAGCCGTGTGACTTTCGAGTCGCCGGTCTCGATTTCCTCTTCAAGGCTCGCTGCGTTTCGCTGGCACCAATTTGCGAAGTTCTTCACTTCGCGCTCGGTAATGGGCACTTGATTCGCCGCCGCACGATGGGCTGGAGCAATCCATGCAGCATCGCGCTTCTTCCTCATCGCCGCCCACGTCTCGAAGAATCTGAGGTCTGACAGCACCGCCTTCTGAGCGTTCAGCGAGGCAAGTCCGTGCTCGTTGTCGAGATAGGCGGTATGCAGTTCATTGAAGACGCCCCGCTGGCAGTCGAAGGGGAAGACTCTCCGAATCGAACGCGCATGTTCACCACGTCCCACGCGGTGCATCAGCACGCGAAGTTGCGTTGCTGGCAACGGGCTCATAGTCGGGTTCCCGACATCGCTGCTCCTCTGAGTGGCGCGGGACGATGTTTACGATTCAGCCAGCAGATGTCAAGCCAGAACTGGTTGAGGCCATGCTGACCCGAGGGGCCGTCTTGATAATCGATTGACCGGCTCGAAAAGCCGGTTTGAATTTTTCCTCAGTGAACACTGGGCGCTCCCGCGATGTGCAGATCGCTGTCCAACATCATCGCTCTCGAACGGTGGTCTCCGACCGCTGGGTCTGGGGCTCCGAGGTCCCCCTAACCTTACAGAAATTCAGATATTCCAATAACCTTGCCGCCGGACAGGCACACCATGACCTTGTCGCCGTCTTCGATCATGTTGAAGTCGGTGATGGCCTGGCCCACCTGGCGGTGCAGGCGCTTGGACAGCTTGTTGATCTCGTGCGCGGCCTTCTTGGCGGCGATGTCTTCGGCGGAGGCGGCCGGGGCGTGGTCGATGACGTCGGTGTTCATGGCGGTCGGGGAGTTCGTGGGGGTGGTCACCATTGCCCGGTTTCGGCGCTGACGGCGACTTCGCAGTCCGGGAAGATTTCGAGCTTGGTCAGCTTCACGCGCACGCCGACGACGCCGGCCAGGCTCATCAGGCGGTTGCTGAGCTTGCCCACCAGCGCCTCGACGAGGTCGGTGTGCTCGGTGGTGCATTCGTCGATGATGGCCGCGCGGATGCGGCGGTAGTCCAGCACGCGGCCGATGTCGGCGTCGCGGGCGACGATGGGCAGCGCGCCGAGGTTGACCTCGGCGTCCACCTGGATGGGCTGCGGGCCGGTGCGCTCGAAGTCCAGGATGCCCAGGTTGGCCTTGAAGCGCAGGCCCTGCAGGTGGATGACTTGTCGGTTGTTGAAGCGCTGCGGCGCGGCCGTGGGGCCCTCCGGGCGCAGCGCCTGCTCGATGAGCTTGGCGGCCTGCACGCCGTCGGCCAGCGCCGTCTGCACGCAGGGGTGCCAGCGGCCGCTGGCGTCGCCGGCGACGAAGGCGTGCGGGCGGTCATGCTCGCTGAGCAGCTGGAAGGCGGAGGGCTCGGTCTCGAAGCCCAGCAGCGCGGCAGCGATGTCAAAGCGCTCGTCGCCCACCGTCACGCCGCTGTCGTCCGGCCGCAGCGCGTCGGGCAGCGGCGTGGC
>JBHIWE010000162.1:0-10147 GCA_041987645.1 Acidovorax sp. | reverse complement strand
GATGTAGGCGGCGAAGGTGTTGAGGAACTGGTCGATGATGGTCACGTCATTCATGGCGTGCCCTCCGGTTCCTCGAAGCTGGGCGGGATCGGCGGCAGGTCGGCCAGCGTCTGGTATTCATCCGGCCCGGCCTCGCCGGAAAAGAAGCGCCGCCGGAAGGCTTCGGCGGCGGCGCGGCAAGCGTCCTCGCCCGTGGCCTGCCGGTCGGCCGCGCATTGCGCGCGCAATGCCTTGAGCCGCACGCGATCGGCGGCCAGGGCATCGGCGAGGTTGTCGGCCGGCTGCTCGCCGCAAGCGGCCAGCAGCACGGCACCAAGGACGAGGACGCATCGCATGGCGGCCTCCTGTCAGTCGCGGTAGAAGTTGACGGACTGCGGCGTGTACGGCGTGCCTTCCCCGAGGAAGCGCCGCCGCACTTCGCGGGCGCGCTCGGTGGCCGCCGCCTGCCGCGCCAGTTCCAGCGAGGCGGCCCGGTCTTGCGTGATCTGGAGCCGCTGCGACTGGATCGACTGCTTGGCCTGCAAGGCGAGCAACTGGTTCATGGCCTGCATCGCCTGCAACGCGCCTTGCGCCGACTGGCTCTTGCCGACCAGATCGGCCAGCACGCTTTCGTCTTCGCCCAGGTTCTGCGACACCTGCGCCTGCATCTGCATGGTGGTCTGCAAGCCGCCCAGCGTGTTCTTCCACCGCTCCTGGGCGTCGCGGTACATCTGGTCGCCGCTGACGGTGGCGGCGTACTGCTCCGGGTACAGGCGGGCAAACTCCCGATCCAGATTCGTCACGTCGTAGGCCAAGCCTCGGGCCTGGGCGATCAGCCGCTCGGTCGTCGCCAGGTTGGCGCGCAACTGGCCGACCACGCTGGATGGAAGGCTGGCGAGGTTGCGCGCCTGGTTCATCAGCATTTGCGCTTCGTTCTGGAGCTGGCGAATCTGGTTGTTGATCTGCTCCAGCGTGCGGATCGCGGTCATCGTGTTCTGCACGAGGTTGGTGGGGTCGATCACGACCCATTGCGCATGGGCAGTGGCGGTGCAAAGCATGGCCGCGATGGCAGCGGCGACAAGGCGCTTCTTCATGGCAGGATCTCCTGTGGTTGGTCAGCGAGGGAATCCGGCGCGAGGCCGGGGAACGAGGGCAGCAGGTCAGCCGCCCAATCGAGGCCGCGATGGCGCAGCCAGGCACCCGCGAAGCCGGGCGTGCCGGCGTCCAGCAGCACGCGGTCTATGTCGCGCTGGTCTTGCGGCGTGGAAGCGCCCGCGAAGGCCAGCGTCGCCGCCCCCAGGTCGAGGTCGAACAGGCGGTTGCCGAGGCGGGATTGGTAGTAGTAGTCGCGCTTGGGTTGCGCGGTGGCGACGATCTCGATCTGGCGCGAGTTCAACCCGAAGCCCTCGTAGATCGTGCGAATCTGCGGCTCGGTCGCCTGCGGGTTCGGCAGGAAGATGCGGCTTGCGCAGCTCTCGATGATTGCGGGCGCGATGCTCGAATCCTTAATGTCCGCGAGCGACTGCGTGGCGAAGATCACCGACACGTTTTTCTTGCGCAGCGTCTTGAGCCACTGGCGGATGCGCGCGGCAAACACCGGGTCATCCAGGAACAGCCACGCTTCATCGAGGATCAGCATCGTGGGCGCACCGTCAAAGCGTTCGTCAAAGCGCGCAAAGAGGTAATGCAGCACGGCCATGACGGCGGCCTTGCTGTGCATCAGCTCCTCCATCTCGAAACCCTGCACGTCCGCCATGCCCAGCCGGTCGTGGTCGGCATCCAGCAGCTTGCCGTGCGCGCCGCCCAGCACATAGGGCGCGAGCGCCTGGCGCAGCGCGTTCGATTGCAGCAGCACCGACAGGCCGGTCATCGTGCGCTGCTCGACGGGCGCACCGGCCAAGCTGCCCAGCGCCGACCAGATGGCGGCTTTCTCGTCCGGGCCGACTGCTACGCCTTCATGCAGCAAACGGCCTTCGATCCATTCGGCGGCCCAGGTGCGGTAGCCTTCGCGGTCAATGCGGGCGAGCGGCTGGAAGGCGATTTCGCCGTCCGTGCCCAAGTCGTAGTGCTCGCCGCCAAGCCCGAGGATCGTGGCGCGCATCGAACGCCCCATATCGAACGCGAAGATGCGCGAGCCGAGGTAGCGGCGGAACTGCATCGCCAGCGTGGCGAGCAGCACTGACTTGCCCATGCCCGTCGGGCCGGCCACCAGCATGTGGCCCACGTCGCCATCGTGCGTGACCAAGCGAAACGGTGTGGCGCCATCGGTGCGCGTCACGATGAGAGGCGGGCCGTCCAGATGCGCGTTGCGCTCGGGGCCGGCCCACACGGCCGACACCGGCATCATGTGCGCCAGGTTCAGCGTCGAGACGATCGGCTGGCGCACGTTGGCATAGGCGTTGCCGGGGAGCGAGGACAGCCACGCATCCACGGCATTGAGCGTTTCGGAGATGGTCACGAAGCCCCGGCCCTGGATGACGCGCTCCACCATGCGCAGCTTCTCGTCGGCTGCGGCCGGGTCGGCATCGAGCACCGTCACCGTGGCGGTGAGGTAGCCGAAGGCGACTTGATCACTGCCCAGCTCCTGCAACGCGGCATCGGCATCGGTCGCCTTGTTCGAGGCATCCGTGTCCACCAGCGGCGACTCCTGTTGGAAGATCGTTTCGCGCAGCAGCGCGATGACGTTCTTGCGCTTGGCGAACCACTGGCGGCGCAGGCGGGCGAGGTCTTTTTCCGCCTCGGATTTGTCCATGCAGAGGAAGCGCGTACTCCAGCGATACGCAAATCCGAGGCGGTTGAGGTCGTCCAGAATCCCCGGCCAGGTCGAGGTCGGAAAGCCCCGCACCGACACCACGCGCAGGTGCCGGTCGCCCAGCATGGGGGCCAGGCCGCCAACCAGCGGCGAGTCGGCCAGCAGCGCGTCGATGTGGAAAGGCACCTCGGGCACACCGACGCGATAGCGTCGCGTCGAGATGGTCGCGTGCAGGTAGGTCAGGGTCTGCGCGTCATCGAGCCAGGCAATTTCCGGCATGACGCCATCGAGCTGGTCAAAGACCCGATCCGTTTCCGCGACGAAGGCTTGCAGCCGCTCGCGCCAGTCCACGCCATTCGTCGGCGTGTTCTCGTAGAGCATCTTGGCGGCACGAGCGCGCGATTCTTCAGGCGGCAGGTACACCAGCGTCAAGTGATAGCCGCTCTCGAAGTGATGGCCGGTGTCCTCGAAGGCCGAGCGGCGTTCTTCGTCCACCAGCCACGACAGCGCCTCCGGAAACTCTGAGTGCGGGTAGTCCGCGGCGGCGCTGCGTTCGGCCTCGATGAACAGCGCCCAGCCCGATCCCAGCCGGCGCAGCGCATTGTTCAAGCGGGCCGACGTGGCGATCAGCTCGCCTTGCGTGGCACTGTCGAGGTCAGGCCCGCGAAACCGGGCCGTGCGCTGGAAACTGCCGTCCTTGTTCAAGACGACACCCGGCGCGACGAGCCCGGCCCACGGCAGCCAATCGGCGAGCAAGGCCGGGCGCTGGCGGTATTCGGCGAGGTTCAGCATGGCGGCGTCCCCTCACACGTCCAGCAGCGGGCGGTGCTTGATGTGCCGGGCGAACACGGCCATGAACTGCGGATCGACGCGCGCACCCCATACCGCCAGCGAATGGCCGACGATCCAGAGCACCACGCCAGGAATCCACAGTTGCAGGCCCAGCCCGACGGCGGCGGCCAGCGTGCCGTTGGCAATCGCCACGGTGCGCGGTGCGCCGCCCAGCAAGATCGGCTCGGTGAGCGAGCGATGCAAAGGCACCTCGAACCCGGCCGCGAAGCTATCCGGGCCGCTCATACGACAGCCCCGCCCGAGAACGAAAAGAACGACAGGAAGAAGCTCGAAGCCGCGAACGCGATGGACAGGCCGAACACGATCTGGATCAGCTTGCGAAAGCCGCCCGACGTGTCGCCGAAGGCGAGCGCGAGGCCCGTGGCAATGATGATGATGACCGCGACGATGCGCGCCACCGGCCCCTGAATCGACTCCAAGATCGACTGCAACGGGCCTTCCCAGGGCATCGAGGAACCAGCGGCCTGCGCGGTGCCGGCCAGGAACAGCAACAGCGCGGCCAGCAGCAGCCCTCGCCCCGCAGGGCGGGCCAGGCAGCGCAGCCGTGCAAGGCGCAAAGCCGGATTTACGGAAACACGGAAAGCAGGAATGGTCATCTGCGTCATAGCAGTTCTCCAGGTTGGTCAGGGGACGAGGAAGTCGCCGCAGCGGGTGCGGCATCAGGGATCGGCGGCAGCTCGGGAAACGGCGTTTCCAGCGCGTCCACCAGTTGGTAGCCCACGCCGTCGAAGCCGACGATGCGGGCGATGTTCTCGATGCGGCGCTTGCGTCCGCGCCCGGCGATCTGGATCACCACGTTGACCGCCTCGGCGATCAGCGCACGCGGCGGATTCACCGCCACTTCGAGAATCAGTTGCTCCAGGCGCAGCAACGCGCCCAGCGCGGAGCCGGCGTGGATCGTGGCGACGCCGCCGGGGTGGCCGGTGCCCCACACCTTGATGAGATCCAGCGCCTCGGCACCGCGTACCTCGCCGACGACGACGCGATCAGGTCGCAGGCGCATGGACGAGCGCACCAGCTCGGTCATGGACACCACGCCGGAGCGCGTGCGCAGCGGAACGTGGTCGCGGGCCGCGCATTGCAGCTCCACCGTGTCTTCGAGCACCAGCACGCGGTCGCCCGTGGCAGCTATCTCGGCCAGCAGCGCGTTCGCCAAGGTCGTCTTGCCGCTGCTGGTGGCCCCCGCGATCAGGACGTTCTGGCGCTCGCGCACGGCGCGCACCAAAAAGCCCGCCTGGGCGGCGGTCATCATTCCGTCCACGACGTACCGCTCCAGCGGGATCACGCCGATGGTGCGCTTGCGCAGCGCGAAGGCCGGCCCCGGCGCGGCTGGCGGCAGGATGCCCTCGAAGCGTTCACCGGTTTCGGGCAGTTCGGCGGACAGCAGCGGCTGGCCGCGATGCACCTCCGCGCCGACGTGGGCCGCGACCAGGCGGATGATTCGCTCGCCATCGGCTTCGGGCAGCTCCACGCCCATAGGCGCGCGGCCCGACGACAGGCGATCCACCCAAAGGGTGCGGTCAGGGTTGAGCATGATTTCCACCACGTCGGGGTCTTCGAGCGCGGTGGCGATCAGCGGCCCCATTGCCGTGCGCAACATCTGGATGCGCCGGTCGAGCGACGTGGCACTCATGGATTGGGAAACGGCGCTCATGACGCACGCTCCTGCGCATCGGCGGCTGCCGCCGCGTCCTCCATCCGCACCGAATCGGGATGCAATTCCTCCACCACGTCGCGCACCAGGCTGCGCCCACGCATCAGGTGGCGGCCAAGCTGCTCGGTGAACTGCTCGAAACGCGCCTTGCCCAAGGCGCGGGCCGCCTCTTGGTGCGCCTCGGGAACCGGCGTGCTGACGGTCAGGTAGTAGCGGATGAACAGCGCCAGCGTCTCGATGGCGATGCTCTGGTCGCGCTCCATTCGCTCGGCCTGGCGCGAGAGGCGATCAAGGCGCTTGGCGATGGCCGCCTCGCGCTGGTCGGCCGCGTCCGGCGACAGCCAGGACGCCAAGGCAGCGGCGACGATGCTGGACTTGGACACGCCTTTCTTGGCGGCCAGTTCATCGAGCCGCTGGGCGTGCTCGGGCTGGATAAAGAGGTTCAGGCGATAGTGGCTCATAGCTCGATTCCGTCGTTGGGGTCGAGGGACGCCAGCCGGGCCGTGCGCTGCATGGCCGGATCAAGCTGGCGAGGAAGGGGAAGCGGCAGGTCGTCGTCGTCATCGAGCAGGCCGAGGTCGGCCGCGGGCGCGGCCAGCTCGGGGTCGTAGGCGACGGCCTCAGTTAGCTCGGGCTGACGGCGCGGGCCGCCGTCGTCGGCCGACGCCCGGAAGCCTTCGGCGGCATCGGCCGCAGGCGCGGCAGGCACGGCAGGAATCGCCAGGCCACTCCAGTCGTCGGGGCGCAGTGGCGGCGCGTCGGCGTACCGGCCGTCCGCCAGCTCGGGCGGCGGCAGCACGCGCTGCTTGAAATTGGCGTCGGCGTAGTAGCGCAGCTTCCGGGCCTTGATCGGCGCCATGCTGGACACCATCACTACGGCATCGTCCGGCGGAAGCTGCATCACCTCGCCCGGCGTCAGCAGCGGGCGGGCCGTCTCCTGGCGCGACACCATGAGGTGGCCCAGCCACGGCGCGAGCCGGTGGCCCGCGTAGTTGCGTTGCGCGCGCAGCTCGGTCGCAGTGCCCAGCGTCTCGGAAATGCGCTTGGCGGTGCGTTCGTCGTTGGTGGCGAACGTCACCCTGACGTGGCAGTTGTCGAGAATGGAATGGTTCTGTCCATACGCCTTGTCGATCTGGTTGAGCGACTGCGCGATGAGGAAGCTGCGGATGCCGTAGCCCGCCATGAAGGCCAAGGCTGTCTCGAAGAAGTCGAGCCGACCCAGGGCCGGGAACTCGTCGAGCATCAGCAGCAGCTTGTGGCGGCGTTCGATGCCGTCGCTGCCGTCCAGCGATTCGGTGAGGCGTCGCCCGATCTGGTTGAGGATCAGGCGGATGAGCGGTTTGGTGCGCGATATGTCCGAAGGCGGCACCACCAGGTACAGCGACACCGGATGCTCGGCCGCGATCAGGTCGGCGATGCGCCAGTCACAGCGCGAGGTGACTTCGGCCACCGTGGGATCGCGGTACAGGCCGAGGAACGACATGGCGGTGCTTAACACGCCGGAACGCTCGTTGTCCGACTTGTTGAGCACTTCACGCGCCGCCGACGCGACTACCGGATGCGGCCCCTCGCCCAAGTGGGGCGTGGTCATCATTCGATGCAAGGTCAGCTCGAACGGGCTGGCCGGGTCGCTGAGGAAGTTGGCGACGCCGCGCAGCGTCTTGTCTTCGCCCGCGTAGAGCACATGCAGGATCGCGCCGACCAGCAGCGCGTGGCTGGTCTTTTCCCAATGGTTGCGCTTCTCCAGCGCGCCTTCGGGATCGACCAGAATGTCCGCGATGTTCTGCACGTCGCGCACTTCATGCGCGCCGCGCCGCACCTCCAGCAGCGGGTTGTAGGCCGCCGACTTCGCATCCGTGGGGTTGAACAGCAGGCAATGCGAGAAGCGCGAGCGCCAGCCTGCGGTGATCTGCCAGTTCTCGCCCTTGATGTCGTGGATGACGGCGGACGCGGGCCAAGAAAGCAGCGTCGGCACCACCAGGCCGACGCCCTTGCCCGAGCGCGTGGGTGCGAACGTCAGGACATGCTCTGGCCCCTCATGGCGCAGGTACTGGCGGTCGTGCTGGCCGAGGAACACGCCCTCTGGCTGCGTGAGGCCCGCCTTGCGAATGTCATGCGCGTTCGCCCAGCGGGCCGATCCGTAGGTCGTGACAAGGCGTGCCTGCCGCGAGCGCCAGACCGACATGGCAATGGCGACGGCCACGGCGACCATGCCACTGCTGCCAGCGATGGCTCCGCCGGTGTCGAAGATTTCCGGGGTATAGGCGCCGTAAGAAAACCACCACTCAAACAGCTTCCACGGGTGATAGATCGGCGTGCCAAGAAGATCGAACCAGGGCGAGCCAAGGCGTACTTGATAGCCAAGGGCTGCTGCTGTCCATTGTGTGGCACCCCACACTCCGGCGATCACGATGCCGAATACCACGGCGATCTGACCGAACAGCACGTTCGTCCCTTGCATGACCTGGCCTCCGATTTCTCCTGCGCCGATTCCTCATGGAAAAAGCGGCACAAGGACGTGCCGGAGGCGTCAGGATCGGTGCCGCGTCAGTGCCGGTCAAAGACCGTTTTAAGCAGAAAGATCGAGCAAAAAGAAAGAATTAGCGCGGTGGCGAGCCAACGAAAAACGTCGCAAGCGCAGGCGCGTTGCGGCGTGTCGGTCAGGAAATCCAATATTCGTGGCGAAGCGGCCACGATCAAAACTTAGGCGGCTCCTTCGGCGGTGTGTAGGGCGTTTCCCCGTCGCCATAGAACCGCTTGCGCGTGGCCTCGGCCACCCGGTTGCACAACACGTCGCCCAGCTTGGGGCGGTCGGTCTTGCACTGCTGGCGCAGTTCCTTGAGCCGTTCGGGGTTGGCCGCCAGCTCTTCCACTGTCGGGATGTTGGCTGCGGAACCGGCGGACTTCTGTGGCCCATCGGACTGGCCGCAGGCAGTCAACACGGCAACCAGCAAGAATGGGATGATCTTCTTCATGGCGTCAGTTCCTCCGGGTGATCGGGATTACGGCCTCGTATGGGCCTGGGGGTTTCCGGCTGTTCGATGGCCTGTGCGCGCTCAATAAACCGCGCCAACTCGTCGGACGGATCTCCGTCCAGCCGCAACAGATAGGTCGTGAGGGGCGACACGCGCGAAGCTAGCGGCCGGGCCACTACACCCGGCTCACGGCTGGCGGCAATGTGTGCACTGCCTGCTAGGCCGAGCGCAAAACCGGCCGAGACTAGGGCCATCATCAGGTCGGTGGACGAAACCCTCTCTGCAATCAGTGGCTCCACATCCGCACGGCGCAACACCCGTTCAACTTGCTTGGCATGGCCCTCACATGCCTGTGGATCGCACAGAACCAGTGGATAGCGAAGCAACTCATCCAAGGGGATGCGCTTGTGGGCCAGAAGCGGATGCCGAGCTGGCACGGCCACCATCAGCGCATCGCTCCATGCGGGCGTGGCGACGATACCGTCGCCCACTTCGTCGGATTGAGCAAACCCTACGTCATACAGATCGCTATGCAGCCCCTTGATCTGTTGCGATAGGGGCACCTCGAAGAACCGGATTTCGACCTCGGGTTCTTCCTGGCGGCAAAGTACGAGCAACGCAGAAAGGCGCGACGGCGTGATGCCGTCGGACAATGCCACGCGCAACTGGCCATGAAAACCGTTTGCTGCCGCTTTCACGCTATCGCGTGCCTGCTCCAAGGCGGAGAGCACGCGGCGCACGTGCTCCAGAAACAGCTCGCCCGCACGGGTCAGCCGAGTGCTGCGCGTGGTGCGGGCAAACAGCATCACGCCCAGTTCTTCTTCCAGTTCCTTGATGGCCCGTGACAGTGGAGACTGCTCGATGTGCAGCCGCTCGGCAGCGCGGGCGAAATGGAGTTCCTCAGCAACCGCAATGAAGCAGCGCAAGTGACGAAGTTCCATAGTCTTGTCCTTCCATGATCCATGTTGATTCGGGGGACGAGATGCACGCCTGCTGTAGCACCAGTCGAGCTGAGGCCAAATATTGAATAAACAATTATACATGTGTTCATATATTAGTCAAAGAAGCCTGCACCGTGCCGTGGTGATGTTCGATTGTGAGGAGATGAATGGTGCAAGCTGCACGAGGGCCAATGGGCATCGTGGAGGCCGCTTGCCAAAATAGTGCGAGCCCCACCGGGGCTCGCGAGATGCGGAAGGTGCTATGCCTTCAGGGGGAAAGCCCGAATCAGGCTGGGTTGATTTCCAGCGCGCCGCGGTTGATCTGGTCGCGCTCCATCGACTCGAACAAGGCACCGAAGTTACCTTCGCCGAAGCCCTCGCGGTAGTTGCCCTTGCGCTCGATGAACTCGAAGAACACCGGGCCGAGCAGCGGCTCGGAGAAGATCGGCCTCACGCTCACGGCCTACCTGAACGTGCGTCTCGAAAAGCACTCCGACTCGCACAAGCGCAATCCCATGGACGTGTTCCGCGCGTCGGTCCAGAAATGGCCGGAGGTCGTGGAATGCCATGCGCTGACCGGCGACATGGACTATCTGCTGCGGGTGGTCGTCAGGAACATGGCTCACTACTCTCGCTTCGTGCTCGACACGCTGCTCAAGCACCCCAGCGTGCAGGACTGCAAGACAAGCTTCGTGCTGGATCGGGTAAAGAGCACCACGGCCTTGCCCTATGAGCATTCGGCCGATTGGTGTAGCGGGGATGCAAATAGCGCTTGACCTTCCAACCGTGGCAAGGACCAGACTTCAAACACCCCAACCCGAAAGGAGTTTTCCATGCAATTCCATCTCGAAGACATGACCTGCGGCGGCTGCGCCCGCACCGTTACGAAAACGATCCAAACGATCGACCCCAACGCCAAGATCGTCACGGACCCGCCGACCCGCCGTGTCGAGGTCCAGACCTCGGCCTCGCAAGAGCAGATCGCCGCGGCCCT
>JBHIWE010000161.1:0-10159 GCA_041987645.1 Acidovorax sp. | reverse complement strand
GCCCTGCGCCACGGTGCGGCGCGGCAGGGGCGTTCAGACGCCCCCGTGAAATGCGTCTTGGCGAACGGATTCCCCCGAGATCGCAGCGCCAGTCGCTACATTTTGTGAACAAAAGGCATAATTTGTTAAAAAATGCGACTTACTTTCTTCTCCGTCTAGGCGACCATCAGCAACCACCATGACAGCGGCTGTCATCCTTCACGCCCACGTCCCAGGTCGCTGGCGGCCCCGCGAGGGCACACCAAGGCGGAGGTCTCCGTTCGGGCCAGGCGCACCGCTGTCATCGTGGCGCCCCCATGCGCTCAAGCCCGGAGCCCCACTGCCGAAGCGCTGGAGGGTGGCCCGAGGCGCCAGCGCAGCGGAGAACACCCGTCCAACGCCACGCCCGAAAGCGAGCCGCTGCGCCCCCGCCCTCCGCCCCCCTCATCAGAACAGGATCCAGCCTTGACCGAGGCTTCACAGCCGACCATTGCCCGCAACCGCCTCGCCAGCGCCTGGCATGCGGTGCTGGACGTCGTTCTCACCACCGACTGGCAGCAGCGGCATCGGCTGACGATGTGCATGCTGGCCAATCTGCTGATGCTCTGCTGCATCCTGACCGTGCAGATCCTGTCACGGGCCGGGCTGGCGGAACCGCGGCTGGTCAACGCGTGGGCAGGGCTCAGCATGATGGGCATGGCGGTGATATTCGGGCTGATCCGCAGCGGCTTCGCGCTCCGTTTCGCGGACCCGTCCCTCACGGCTGCGCAAATCCTCTACAGCATCACATGCACCGCCATAGCCTTCGGAATCGTGGCCGTCCCCGCCCGGGGCCTGACGCTGCCGATCCTCGCCGTCATCGTGATGTTCGGCATGTTCGGGCTCACGGCTCGGCAGATGCTGGGAGTGATGTGCTACGCGCTTGCCCTCTTCGCCATGGCCATCCTGGTGGTGGACTGGCGTGGCTACTACGACCAGCGGGCCAGCCTGTCGGCGAGCTACGCGATCATGGTGGTGGTGCTGCTGATCGGCAGCACCTTCCTCACGCATCGGATACAGAGAAAGCGCAACCGCTTGCGCCGCCAGCGCCAGGAGCTGGCGCTGGCGCTCGAGCAGATCCGGCAGCAGGCCACGCACGATGAACTGACGGGGCTGCCCAACCGGCGCCACATGCTCGAGCTGATGCGGCATGAGGTGATTCGGGCCCAGCGCGGCAAGATGCAGCCGCTGTTGGCTCAGCTGGACGTGGACCATTTCAAGGTCGTCAACGACACCTATGGCCATGCCGTGGGAGACCTGGCACTGCAGTCGTTCGCGCACACGGCACGCCAGGCCTTGCGCCAGGGCGACATCCTGTCGCGCTGGGGCGGCGAGGAATTCGTGCTGATGCTTTGCGACACCCCCCGGCCGGAGGCCGATGCGCTGCTGGAACGACTGCGCATGCAGGTGTCCCAACCCCGCACGGTGCGGCCCGAATTGCCGGCGCTGCGCATCACGGTGTCGATAGGCGTGGCCTGCGTGGGCGCTGGCGAGCGCCTGGAAGCCGCGCTGGAGCGAGCGGACATCGCCCTCTACGCCGCCAAGGCCGGCGGGCGCGACCGCGTGGTCTGGGCCGACTGACGGACTGACGGACTGGCGGGCGCCCCACCGTTTTCACTATGGAAACCAGAGCGCCTGGCCTCGGCGCAATGCCCTTTTGCGGCCAACGGGGGTGCAGCCCAGGCCCGCTGCGGGATACCATCCGCGCATGACGCTCCGCTACGAAGCCCTCTCCTCTCCCGACGCCTACGCCGACGTCTTCAAGGTCCCCGCCCCCCACGCACTGGGGGAGCGCCGCATCAAGCCGCGCCAGCCCGGCTACATCGTCCGGCTGGCCCCTGCCGCCCCTGCAACCCCAGAGACCGCTTCGGCCGAGGCAGCACAAGCCGATCCGGCCGATGCCGGTCCCGCCCCGGATGGGTCAGACGCTGCCCCTGCCGCACGCGAACTGCTGCTTGTGCAATGGGGCCTGGTACCGCACTGGGTGAAGTCCGCCTCCGACGGGCGCCTGCGCGCGCCCAAGCTGGTGAATGCGCGCTCGGAGACCGTCACCACCTCCACGCCGTTCCGCGATGCCTGGCTGCGCGGCCAGCGCTGCATCGTGCCCATGCAGGCCTTCTACGTGGACGACCTGCGCGGCGGCGGCAAGCCGCTGGCCACGCGGATCGCGCGCATCGACGGCGCGCCCATGGGCGTGGCAGGCCTCTGGGCCTGCTGGACGGGGCCCGAGGGCGAGACGCTGGAGAGCTTCACCCTGCTCACGGTGAACGCCAACAGCCACGCGCTGCTGCATCGCTACGGCCAGCCGGGCAGCGAAAAGCGCATGCCGGCCATTCTGAGCGAAGGCGCGCAGGCCGCCTGGCTGACGGCTCCGGTGGCCAAGGCGGCGGAGTTCATGCGCGCCTACCCGGCGCAGTCGCTCACCGCCAACCCGGTGGAAACCAAGGCGGACAAGCGGCCCAAGGGCTGGCTGGACTGAGCGGGCACAGGCAGCGGGCCGGCGATTGCTATCTTATTAATAGCTGCCAGCGCTTGATGGACAAGCGCTGCGGGCTATGGGAGCCTGAAACTTCAGGCTACGGCCGGTTGGGCGTCAACCTCGGCCCCACCCGCCGGTGGCAGGCTGGCGATGACCTGCGCCACGGCGGCGGTGAGCTTCTTGGCGTAGGGCACATGCAGGAATTCGTTCGGCCCGTGGGCGTTGCTCTTGGGGCCAAGCACGCCGCAGACCATCATCTGCGCCTTGGGGAAGCCCTGGCTCAGCAGGTTCATGAGCGGGATCGTGCCGCCCTGGCCGATGTAGCCGCAGGAGGCGCCGAACTGGGCCGTGCTCGCGGCGTTGAGGGCGCGCTCGAACCACGGCGCCGTGTCGGGCGCGTTCCAGCCGGTGGCGGCGCCCGCGGATTCGAAGGTCACCCGGGCCTGGTAGGGCGCGTTGTCTTCCAGCAGCGCCTTCATCTCCTGCACGCAGCGGGCGGCATCGACCAGCGGCGGCAGGCGCAGGCTGAGCTTGAAGGCGGTGTAGGGCCGCAACACGTTGCCCGCGTCCTGCAGCGCCGGGAAGCCCTCGGCGCCGGTGACGCTGAGCGTGGGCTCCCAGGTGCGCCTGAGCAGCGCATCGACCGGCTCGGTCGTCGTGGGCAGCGCGAAGGTGGTGGAGCCGCCGCAGTCGTAGTGCGCCCACGGGAAGCGCCGGTAGATCTCGTCGCCCAGGATGGCGGCGGTGGCGCGCGCCTGGGCCATCCGCTCGGCCGGCACGTTGCAGTGGAAGCTCGCGGGCAGCAGGCGGCCGGTGGCGGAGTCTTCCAGCCGGTCGAGCACCTGCCGCATGATGCGGAACGACGAGGGCACCAGGCCCGAGGCGTCGCCCGAATGCACGCCCTCGGTGAGGATCTCCACCTTCAGCGTGCCGCTGGCCATGCCGCGCAGGCTGGTGGTGAGCCAGAGCTGGTCGTAGTTGCCGGCGCCCGAGTCCAGGCAGATCACCAGCGCCACGCTTCCCAAGCGCGGGCGCAGCTGGTCGATGTAGGGCAGCAGGTCGCGCGAGCCGCTTTCCTCGCAGGTCTCGATCAGGCCCACGATGCGCGGGTGCGGCACGTTCTGGCGCTTGAGCTCCTGCACGGCGGCGATGCTGGCATAGACGGCGTAGCCGTCGTCCGCGCTGCCCCGGCCGTAGAGCTTGCCGTCTTCGTACTTCGGCGTCCACGGGCCCAGGTCGCTGCGCCAGCCGTCGAATTCGGGCTGCTTGTCCAGGTGGCCGTACATCAGCACCGTGGGGCCGCTGGCGGCCTGCGGCTGGGTGCCGTCCACCTCGAAGAAGAGCACCGGCGTGCGGCCGGGCAGGCGCACGATCTCCAGCTTCAGGCCGGGCACCTTCTGCGCCTCCACCCACTGGGCGGCATTGCGCAGCACGCGGTCGAGCAGGCCCTGCTGCTCCCAGTCGGGCGCGAAGCCGGGCGACTTGGCGGGAATGGCGATGTATTCGGTCAGCTGGGGCAGGATGCCTTCGTCCCAGCGCTGGCTGAGCTGGGAGAGGGCCTCTTGCGGCTGAAAGGCGGAAGCGGGAATGCGGGCGTTCATGGGCGGCTCTTTCGTGCGGGGGCGTGGGCACTGGCAACCCCGACGGCCGGGTGCCAGCCCGAGCGCCACGCCAAGGAGCCGATTGTGCTACTGCGCCCGCACCACGCGCTGGCGCAGGGTCTGCGAAGGCGCTTCGCCGAACAGGGATTTGTAGTCCTGCGAGAAATGGCCCATATGGAAGAAGCCCCAGCGGGCCGCCACTTCCTGCACCGTGTCGCCCGGTGCGGCGGCGCGCAGGGCGCGGCGGCAGGCGTTCAGGCGCACGGCCTTGAGGAAATCGGCCGGCGGCTGGCCCAGCACGGCATGGAAATGGTTCTGCAGCGTGCGCCGGGTGACGTGCAGGTATTCGCACAGCGCCGGCACGTCGCGGGCCTCTTCGCCCTCGCACGGCTGGCTGGCCCACGCACGTGCGGCCATCACCAGCGCGAAGCGGCGCTGCGCCGTGCCCTGGGGCGCGGCGGCATCGGCCAGCACCGCGGGCGCGTCGCCGCACAGCAGGCCGAGCAGCTGCCGCGCCAGCGCCGCGTGCCGGGCCGTGCCGGCAGGCTCAGGTGCGTCGTCTTCGCCCAGGCGCAACAGCGATTCGATGGTGGCGCACAGGGCCGCGTGGCTCGCGTTTTCCAGCGGAACGGCGTGCGCCGGGCTGGCCAGCAGCGCGGCCGCGCCGCGCAGCTCCATCGCGTCGGCCTGGGCGCGCAGCCATTCCTGGTCCATGACCACGCCATAGATGCCGAAGTCTTCCGGCGTGCGCAGCGTGAAGCCATCGCTGGCCCGTGCCCGCAGCACGAAGCGCTGCGCATCGGTGCGCCGCTCGCGCCCGCAGAAGTGCAGCGGCTGCGCGCTGCGGCCATCGGGCAGCCCGAACCAGACCGAGCCCTGCCAGGGTGCGCATTGCTGGCTGGTGGGCTGGGAGGTGTGCTCGTGAAAGACCTGCAGGCGCAGATCGCCCATCCACAGTTCGCGCACGCGCCCGGCGAACCGGCCGCCGCGCAGCTGGTCGTACTGCTGCGACCAGTCCGAGATCTGGTCGGCATGTTCATCCACGTCGTCGCTCTCGCGCACCCGCCAGCGCAGCGGGCCCGGACCAGGGGGCACCGAGGCAGTGCGGAAAGGATGCGCGGCGGCCATGTCGTGGGGCATTCGGGGGTGGAATGGCGAATTTGATGCAAGAAAGACGCCAGATACCCAGCGCAAACCCCTAGGGCGCTATCCCGGATCGGAAAAAAAACCCGCTGCCAGCCACTTTGCCCAATCGGGATAGGCAAGCCCGGCTCCGCGTTGATGCAATAGGCAGGAATTCTTCCCATCGCACCTTTCAACGCAGCAAGGTCGTTTCCCATGCACACATCGGCACCCACATCCGCTCCCACGGCCCACGCACCGCACCTGAAGAAGGTACTGGGCACCTTCCAGCTCTGGGGCATCGCCGTCGGGCTGGTCATCTCCGGCGAATACTTCGGCTGGAGCTACGGCTGGGCCACGGCCGGCACGCTGGGCTTCCTGGTCGCCACCGTGCTGGTGGCGGCCATGTACACCAGCTTCATCTTCAGCTTCACCGAACTCACCACCGCCATCCCGCACGCGGGCGGCCCCTTCGCCTATGCGCGCCGCGCGTTCGGGCCGGCGGGCGGCTTCATCGCGGGCTACGCCACGCTGGTGGAATTCGTCTTCGCGCCACCGGCCATTGCGCTGGCCATCGGCGCCTACCTGAACGTGCAGTTTCCGGCCATCAACGCCAAGTACATCGCGCTCGGCGCCTATGCGGTGTTCATCGGGCTGAACTGGGTGGGCGTGGGCATTGCCGCCACGTTCGAGCTGGTGGTCACGCTGCTGGCCATCTTCGAGCTGCTGGTGTTCATGGGCGTGGTCAGCCCCGGCTGGTCGTGGGCGCAGTTCGCCAACCTGGGATGGGCCGGTAGCGACAGCTTCAGCGGCGCCACGGTGGCGGGCATCTTCGCCTCGATCCCGTTCGCCATCTGGTTCTTCCTGGCGATCGAAGGCGCGGCCATGGCGGCCGAAGAGGCGCGCGACCCGCAGCGCACCATTCCCCGCGCCTACATCGCCGGCATCCTCACGCTGGTGGCGCTGGCCTTCGGCGTGATGATCATGGCCGGCGGCGTGACCGACTGGCGCACGTTGGCCAACATCAACGACCCGCTGCCCCAGGCCATGAAGGCGCTGCTGGGCGCCAACAGCGGCTGGCTGCACATGATGGTCTGGATCGGCCTCTTCGGACTGGTGGCCTCGTTCCACGGAATCATCATGGGCTATTCGCGCCAGATCTTCGCGCTGGCTCGCGCCGGCTACCTGCCCCGCGCCTTCGCTGAACTCAGCCCGCGCTTCAACACGCCCCACCGCGCCCTGCTGGCCGGCGGCGCCATCGGCGTGGCCGCGATCTTCAGCGACGAATGGGTCCAGTTCGGCGGCCAGACGCTCACCGCCAACATCGTCACCATGGCGGTCTTCGGCGCCATCGTGATGTACATCGTCTCCATGGCCGCGCTGCTGCGCCTGCGCCGTACCGAGCCTGCGATGCACCGCCCCTACCGCGCGCCGCTCTACCCCTTCTTCCCCATGCTGGCGCTGGCGCTGGGCGTGGTCTGCCTGATCGCCATGGTGTGGTTCAACACGGTGCTGGCAGGCATCTTCCTCGCGCTGATGGCGCTGGCCTGGGCCTACTACGCCCGCACCGCCGGCCGCCGCGCCGAAGCCGCACCCGACGCGATGCTGGACACCGCCACCCCCTGACCCGATCACGAGCCTGCAACAGAAGAGCCCCGCCATGCGCTATCACACCACCCTGGGCGGCCAGGGCCATGCCTTCGACGACCTGCGCCAGGTGATGGCCCATGCCAGCCCCGCCCGCTCGGGCGACTACCTGGCCGGCGTGGGCGCGGCCACCGCCCAGCAGCGCATGGCGGCGCGCCACGTGCTGGCCGATCTGCCGCTCACCACCTTCCTGAACGAGGCGCTGGTGCCCTACGAGGACGACGCCATCACCCGCCTGGTCATCGACGGCCACGACGCCGCGGCCTTCGCGCCCATCCGCCACATGACGGTGGGCGACTGGCGCAACTGGCTGCTGGGCGACGCCGCCACGCCCGAGGCCCTGGCCGCGCTCGCGCCCGGGCTCACGCCCGAGATGGTGTCGGCCGTGAGCAAGATCATGCGCAACCAGGACCTGATCGCCGTGGCGCGCAAGTGCCGCGTGGTCACGCGCTTTCGCAACACGCAGGGGCTGGCCGGCCGCATCGGCGTGCGGCTGCAGCCCAACCATCCCACCGACGATCTGCGCGGCGTGGCCGCCTCGGTGCTGGACGGACTGATGCTGGGCGCGGGCGATGCGGTGATCGGCATCAACCCGGTCTCCGACAGCATGGCCACGCTCGAAGGCCTGTGCCGCATGTTCGACACGCTGATCCAGGGCCTGGAGATCCCCACCCAGGCCTGCGTGCTGACCCACGTCACCAACACGCTGCAGCTCATGAACGCGGGCGTGCCGGTGGATCTGGTGTTCCAGTCCATCGGCGGCACCGAGAAGACCAACAGCGGCTTCGGCGTGAGCATCTCCGTGCTCGACGAAGCCTACGACGCCGCGCTGCAGCTGCGGCGCGGCACGGTGGGCGACAACGTCATGTATTTCGAGACCGGCCAGGGCAGCGCTCTCTCGGCCGGCGGCCACCACGGCGTGGACCAGCAGACCTGCGAGGTGCGCGCCTATGCGCTGGCGCGCCGCTACCACCCGCTGCTGGTGAACACGGTGGTGGGCTTCATCGGCCCCGAATACCTCTACGACGGCAAGCAGATCATCCGCGCCGGGCTGGAAGACCACTTCTGCGGCAAGCTGATGGGCCTGCCCATGGGCTGCGACATCTGCTACACCAACCATGCCGAGGCCGACCAGGACGACATGGACACGCTGCTGGTGCTGCTGGCCACGGCCGGGCTGAACTTCCTCATCGGCGTGCCGGGGGCGGACGACATCATGCTGAACTACCAGAGCACCTCGTTCCACGACGCGCTCTTCCTGCGCGACACGCTGGGCCTGCAGCGCGCGCCCGAATTCGAGGCCTGGCTGCAACGCCAGGGCCTGACCACGGCCCAGGGCCGGCTGCGCGACGGCGCCGCGCCGCTGGCGCTGGCGCACGTGCTGGGCACGCCAGCCCCTTGAGTGCAGCGAACGACATGGACAATTCCAACGACAAAGCCCGAGAGCCCGCCGCAGCGCCCGCCGCCCTGCCGGCAGCCCCGGACACCGCCGCGCCGTCCGCCGTCACCGCCATGCCCTGGCAGGGCTGGCGCCAGGCCACCCCGGCACGCATCGCCCTGGGCCGCGCCGGCGTGGCCATTCCCACCGACGAGGCGCTGCGCTTCGGTTGGGCGCACGCCATGGCGCGCGACGCCATCCATGCGCCGCTGGATGCCGAGGCCCTGGCCGACGCGCTGCGCAACGCAGGCCACGCGGTGCTGCAGGCCCGCAGCCGCGCCGACGACCGCGCCACCTATCTGCGCCGCCCCGACCTGGGCCGCCAGCTGCACCCCGAAGACGCCCTGGCGCTGCAGACGCAGGCCGCGCAGGCCGCAGGCCCGAAGCCCACGCTATGCGTGGTGGTGGGCGACGGGCTTTCGTCGCTGGCCGTGCAGCGCCACGCCGTGCCGCTGCTGCAGGCGCTGGCGCCACTGCTGCCGGCCGATGCCACCGTGGCACCGGTCGTGATCGTGCGACAGGCCCGCGTGGCAGTGGCCGACGAAGTGGGCGAGCTGCTGGGCGCGAGCCTCTGCGCCATGCTGATCGGCGAGCGGCCAGGCCTGAGTTCCCCCGACAGCCTGGGCATCTACCTCACCCACGCGCCCCGGCGCGGGCGCAGCGATGCCGAGCGCAACTGCATCTCCAACGTGCGCGCCGAAGGCCTGAGCTACGCCAGCGCAGCCTTCAAGCTGGCCTGGCTGATGCGGCAGGCCCAGCGGCTGGGAGCGACTGGCGTCGCACTCAAGGACGACAGCGATGCGGAATGGGCCCTGGCGCAGGCACGGCCCGGGGAGGGACTGCTTCGCGGAGACGGTGGCGGTTCACGCTGACAGTGCGGGGTGCGCGGGGCGGCTCAGGACTGCGCCCGGGCCGCTACCCGTGTGCATTCCGGTTCAGCCGATTCCTCGCGCCGGCGTCCGGAACGCTGGGCGCGCTACCTGGCCGCATGGGCGCAGGCGATCGGCCCCCCCAGCGGTCGCCCGCGAGAGGGGTCCAGGTCGCCGTTGAAGCGCTTGAAGTGGCCGATGTCCCCCATCAGCAGCGCCCAGTCGACCACGAGGGACGCTGCTAAGGCGACAAGCGACAGCGTGGGACCGTGAAGCTATGAGTCCATGACTGCCGCCGTGGCCCCAGGGTCAATCCGGGGCACCGCAGAGCATGTCCAGTCCAGCGAGACTGCATCCAGGGTCGCCAAGCGGCCTCGGAGCCTTGCAGCCTTGCTATTGCGGCAGCGCAGGGCGCGACGCAGCGCTGTCCACCTGCGCCGGCGCAGGCCCGGAAGTCGTCTGCTGCGGCCCGGCCGACAGGCGGAAAAACTCCACCGCCTTGGCCAGCCGCGCGGCCTGGTCGCGCAGGCTCTCGGCCGCGGCGGCCGACTCCTCGACCAGCGCGGCGTTCTGCTGGGTCATCTGGTCGAGCTGATTGATCGAGCCATTCACCTGGCCGATGCCGCTCGCCTGCTCCGCCGTAGCAGCGGAGATCTCCCCAACGATGTCGCCCACGCGGCGCACCGACCCGAGGATCTCCTCCATGGTGCTGCCGGCGGCCTGCACGCGCGTCGCTCCGGCCTCGGCCTGCTGGACCGAGGCACCGATCAGCGCCTTGATCTCGCGCGCGGCCTCGGCCGAGCGGCCTGCCAGCGCCCGCACTTCACTCGCCACCACCGCAAAGCCGCGCCCCTGCTCACCCGCACGCGCGGCTTCCACGGCCGCGTTCAGCGCCAGGATATTGGTCTGGAAAGCGATGGAGTCGATCACCCCGATGATGTCGCCGATCTTGCGGCTGGAGTCCTGGATGCCGCCCATGGTGGCC
>JBHIWE010000160.1:0-10166 GCA_041987645.1 Acidovorax sp. | reverse complement strand
GGTGCCGGGCGGCCCGGGCTGGACGGTCGTCGTGCGCCAGCCGGCCGGCATCGCGCTTCGCAGCGACGAGCAATTGCGCAGCACGGTGCTGCTCACGGTGCTGCTGGCCGGTCTGCTGGCAGCCTGCAGCGCGCCGCTGCTCACGCGCTGGCTCACGCGCCGGCTCAATACCCTGGCCGTGCAGGCGCAGCAGATCCGCGACGGCCTGCGCAGCGACATCGAGCCGCCGCGCGGGCAGGACGAGGTCGGCCGCATCGGTGCCGCCATGGCCGGGCTGATCGCGCAGCTGCAGGCCGAGAAGGCGGCGCTGGCGGTGCTGAACGCGGAGCTGGACGAGCGCGTGGCCGAGCGCACGGCGCGCATCCAGCGCCTGTCGGAAGAGGCGCGCCACGCCGCCGTCACGCGCGAGCGGCTGCGGCTGGCGCGCGAGCTGCACGACACGCTGGCGCATTCGCTGATGGCGCTGCTGCAGCAGATCCGGCTGGTGCGCAAGCTGCAGGGCCGCATGGCGCCCGAGGAGCTGGCCGCTGAGCTGGGCCGCGCCGAAGAGGTGGCTGCCTCGGGCCTGGCCGATGCGCGCGCCGCCATCACGCAGATGCGCCACGGCACCGTGCGCGAAAAGGGCCTGGCCGCCGCGCTGCGCGACCTGCTCGGGCGCTTCGGCGAGCGCACGGGGCTCGCCACCGCATTCAGCTTCGCCGGCGCGGCCGCCGATCTGGCCGACGAGCGGGCCGAGACCCTCTACCGCATTGCCGAGGAGGCCCTGCGCAACGTGGAGCGCCATGCGCAGGCCCGCGGCGTGGTCGTGGCGCTGGAGGCGGAAGGCGAGCGCGCCGTGCTCCGCGTGCGCGACGACGGCGTGGGCTTCGATCCGCGGCGCCGCATGCCGGCCATTACGGGCTGGTGGGCATCGAGGAGCAGGCGGCGCTGATCGGCGCCGCGCTCGCCATCGACAGCCGGCCGGGCGCTGGCACCGAATTGCGTCTGAGCTTCGCGCCCTGAGCCTCCCCGAGCCGAGCCGCGCGCATCGCGGCCCTGCGCAGGGCCGTCCGAAGTCGTGCCCACGCAGTGACCTTCGGCACTGCCCGGGGCTGCCGCCCAGGCCTAGATTCCGTTCCGTGGGTGGCCGGTGCGATGGTCGCAGCGGCTACAGCCCCGAACCCGATCCGAAGGAGTTCATGATGCGTTTCCAGACCACTTCCCGCGGCGCCACGCTGGGCGCCATCACCCTGGCTGTGCTGATGTCTGCCGTCACGCTGCCGGCACGCGCGCAGGACGAATTGATCCTGCTCGAAAAGGCGCATGCCACGACCTACGAGAACGGCGGCATCGGCCACAGCGAGCAGGAGGCGATGCGCAAGACGGCCAAGGAATGGCCGCTGCGCATGGTCTTCTCGGCGCGCAAGGACAACGAATTCGAGGCCGGCGTCAAGCTGCTGGTGACCGACGATCGCGGCGCGCCCCTGCTGGTGCTCAATAGCGCCGGGCCCATGACCTATGCCAAGCTCCCCCCTGGCAAGTACCGCGTGACGGCCACCGCCAACGGCCTGACCGAGTCGCGCGAGGTCACGCTCGACGGCAAGCAGGGTCGCGACGTGTTCTTCCACTGGGCAGGTACGCCCAAGATCGCCGCCGTGAGCGCCGCGTCCGCCAGCTGACGACGGCCTGCCGCCAGCATCCCGCCCACCGGGCTGGGGCCGCCGCATCGCCGAGCCCCGCGTGGCAGCACGCGGGGCTCGGCTCCATCCGTTTCCATGTCTCCAGGGGCGGGCTCAGCGAGCCCGCCCGCCTCTTGCGCATCGCGTGGCCCTGCGGTCCTTCAGCAGGCGCTGAACCACAGGACCCGCGGCACGTTCCGTTCGCCAGCGTGCTGGGCGACGCGGCGTCTGCGCGATGCCGCCCCGCACGCCCACGGGTCCCTCGGCGCGCAGCCACCGCGCAGCGCCCCACCCTCATTCACGACAAGTTCGGCGGGCTTTTGGTCGAGGGCCGCTGGGCCTGGGTCGCGGGCTGCATTCCCGCGTGCATGGCGCCAGGTCGTGACTTCGGGGTGACCTTTGGCACGTACCCGCCGTGACGACGCGCACTGTGCCGCCGCGGTGGCGCTGCCTACATTGGATTCACATCGGCAGCGGGCGCTGCCGGGGCCATTTCGATCAAGGAGTCATGCCATGAACACCCTCAGCACTTCCCCTCTCAACAGCATCGTCGTCGCGGTGTACGACTCGCACTCGGTGGCTGAGGAGGCGATCCGCAAGCTCGCGCATGCCGGCTTCGACATGAAGGCCATCTCCATCATCGGCAAGGACTACCACACGGAAGAGAACGTGGTGGGCTACTTCAATGCCGGCGATCGCGCCCGGTTCTTCGGCAAGCTCGGCGCCTTCTGGGGCGGCCTGGCAGGCATCTTGTTCGGCTCGGCGCTGATGTTCGTGCCGGTCGTGGGCCACATCGTGGTGTTGGGCCCGCTGGCCGCCACCATTGCCGGTGGTCTGCAGGGCGCAGTGCTGGGCGGCGGCTTCAGCGCGTTGGTGGGCGCCCTCACGGCGCTGGGCGTGCCCAAGGATTCGGTGCTCCGCTACGAAACCGCCCTGAAGGCCAGCAAGTTCCTGGTGCTGGTGCATGGCGACGCCGACCAGGTCCGCCGCGCGCATGAAGTGCTGGCCGCCAGCAGCACCGACGTGCAGACACACGATGCCGCCATCAACGCCTGAAAAGGCGCGCTTGCCAGGCAACTCGACCGCTCCCCGTCCCATCGCCCCGCCCTGAGAAAAATCACCATGCCGTCCCTTCGCCGCTATCCGGCCGCTGTCGCCGTACTCGCGCTGTTCGCCCAGTTCCCCGTGGCCTCCATGGCCCAGACCCGCGCTGCACCGCCCGCCACAGCAGCCTCCCAGCCGGTGTTACCTGCCGCCCCGGCTGTGGCCGGCGCCGCGCCCGCCGACTGGATCCAGTACGACGACCTCAGCCTGACCCCGGTGGTTGATGACGTAAGCCGCGCACTGGCGGCGGCGCGCACCGCGCTGGCCGCCAAGGACAACGCCAGGGCCGCCGAATCGTTGCAGGCCGCGGCCCGCGCCCTGCATGCCCAGGCCGAGCAGGCTGCCAAGGCTGATAAGGCGCAGGCCGCCACCGATGCCAAGCAGGCGCACGATGTGCAGGCCCGCATGGCGGCGCTGGTCCAGCAGATCGACCACACCGCCGACCAGGTGCGCGCCGGCAAGATCCACGACACGGCCGGGCTCGACCGCACCCTGACCCGCGCCCAGCGCGCTGACCTGGACCGCCGTTGGGTGCTCACGGATGTGCAGAGCTGGTACCCGTTCACGCAGGAGCCGCAGCGCCACTTCACCGCCGCGCTGGCCGAATTCGCGAAGAAGGACTACCAGACCGCAGCGCTGAACGTGCGGCAAGCCTCGGCCCTGCTGCGCCTGGAGGGCACCCGCGCCCATGGCGCTGCCCGCAATGCCCTGCAGGGGGCCGAGGCGCAGCTGGACCGGACGGCCACCGCGCTGGGCCGGGGCAAGGTCAAGACCGAGCGCGAGCTCACCACCGCCTTTGCCCGGGCGGACCATGCCCTCGCGCTGGCCTACCACGACAAGGCCGCCGAATCGCTGGAGCACAAGGCCTATCACGACGCTGGCTACGAACTCAAGGCGGCCGCGCAGGGCCTGGAGAACGCCGCGACCTGGAGCGGGGACGAGGCCCGCAGCGCTGCCGGCTCCGCCGCCCACGATGCCCGCGATGTGGGCGACAAGCTGCTGAGCGGCGCCCGCTGGACGCAGCATGAGCTGGCCCATGGCTTCGATGCCATCCAGAACGGACTGGCGCGGCTGGGGCATGCCGGCGGAAGCGGTGCCGCCGCTGCTGCAGTCGCTTCGCCCGCTGCCAAGCGTGCCAGCTGAGCGCGCCCCGGCGGCCCGCACGGCTTCTGCTCACGACTTCAACGCACCGAGATATTTCGCCATGAAAACTTCCACGCAATCCCGCGCCGCCATGGGCCTGGCGGCCTGCGCCGTGCTGGCCTGCCTGAGCGCCTGCAGCACCGTCACGTCCGGCATGGGTGGTGGTGACCTGGTTCGCCACGGCAAGGCGGCTGAACCCGTGCTGATCTCCTGGACCAGCCAGAACGGTGGCATCAGCGGCACCATGACCGCGACGCTGCCCAAGGCCACCTACCAGGGCCATTTCTTCCAGATCACCCAGCAGACCGAGCGCGAAGGCGTCGCCCCGCTGTGGGACGGCTGGACGGAAGGCTGGACCGACTGGCCCTACTGGGGTTGGGGCAGCGCAGACACCTATGTCTGGCGCGATTTCACCACCCGCTACTCCGGCAAGGTGCTGGCGAACCTGCGCACCCCCGGCGGCCAGCACATGCGCTGCCGCCTGCACATGGCCGACCCCGTGCGCGGCATGGCGGGCGGCGGCGATGGCGAATGCCAGCTGCAGGGCGGCGGCATCATCCACGCGCGGTTCTAGTCGGGGCAGGGCGCATCGGTGCCGGTGCGCCCTGGGGCTTCAAGCGCTCAATACGGACCAGGCCGCGCTGGCCAGGGCCAGCAGGGCCAACCCCTGCAGCGCGTGCTGGGCCCGGCGCGGCGCATAGCTCAGCAGCAGCGTCACGGCCTGCGCCGACAGCGTCATCACCCCGAACCAGAGCACCCAGCCATGCGCGGTGCCCGCCCCGGCCAGGCAGGCCCAGAGCGACAGCAGCAGCCCGGCCGCGCCGGCACAGCGCAGGTTGCGCCGCTGGCCGGGGCTGGGTTCGCAGCCGCGGCCATGGGCATCGGCGTAGTGGCGGTCCATGGCCAGGCCCAGCGCGGCGAACGCAGCCAAGCAGGCCGTGATGGCCAGAACGTAATGCGGCGCGCTCATGGCGATGGGGACTCTGCCGCGCCCAGCGCATGGCGCGCCGGCACCAGAGGCGGCTCGGGATGCAGGGGGGCGGTCTGACGAGTGGTGGCGCTCGTGGCTGTACGGCGCGATGCCTGCGTGCCCGCGCTGCGTGCCGTGGCCTGGCGGCGAGACAGCCACCAAGCGCTGCTCAGCAGGCCGGCGCCCAGCAGCAGGCAGACGGTATCGAAGCCCACCAGATTCCAGTGGCCGCTGGCAGCGGCAGTGAACAGGCCGGAGCCGCCGGTCAGCGGGTTGAGCAGGGGCACCAGCGCGAAGAGCATGCCGCCCACCGTGAGTTGCACTTGCCACATGCGCCGTGACGGCCAGGCGATGCCCGCCAGTGCGGCCAGGCCCCACGATGCGAAGAAGACGGCGATTTCCCGGTCCGGGCGGCCGGCGATGCCCACCGGAATCAGCCGGTTGGCCCAGAAGTACGCTGCGATGGCGAGCGGCACGCCCGCGATGGCGCCGATGTTGAGCCCGTCCACCAGCCGCAGCCCGAAGCCGATGCGCCCGCCGCGCGCCAGCGCCTTGGCGTGCTTGGGCCGCTCCTTCACGGCCCACATGAGCAGGCCGGTCGCCACCATCAGGCAGCCGGCGAGGCCCGAGAGAAAGAACAGACCGCGCAGCAGCGGCCCGGCGAAATGCGCCATGTGCAGGCCCACGAAGACGCCGCGCGTCTCGGAGGCGGGGGGGATGTTCTCGCCACGTGTCTCGATCAGCCGGCCGGTGGTGCCGTCGAACACCATCGAGGCGTAGTTGGCCGACAGGTTCGCGGAGTCGTCGCGGTAGATGGTGATGGCTGCGTTCGCATCGCCCGGCAGCGTGACCACCACGCGTGCTGCGGAACGGCCCAGCCAGTGCGCGCGGCTCTGTTCCAGCAGCGGCGCGATCGGCACCAGCGGGGCGGGGCGGCCGGCGGCCTTCTGAGGCACGTTGGCGCGGGCGTTGGGGAAGGCCTCCGCGGTGAAGGTCTTCTCGTCGCCCTTGTAGACCGCCTGCGCGCCCCAGGGCATGTACATGAACATCAGCGTGACCAGCCCGGTGTAGGTGATCATCAGGTGGAAGGGCAGCGCCAGCACGGCGGCGGCGTTGTGCGCGTCCAGCCACGAGCGCGGGCCCTTGCGGGGGCGGAAAGTGAAGAAGTCGCTGAAGATGCGCCGGTGCGTGACGATGCCGCTGACGATGGCCACCAGCATGAACATGGCGCAAAAGCCGATGATCCAGCGCGCCCACTTGACGGGCATGTAGTGCAGGTCGAAAT
The DNA here is from genome assembly GCA_041987645.1 of Acidovorax sp. Classification (GTDB taxonomy): domain Bacteria; phylum Pseudomonadota; class Gammaproteobacteria; order Burkholderiales; family Burkholderiaceae_C; genus Paracidovorax. The sequence continues at coordinate 4,006 of JBHIWE010000160.1, read as the reverse complement.
GCAGTCGGTAGAGGAAGTCGCCTCCGCGCGTGGCACGGGTGTCGGCCAGGCGCTCGCCTGTGGCCGGGTCGAGGTTCACGGCCAGGGGGCGCGGGCGGGTACCGCCACCTGCGGGGGGCTTGGGCTGCAGCCACGACACCTGCACGGAGGGATCGCGTTCGTCCGGCAGGACGATGGTCCAGCGTGGGCTGCCTGCGCCCTCGCGCTCCAGCAGGCGGATGGCCTGCTTCACCGCCTGCGCCTGCTCCGCGGCAGGTTCGGCCGGCGTGCGGTGCAGCTCGGGCTTCATCCAGAAACTGATCTCTTCCCGGAAATAGGCCGAGGTGCCCGAGGCGAACACCATGAACAGCACCCAGCCGACCAGCAGTCCCGACCAGGTGTGCAGCCAGGCCATCGACTGGCGGAAGCCGCCCTTCATGCCGCCACCCCCGCGGCACGCAGCGTGAGCCAGACCGCTACGCCCAGCACGGCGCACGGCCCGGCGATGCCGGCCCAGGCACGCCCCGCGGTGCGCGCCGCGAAGGCCCACATCACCGCACCCGCATAGACCGCGAACGAAGCGAGGGCGCCGGTGGTGACCGCCTCTGCGCGCGCCAGGGGCAGCCACAGTGCCAGCGCCGTCGAGCACAGCGCCGCCAGCACATAGCCGCCGGCGATGGCGGCGATGGCGCGGGAGACGATGGCCCCGCGGTGGCGCGCGGCATCGCTCACGTGAAGGCGTGGCGCGCCGGAAAAAGGGCGGGGAGTATCAGCGGTCATGGGCGGCGGCAAGGCGTGGTCAACGAAGGCCCCGACCGGCTGCGGGGCAGCCGGGGGCCGCCAGAAAGAAGACCGGGCCCGAAGCCCAGAGGCCGGGCCGCAGGTCAGTCGGGCGGATCTGCTGAAAATTCTAAATGAAAATAGTTATCAGCCACAATACCGCCGGAGACAATGCGATGCCTCGCTTGCATCGCACCAGGGGCGCGTACTCTCTTGCGTGCCGCTTACTTGTAGAACGCTTCGACCGTACCCTTGAGCTTGATCAGCAGCGGCCGGCCCTTGCGGTCCAGCGTCTTGCCGGCGGGCACTTTCACCCAGCCTTCGCTCACGCAGTATTCCTCCACGTCGAACCGTTCCTTGCCGTTGAGGCGGATGCCGATGTCGTGCTCGAACACGGCGGGCACATGGAAGGCGCTGCGCGGGTCGATGGAGAGATGGTCGGGGAGTTCGGGGCGTTGCGCTGCGGTGGTCACTGGACAGTCCTGGCTGTATCGAGGGAAAGTGAAAGGGAAAAGGGGGAAAGGCGCCGGATTGTGAGGCAAACGGCGCGTGCGCCGCCTGCATGAATCAGCGCACCTGCTTGCCGATGGCTGCGGCCGCGTTCTCGATGGGCACGGCGAAGCCGATGCCGATGAAGGTGCGCGCCGTCGTGGGGTTGAGGATGGCGGTGACGATGCCGACCACCTCGCCGTCCATGGTGACCAGCGGGCCGCCCGAGTTGCCGGGGTTGGCGGCGGCGTCGAACTGGATCAGGTTGCTGATCTCCTGGCCGCCGTCAGGCGATTCGAATTCGCGCTGCAGGCCTGAAACCACACCCGCCGACACCGACGGGCCGATACCGAACGGAAAGCCCAACGCCACTACCTGGTCGCCAGGCTTCAGATTGTGGGTGGAGCGCAGCGGCGCGGCCTGCAGGTGGTCCGGCACGCGCTGGGCCTGCAGTACGGCGATGTCGTTTTGCGGCTGCATGCCGGTCACCTTGGCCTGCGAATCGGAGCCGTCGGCGAAGGTCACATTGATGCGGTGCGCTCCCTTGACGACGTGCAGGTTGGTGAGGATGACGCCGCGCTCGACCACCACCACGCCGGTGCCGATGCCACGCTCGAACTCCCGGCCCTTGCGGGTGCGGCCGTAGCCCACCACGCGCACGACCGAGGGCGCCACCGCGGCGGCGGCGCGTGTGGCGGGCGAGGGCAGGGGGCGGCTTTCCAGGGAGCGCCGCACGGCTTCGTCGATCTCATGCTGGGTGAAGGCCGTCGTGGCTGCCGGGGCGGACTGCGGGGGGGCGGAGGCGGGCGCAGGCACGCGCTGCAGGCCCCACCACAGGCTGAGGGCCAGCAGCAGGGCCAGCACGCCGATGGCGCTGACATACCAGAGGGCATGCGGGTGGCGGGCCGGCACGCCCGGATCGGATGCGGGCGTGCGGGCGGTGCCGAGGCCCTCCTGCCCGGCCGACTGTGATGAGCGCAAGCGGCCGAACCGGGGCATGCTGTCTGTCACCTCATAACCAAAGAAAGGGGCCAGTGTCGCCCCGGCGTGCGCGTGCCAGGGCTGGCGTTGCACGCCGGAACGCTTGCGGCCCCGGAAAAATTGCTGCGCTGACGGTAGCACGGAACGAGCGCGCCCATTTGTGTCTGCGTGTTTCCTGGGCGGGCTCCGGCCCGGGCATGGTACGGCTGGCATCATCGGCCCATGGCCGCATGGATAGACACCCACGTACACCTCGACGAATTCGTCGCCCATGGCGGGCAGGCGCATGCCGACGCCACGCGCCGGGAGGCCGCAGAACGCGGCGTGGCGCACTGCGTGCTGCCGGCGGTGGAGCGGGCCAACTGGGACACCGTGCGCCAGCTTGCCCACCGCCATGGCGACAGCTATGCGCTGGGCATCCACCCGCTGTTTACTCCCGGTGCGCAGGACGATGACCTGCCTGCGCTGCAGGAGGCCCTGGCCGCGCACCAGGCCGACCCGCACCTGGCGGCCGTGGGCGAGATCGGCCTGGATTTCTTCGTCCCTGGCCTGGATGCGGCGCGGCAGGAGGCCATCTTCCGCGCCCAACTGCGGCTGGCGCAGCGCTTCGGCCTGCCGGTGATCCTGCACACGCGCCGTTCGGTGGACAAGGTACTCAAGGGCCTGCGCGACATTCCCGTGGCGGGCGGCATCGCCCACGCCTTCAACGGCAGCCGGCAGCAGGCCGAGGCCTTCATCGGCCTGGGCTTCAAGCTGGGCTTCGGCGGTGCCGTCACCTACGACCGGGCGCTGCAGCTGCGCCGGCTGGCGGCCGAGCTGCCGCTCGAGTCGCTGGTGCTGGAAACCGATGCGCCCGACATCCCGCCGCACTGGCTCTATGTGACGGCCGCCCAGCGCGCGGCCGGCGTGCCCGCGGCGCGCAATGCGCCCGGCGAACTGCCGCGCATTGCCGAGACGATCGCCGCGCTGCGCGGCATGCCCGTGGCCGAGCTGGCCCGCGCCAGCAGCGCCAACGCCATCGAGGCGCTGCCGCGCCTGCGTGCCCTGTGCCCGGAGATCTGAGCGTTTTGGGCCGCCAGCCCAGGTCTTTTCTGGGCAATGAGCTATATTTTTAGTAGCAAGCCCCAGATGACTCCCAGCCCCGTGCCCGCCATGCCTACCCCGCCCGCCGCGCCGCAGCTCACCGGCCTGCCGCCCGTGGTGTCGGCCGGCACGCGCGTGCTCATCCTGGGCAGCTTTCCGGGCGTGGCCTCGCTGCGGGCGGGGCAGTACTACGGCCATCCGCAGAATCAGTTCTGGCGCATCCTGCAGGCACTTTGGCCGGGCCAGCCGCAGCCCGGGCCCGGGGACTACGCTGGCCGCTGCGCCTGGCTGCTGGAGCGGGGTCTGGGCCTGTGGGATGTCTATGCCGCCTGCGAACGCGAAGGCAGCCTGGACGCGGATATCCGCAACGCCGTGGTCAACGATTTCGCGGCCTTGCGCGCCGCCGTGCCGGCGCTGGCCGCCATCGCCCACAATGGCGGGGAAAGCTTCCGCCATGCCCGTGCCGTGCGCGCCAGCCTGGGGCTGCCGCCCCAGGATGCGGGAGGCGAGGGCGCCATCGCCTCCTTGAGGCTGCCTTCGACCAGCCCGGCGAACGCTTCCTGGAGCGTCGAGCGCAAATGCGCGGCCTGGGCCGAGGCGCTGGCCCCTTTCGGCCTGCTGGATGGATGCGACTAACTGACCTGACCTGATTTTTGATGTGACTGATTCGACGACCGTCCCCCAACCCTCCGCC
>JBHIWE010000159.1:0-10454 GCA_041987645.1 Acidovorax sp. | reverse complement strand
GCCGGTGTGATTCAAACTGGTCTTGAAGTGGCACCTTTCACAGATGCTCGACAGGGTTCATCTCAATTTTGCTTGACGCTTGACCTCTTGGCGCACTTGACGGGGCCCTCAGAAAGGGGCCGTTTGTCATTCGATCGGGGCGCTTCGTCATCGCGGATTGCTGCACCGGCACCTACGATTCCTTGCGTGCGCTGGACGATATGTAGCGGTGCGGCGATGACCGCCGTCCCCACGATCCGGAGCCAAGTTCAAAGGAGACAAACACGTGTGCCAAATCGACATGCAGAAGCTCGCCGACGACGCTCGCTTCAACCGCTTTCATGCCAAGGTGCTTCTATGGTGCCTGTTGATTCTCATCATTGACGGCTATGACATCGCCGTGGTGGGCATCGCCCTGCCGTCCATCATGCAGCAGATGGGCGTGAACGCATCGACTGCCGGTTTCATGGCCAGTTCGGCGCTGTTTGGCATGATGTTCGGTGCTATGGTTCTGGGCACGCTGTCCGACCGGATTGGTCGTCGCTGGGCCCTCTCCATTGGTGTCATGCTGTTCAGTGTGTTCACTGCGGCCGCCGGATTCACCAAGGACCCCATCAGCTTCAGCGTGGTGCGCTTCATTGCTGGCTTGGGGATTGGTGGCGTGCTCCCGGTCATCGTGGCACAGATGGTCGAGTATTCGCCCAAGAAGATCCGCAGCCTGATGACGGCACTGATGACTTCGGGCTACGCACTGGGCGGCATCCTGGCTGCGGTGCTGGGCAAGCAACTGATCGGCGAGTATGGCTGGCAGGCCGTGTTCATCGCGGCGGGGGTGCCCGTGCTGCTAGTTCCGTTCATCCTGAAGTTGGTGCCGGAGTCCATGACCTACCTGATCGCTCAGCGTCGCAATGGTGAGCTAGCCGAAGTGGCACGCCATCTCCAGCCGGGCGGCAAGCACCCGGCGGACGCCCAGTTCTTCGTGCCGGCAGCTGACCGCATGGCAGGTGCACCGGTTACCCGCCTTTTCCAGGACGGGCGGGGCCTGAGCACGGCGCTGTTCTGGGTCGCCTTCTTCTCGGGTCTGTTCATGGTCTATGCGCTCAGTAGCTGGCTGACCAAGCTGATGGCGATGGCTGGCTACAGCCTGGGGTCTGCCCTCAGCTTCGTGATCGCGCTGAATGTTGGCGCGATCATCGGTGCCGTGTGCGGCGGGTGGCTCGCCGACAAGTTCAACATCAAGTGGGTGCTGGTGGCGATGTATGCGCTGGGCGGCGTGCTGCTGTACCTGATGACGTTCCAGACCTTGACCGAGGTGCGCTATCTGATCATTGGCGCGGTCGGCGCCTGCACCACTGGTGCGCAACTGGTGGCCTATGCCTTCTGCGGGCAGTTCTACCCGATGTCCATCCGCTCGACCGGTATCGGCATGGCCTCCGGCGTAGGGCGCCTGGGTGCTATTGCGGCGCCTCTGCTGATCGGCCAGATCGTCGCACTGGAACTACCGCTGGAACAGAACTTCCTGGTGATCGGCGGTTTCGGAGTCCTCGGCGCAATCGCCCTGGCGTTTATCAAGTACGGCGGCCCGACGTCGGCGACTCCGCAAGAGGCCGTGCCAGAACTGCGCCCGTTGCAGCCGACACCGCAAAACGCTTGATCGCTACCATCAAAGGAGTCCGCCATGTCTGTCTATACCGCGCCCTTGCGCGACATGCTGTTCACGATGAAGGAAGTCGGAGGCCTGGAAGCGATCTGCGCCCAGCCCGGCCATGAAGAGACCACACCCGACCTGGTCGAGGCCATCCTGCAGGAGGCAGCCCACTATGCCGCCGGCGTGCTGGATTCACTCAACCGTACGGGCGATGTGCAGGGCGCGCGCTGGCACGATGGCGAGGTCACGCCCGCCGATGGCTTTCGCGAGGCCTGGTCCAGCTTCTGCGAGAACGGCTGGATTGGAATGCCGGCCTCCACAGAGTGGGGCGGTCAAGGACTGCCCACGCTGGTGTCCACCGCCGTGCTGGAGATGTGGAAATCGTCCAACCTGGCCTTCAGCCTGTGCCAGATGCTCACGCTCGGTGCCGTGGAGGCGATTGCCCACCACGGCAGCGAGGCGCTCAAGCAGCGCTTTCTGGAGCCCATGGTCGCCGGCCGCTGGACCGGCACCATGAATCTCACCGAGCCGCAGGCCGGATCCGATCTGGCCGCGCTGCGCAGCCGCGCCGTGCCCGAGGGGGATCACTACCGCATCAGCGGCAACAAGATCTTCATCACCTGGGGCGAGCACGACATGACCGAGAACATCGTGCACTTGGTGCTTGCCCGGCTGCCCGATGCGCCGCCGGGCGTGAAAGGCATCTCGCTGTTTCTGTGCCCGAAGTTCCTGGTCAATGACGACGGCTCCCTGGGCGAACGCAACGACCTGGCCTGCACCTCGATCGAGCACAAGCTGGGCATCCACGGCAGCCCCACGGCCTCTATGACTTTCGGCGACAACGGGGGCGCGATCGGTTATCTCGTCGGCGAGCCGCACCAGGGGCTGGCGTGCATGTTCACCATGATGAACCACGCACGGCTGAACGTCGGGCTGGAGGGCGTGGGCGTTTCCGAGCGTGCCTACCAGCATGCCCGGGCCTATGCGCTCGAGCGCGTGCAGGGCAAGCCGGCGCTGGCCGGCAGCAGCACCATCGCTGGCCACCCCGACGTGCGGCGCATGCTGATGGACATGAAGGCGCGCACCGAGGCCATGCGCGCGCTGGCCTATTTCTGTGCCGGCCAGATGGACCGCGTCGCCGGACACCCCGATGCGCAGGAGCGCGCGCAGGCACAGGCCCTGGTTGGCCTGCTGACGCCTGTGGTCAAAGGCTGGTGCACCGACAGCGCACAGGGCATCACCTCCGATGGCCTGCAGATTCATGGCGGCATGGGCTATATCGAGGAAACCGGGGCCGCGCAGTACTTCCGCGATGCCCGCATCACGACGATCTATGAAGGTACCACCGGCATCCAGGCCAACGACCTGATCGGCCGCAAGCTGGCACGCGAGGGGGGACGCACGCTGAAGGGCTTGTTGACACGTATCGACAGCGATGCGCGCCGGTTGATGGATGCGCGCGACCCGGAGCTCTCGTCCATCGGCGACGCGTTGATGAGAGCAGTTCGGGCTCTGGAGGACGGGGCTGACTGGCAGCTGGCCCACAGTGACGCGCAGCCGCAGGACTGCGCCGCGGGGGCGGTGCCTTTCCTGCGATTGGCGGGCACCGTGATCGGTGGCTGGCTGTCGGCGCGCATGGCCGAAGCCGCCACGGCGCAGTTGGCGGCGGATTCCAGCGATGCGGGCTTTCTGCGGGCCAAGCGCATCACGGCCAGCCACTATGCGACGCACATCCTGGTGGAGGCCTCCGCGCTGCGCGACATCGTGGTCCATGGCGCGGCCAGCACGTTGGCATTGTCGGACGACCAGCTCTGAGAGATATAGACGATGAACGACCTGAATGGCTACGACGTCGAGGATCTGCAGCCGGGCATGAACGCCTGCTTCTCGAAGACCATTACCGAAGCGGACATCGTGATGTTTGCTGGCGTCTCCGGCGATACCAATGCGGTACATCTCAACGAAGAGTTCGCGGCCACGACGCGATTTGGCGCACGCATCGCGCACGGCTTTCTGACGGCCAGCGTGATTTCTGCAGCGGTCGCAAACCGGCTGCCGGGGCCAGGTACGGTCTATCTGGGGCAGCAATTGCGCTTCAAGGTGCCTGTCAAACCGGGCGACACCGTTCATGCCGCGGTCACCGTACTGTCGGTGGAGGTGGCCAAGGCACGGGCAGTGCTGTCCACGGTCTGCCGAGTCAAGGACACCGTAGTCATCGAGGGCGAGGCAACGGTGATGATCACTTCGCGTGCGCAGCGCGCAGCAAGCGAGCTCCAGGCCATGCCCTCGGTGGCCTGAACCTCAATAGGAAATCCTCTCATGAAAATTCTCGTATCCGTAAAACGCGTGGTGGACTACAACGTCAAGGTGCGTGTGAAGTCCGACGGCAGCGGCGTGGACATCGCCAACGTCAAGATGAGCATGAACCCCTTCGACGAGATTGCTGTTGAGGAAGCCGTGCGCCTGAAAGAAAAAGGCGTGGTCACCGAAGTGATCGCCGTCTCCTGCGGCGTGGCCCAGTGCCAGGAAACGCTGCGCACTGCCATGGCCATCGGCGCCGACCGCGGCATCCTGGTCGAGACCAATGAAGAACTGCAGCCGCTGGCCGTGGCCAAGCTGCTCAAGGCTCTGATCGAAAAGGAACAGCCCGGCCTCGTGATCCTGGGCAAGCAGGCCATCGACGACGACTGCAACCAGACGGGTCAGATGCTGGCGGCGCTGGCCGACCTGCCGCAAGCCACCTTCGCCTCCAAGGTCGAGATCGCTGGCGACAAGGTGAACGTGACCCGCGAAGTGGACGGCGGCCTCGAAACCCTGGCGCTGAACATACCTGCGGTCATCACCACCGACCTGCGCCTGAACGAGCCGCGCTACGTCACGCTGCCCAACATCATGAAGGCCAAGAAGAAACAGCTGGACACCTTCAAGCCCGAGGAACTGGGCGTGGACGTGGCACCCCGCATCAAGACGCTGAAGGTCAGCGAGCCGCCCAAGCGCGGCGCCGGAGTCAAGGTGCCCGACGCGGCCACCCTCATTGACAAGCTCAAGAACGAAGCCAAGGTCATCTAAGGCTCATCACAACAACATCGAAAGGACACCAGCCATGACCGCACTCGTTATTGCAGATCACGACAACGCAAGCATCAAGAGCGCCACCCTCAACACCGTCACGGCCGCCAAGGCCTGCGTCGGTGACGTGCACGTGCTCGTCGCCGGCGAGAACGCCGCCGCCGCTGCTGCCGCCGCCGCCCAGATCGCTGGCGTCGCCAAGGTCATCCACGCCGACGGCGCGAGCCTGAAGCACGGCCTGGCCGAGAACATCGCCGCCCAGGTGCTGGCCATCGCGGGCAACTACAGCCACATCCTGTTCCCAGCCACCGCCGGCGGCAAGAACGTGGCCCCCCGCGTGGCCGCCAAGCTCGACGTGGCGCAGATCAGCGACATCACCAAGGTCGACGGCCCCGACACCTTCGAGCGCCCCATCTACGCCGGCAACGCCATCGCCACCGTGCAATCGGGCGACGCCACCAAGGTCATCACCGTGCGCGGCACTGGCTTCGACGCCGCGTCCGCCACCGGTGGCGCAGCAGCGGTCGAGACCGTCGCCGCCGTCGCCGACTCCGGCAAGAGCAGTTTCGTGGGTTCCGAGATCGTCAAGAGCGACCGTCCCGAGCTGACGGCCGCCAAGATCATCGTCTCGGGTGGCCGGGCGCTGGGCAGCGAAGAGAAGTTCAAGGAAGTCATCACCCCGCTGGCCGACAAGCTGGGCGCCGCCATCGGTGCCAGCCGCGCCGCGGTGGACGCGGGCTACGCCCCCAACGACCTGCAGGTCGGCCAGACCGGCAAGATCGTGGCGCCGCAGCTGTACATCGCCTGCGGCATCTCGGGCGCCATCCAGCACCTGGCGGGCATGAAGGACTCCAAGGTGATCGTGGCGATCAACAAGGACCCGGAGGCACCGATCTTCTCGGTGGCCGACTACGGGCTGGAGGCGGACCTGTTTGCCGCCGTGCCGGAGATGACAGCAATTATCTAAATAGGAGCATGACTATGGCCTTGCTGCGCCAGTATTTGTTCGAACTGCGAGCGGCCCTTGAGGCAGGCGCGGCAAGTTGCGATAGCCAAGAAGTGCCGAGTATATTGAATCCCTGTTTTACCGAAATTGCTGCTATCGATCCATCAACCATGGCGGAATCAAATGTGCTATTCAGACCATCTTCGATTGTCAACAAGGTACCACTAGTTCAATGAAGCGGGTCTTGTAGTAATCGCACTCAGTCGCTAACTCGCCGACAACGACTTACAGGCTCGATATATTGGTACATCGGCATTACGACCGGTATTCTCCGCCTTCAAAGTCCCAAGAATCCGGGGGGGGGCTTGCGTGTCGCAGGAATGGAAAATTTTCCAATGGAGCTTAGACATTTACGCTACTTTCTCACGGTCGCCGAGGAGCTTCACTTTGCTCGGGCTGCAGAAAAACTGCATATGGATCAGTCACCTCTATCCCGTGCCATCAAAGATCTGGAAGACGAACTAGGAGCAAAGCTATTCACCCGTACCACACGCAACATTCGACTGACTCATGCCGGCAAAGTATTTCTGGAGCGGGTTCCACGTATCTTTGAGGCACTGGAACAAGCGCGCGATGGTGCGAAATCGGCCGCCAGTGGGTTTCATGGCCAGTTGCGCATTGCCCTGTCCGACGGTATCACGCCATCGCGGCTGCCTGCCTTGCTGGCCCGTAGCCGCGAGGAAGAGCCCGAAGTAGAAATCCGCCTGTTCGAGGTACCACTGGATCAGCAGATCAGAGGCTTGCAAGAAGACCTGTACGACGCGGGCTTGTCTATGGCGGACGAGGTAGGCGACGGCATCGTGACGACTCCCGCGTGGGATGACGAATTGATGGTGGCGCTGTCTTTGCGCCACCCCTTGCTGGAGCACCGGCGCATTCCGCTGGAGATGGTGTTGCAGCAACGGTTGGTGCTCGGCGACCCGGCCGCATGCCAGGGGCATACTCGCCAGATAGACCGCATCCTGCAGAAGCGGGACGAGGAGTTGCAGATCCTCCAGCGCGTTGCCACCTTCGACGTGATGATGGCCCTGGTATCCGCAGGACTGGCGGTTGGTCTGGCAGGTGCAGCGCATATCGCATCCAGTAAAGAGCCTGGAGTCAAGGCCCGTCAGTTGGCGGGAACGCCACCCATGCTGACAACTTATCTGCTGCGTCGAGATACTGAACCGTCACCGATGCTGACCCGGTTCATTCAACGTGTCGTCACCATGGATTCGGCTGGTGCCGATAACGTGACCGATTCGTGAATCCGAAATCCAAAGGACGCTCGCCATGAACAAAATCGTGATGTCCGTGATTGCCGTTGTGATGACGGCCTGTGGTCCTGCCAATCCTACAGAGACAGTGGATGAGCTGGTGGCGAACCCCGCACGCATCAAGGAAATCCAGCGCCAATGCAAGGAAGATCGCGCGAAGATCGGCGATGAACTTTGCATGCGCGCAGCCGCAGCCGCCGAACGGCGCTTCTTCGGCGACAGGCCGGAGCAGAAGAAAGCCCCGTAGCCCACGCAAGGCGCACCGGCGTCGCGCTTCTGCGACAGCTTGCGCACTGTTACCTCGATACGCCGCAGCGCCTTTGTGCCTGCGGCATTTTTATTGTCTTCGCCACAGCAAGAACTATGGCTTTTTAAGCCTTAATCCCGGCGATTTCAGTCTTTGACCGGTACTCCCTATGGCATTGATCCTGATAGGGGCGGCACGTTGTTGTGCCGTTCTCGGAGGCAGGATCATGCAAGGGACGAACGTGCTGTTCGGTCAGATTGCCGTCGTATTCGGCATCGTGATCGCCGGAGTGTGGAGCGCCACGCAATGGACGGCAGCGGCTCTGGGGTACCAGCTACGCCTGGGATCGCCGTGGTTCGATTTCCTCGGCACGCCGGTCTATCACCCGTGGCGCCTGTTCGAGTGGTGGTTCTTCTTCGATGCCTACGCGCCGCATGTCTTCGACGTGGGCGGGGTCATTGCAGCGGGCAGTGGCCTGTTCGCGGTGCTGGTCGCCATCGGCATGTCGATCTGGCGCTCGCGCCAGTCCAAGCTGGTCACGACCTATGGCTCTGCGCGCTGGGCCAACGCGGAGGACATTCACAAAGCGGGCCTTGACCAGTCCGCGGGCGTGTTCCTCGGCCTGCATCGCCAGCAGTACCTGCGCCATGAAGGCCCGGAACACGTCCTGACCTTCGCGCCCACCCGCTCGGGCAAGGGTGTGGGCCTAGTGGTGCCGACCCTGCTGTCGTGGCCCGCATCCGCCGTCATCCACGACATCAAGGGCGAGAACTGGAGCATTACCGCAGGTTGGCGTTCGCGCTTCTCGCACTGCCTGCTGTTCAACCCGACGGATAGCCAGTCGGCGGCCTACAACCCGCTGCTCGAAGTGCGGCGCGGCGGGCATGAGGTGCGCGACGTGCAGAACATCGCGGACATCCTGGTCGATCCAGAAGGCGCACTGGAGCGGCGCAACCACTGGGAGAAGACTTCGCATGCGCTGCTGGTTGGAGCCATCCTGCATGTGCTCTACGCGGGCGAAGACAAGACGCTGCGCGGCGTGGCGAACTTCCTTTCCGATCCTGCCTGCCCATTCGATCTGACCTTGCACCGCATGATGACCACGCCCCACCTCGTGAATGAGGAGGGTGGTGGCCCGCATCCGGTGGTGGCTTCAGCGGCGCGCGAAGTGCTCAACAAGAGCGACAACGAGCGCTCGGGCGTGCTGTCCACGGCCATGTCGTTCTTGGGCCTCTACCGCGACCCTACGGTGGCCGAAGTCACGTCGCGCTGCGACTGGCGCATCGCTGACCTGATCGCGGCCGAGCATCCGGTGTCGCTGTACTTGGTGGTGCCGCCTTCGGACATTTCGCGGACGAAGCCGCTGATCCGCCTGATCCTCAACCAGATCGGGCGACGCCTCACCGAATCGCTTGACGGCTCCGATGGCATCGAGCGCCGCCACAAGCTGCTGCTGATGCTCGATGAATTCCCCGCGCTCGGGCGGCTGGATTTCTTCGAGACGGCGCTGGCCTTCATGGCGGGCTACGGCATCCGCAGCTTCCTGATCGCGCAGAGCCTGAACCAGATCGATAAGGCCTACGGCCAGAACCATTCGATCCTGGACAACTGCCATGTGCGCGTGACCTTCGCCACCAACGATGAGCGCACCGCCAAGCGGATATCCGAGACACTGGGAACCGCCACCGAACTGCGCGCGCAGCGCAACTATGCCGGCCATCGGCTCGCGCCCTGGCTGGGGCACCTCATGGTGTCACGGCAGGAGACAGCCCGCCCGCTGCTGACGGCCGGCGAAGTCATGCAGCTACCGCCCGACGAGGCGGTGGTGATGGTCTCCAGCGTGGCGCCGATCAAGGCCAGGAAGCTGCGCTACTACGCGGACGCCAACTTCAAGCGACGGGTGCTGCCGCCGCCGGTGCTCGCCGCGGGGCGCTATGCCGACGTGCCGCCGGCCCGTGCGGATGACTGGAGTGGGCTGGCGATTCCCGCCGTGCCCGTCGCACCGGCCGCGGCATCGGCCGATGGCCTGGAGCACCTGGGTTCGACCGATGACGGCGGCCCGCGCCGTCAGCCCGAACTCTCCGAGACCGTCGCCTACGACCCCGACCTGGTTGCGCCCGCAGCCGACCTCGGGCTGCTCGATGACGACGACATGCCTTTGCCTCTTTCGGTCTCCCTCCCGCGCCAGCTCGACCCGGCCCTGCAGCGCACGGCCCGGCTGGCATCCCTCGACCCTGACGACGGAATCGCGCTATGAGTCAGCACCGCTTGAATCTCTTCATCCAGCCCGAGCACGCCAGGCGGCTCGACGAACGTAAGCGGTCTTTTGAGGGCGTCCCTTGCGGCCGCCGGCGGTATCCGCTAGGCGTCTGAGGACTTGAGCGTCCAGGGCAGCAGAGCCTCGTAGTCGTCGGCGGTCTGTGCGTGTGGCAACGCCTTGAACAAGGCAACGAGATACTGATACGGATCGACGTCGTTGGCCTTGCAGGTTTCCACCAGTGAGTAAAGACTTGCGCTGGCGTTGGCACCGGCCACGGTGTCGCAGAAGAGGAAGTTTCTCCGTCCGATCACGAATGGCCTAATCGCGTTCTCGCAGGGATTGTTCGAGATCGGCCAAGTTCCGTTCTCGATGTAGCGCACGAGCTTTGGCCACTGCCCATGCAGGTAGTGCAGCGCCTTGCCGAACAGGCTTTGCGGCAGTACGGTATGCAGGTGTTGCAGCAGCATCGTTTCGATCTCGGCCAGCAGCGGCTGGCTTTGTTCGGCGCGAACTTGCTGCCGTTGTTCCGGCCTCATCTCGAGCGTGTGGCGTTCGATGGCAAACAGCTTGCCGATGCGCTGCAGGAATCCGGTGACCGTGTGGTCGGCGCGCTTGTCCTTGGGCAAGGCTTGCTCCGCCTCGACCAGGTAGCGCCGCGCGTGCGCCCAGCATCCGAGGTGCACCAACTGATAGGTGTTTGCGACGTCGTCGTATGGTGCATAGCCGTCGGTCATCAACACCGACCCAGGCTTGATGCCGGCATAGAGAGCCGTAGCCTGCTTTGTCTCGCGTGTGGGGCTATAGGCAAACAACCGTACCGGCGGGCCCGTGCCATTCATCTGCGCCCATAGGAAGCTCTTTCTCTGGGCAGGCCTGCCGGACTCCTTGAGCACCTGTACCGTTGTCTCATCACCGTACACGACGTCTGCTTCCAGCAGATGGTCACGCAGCAGGTTGATGATTGGCTGCACCGCTTGGCCTACTCGCAC
>JBHIWE010000158.1:0-10543 GCA_041987645.1 Acidovorax sp. | reverse complement strand
TGCGCGGCGGCATCGGCCAGGCCCACGCGGCCGAGGGCCTGCAGCGCCAGGTCGCGCGCCTCGGCCCAGGGGTTGCCACCCAGCCACAGCCCCAGCGCCACGTTGTGCAGCGCGCTGGCGCGCAGCATGAAGGGGCGCTGGAACAGCATGGCCTGGCGGCAGCCGGCATCGCAAAGCAACTGCCCTGAAGTGGGGCGCACCAGGCCGTGCAGCACACGCAGCAAGCTGCTCTTGCCGCTGCCGTTGGCACCGACCAGGGCCAGCCGCTCACCCGGCCACACACGCAGGTCGATGCCGGCCAGCGCCTGCACCCGGCCGTGGCGCAGCCCCACGCCCTTCAGGTCATAGAGCGGCACCGCCGCTGCGCCCGGCACGGCGCTCATGCAGCCACGGCCGCCGCACCGGCGACGGCGGCGCCATCGGTGCGCTCGCGCCAGCGGCGCAGCCCGGCGATGCCCACGTTCAGCGCCAGCACCACGGCCAGCAGCACCAGGCCCAGCGCCAGGGCCAGGGGCAGGTCGCCCTTGCTGGTCTCCAACGCGATCGCCGTCGTCATCACCCGGGTGAAGCCGTCGATATTGCCGCCCACGATCATCACCGCACCCACTTCGGAAATGGCGCGACCGAACGCAGCGAGCAGCACGGTGAGCAGCGCATAGCGCTCGTCCCAGGCCAGCAGCAGGCTGCGCAGCAGCGGCCCGGCGCCAAGCGACCGCAGCTGCTCGCCGTGGGCGCGGTCTGCATCATCGACCACCTGGCGGGTGAGCGCGGTGACCACGGGCAGCACCAGCAGGGCCTGCGCCAGCACCATGGCCTTGAAGGAAAAAAGCCAGCCCCATGCGCCCAGCGGGCCGCTGCGCGAAAGCAGCAGATAGACGCCCAGGCCCACCACCACCGACGGCACGGCCAGCAGCGTGTTGAGCACCGCGAGCACCGCGCCGCGCCCTGCAAAGCGCGCCACGCCCAGCCAGGCGCCCAGCACCAAACCGATGCCGCAGGCCAGCACGCAGGCGGTGGCGCTGACGGACAAGGAGCGGCCGACGATTGTCCACAGCGCGGGATCGAGGGACGTGAGGAGGTCGAGCGCAGTGGTCGCGCTTTGGGTGATGGTGGACATGGGTTGTGGGCTATCGTATGAAGCTCTGCAATGTCCAGCGATATGAAATTCCGTGCATAGGGTCCAGCTCCACTACACGCTCAGCCGCGACGCGGGCGACGCACTCATCCGCAACCCCCTGCTCGACACCCTGCAGGCCGTCGCGCAGCAAGGCTCCATCTCGGCAGCAGCACGCTCGCTGGACCTTTCTTACCGGCATGTCTGGGGCGCTCTCAAGCGCTGGGAAGATGAGCTGGGCGGCGAGCTCATCGTGTGGGGCAAGGGGCAATCGGCGCAGCTGAGCGAATTCGGCACCAAGCTGCTGTGGGCCGAGCGCCAGGCCCAGGCGCGCCTGGCGCCGCAGATCGAGGCGCTGCGCGCCGACCTGGAGCGCGCCTTCGCCGTCGCCTTCGACGATCACAGCCACGTGCTGACGCTCTACGCCAGCCACGACGATGCGCTGTCGGTGCTGCGCTCCCATGCAGCATCGAACGCGGCCGGCGCGGCCGCCGGGGCGCTGCACCTGGACATCCGCTTCACCGGCAGTGTGGACGCGATCCGCGCGCTGAACGAAGGCCGCTGCACCATCGCCGGCTTTCACACGCTGGAGCAGCCGGCGCCGGATTCGCTCGCCGCGCAGACCTATCAGCCGCTGCTGCAGCCGGGCCTGCACAAGATCATCGGCTTCGCGCGGCGCACGCAGGGCCTGATCGTGGCGCAGGGCAATCCGCTGGGACTGCAGTCGCTGGCCGACGTGGCGCGCACCGGCGCGCGCTTCATCCACCGGCCACTGGGCTCGGGCACCCGTGTGCTGCTGGGTGACCTGCTGGCCCAGGCCGGCCTGCAGCCGGGCGACATTGGCGCCGGCGGCCCGGACGGCGAGTTGCATGTCGAGCCCTCGCACGGCGCGCTGGCGCAGGCGATTGCCTCGGGCGCAGCCGACGTGGGCATGGGCATCGAGCTGGCCGCCCGAGCGCGTGGGCTGGACTTCGTGCCGCTGGCGCACGAACGCTACCACCTGGCCTGCCTCAAGTCCTCTCTGGAACAGCCCGCGACGCGCGCGCTGCGCGAGCTGCTGCAGACCGCCGCCTGGCAGCAACGCATGGCAGCCATGCCCGGCTACGCACCCATGCGCTGCGGCGAGGTACTGGCCATGAGCCGCGTGCTGCCCTAGTGGAGCTTTCCGGCAGCACGCCGGCGCCGGAGCCCGACGGCCACGGGCGAGTGATCGGTTCCTGCCACAGCCCCTGAACGGGCCCGCGCTTCAAGGAAAACCCCAACCCTGCGCGTCAGCCTTTTCTCAGCGGCCGGGCCTAGGATGCGCTGTAATCGCCCGACCCCGATTCACGGGCCCTCAAGCGGGCCCGATCACTCTGCGTTCACTCTGATTACGAGACAGGAGACAAGCCATGTCAGGACTCCTCAGGCTGGCCATGGGCATGGACTGGATTTCCACCAAGCTCAGCAAGGTCGCCGGTTGGGCGGTGCTGGCCGCCGCCCTTATTTCCGCAGGCAATGCGCTGGTGCGCTACGGCCTCGACATGAGCTCCAACGCGTGGCTGGAGATCCAGTGGTATCTCTTCGGCACCACCGTGATGCTGGGCGCGCCGTTAGTGCTCAAGCTCAACGAGCACGTGCGCGTGGACATCATCTACGGCCGGCTCAAGGCGCGCGGCCAGGTGCTCATCGACCTGTTCGGCCTGCTCTTTTTCCTGCTGCCGGTGATGGGCCTGCTGACCTGGCTGACCGTGCCCTTCTTCTGGAACATGTACGTCACGCAGGAGATGTCCGGCAACATCGGCGGCCTGATCCGCTGGCCCGCCGGGCTGCTGCTGCCGCTGGGCTTCGGCGCCATGTTCCTGCAGGGCGTGGCGGAAATCATCAAGCGCGTGGCGGTGCTGACGGGGCACCTGACGATGAACACCCACTACGAAAAGCCGCTGCAGTGAACGCGGCCCGCACGACGACGCCCACCCGATTCCTCAGCGCAAGGAACACCTAGCATGCACATGGAAAACTTCGCCCCGATCATGTTCGCGGGCCTTATCGCGATCATGCTGATCGGCTTCCCCGTGGCGTTCTCGCTCGCGGCGCTGGGCCTGTTCAGCGGCTTCTTCGCCATCGAGATGGGCTGGTTTCCGGCCAACTTCATGGCCAACCTGCCCATCAACATGTTCGGCATCCTGTCGAACGACCTGCTGCTGGCCATTCCGTTCTTCACGCTGATGGGCGCGGTGCTGGAAAAGTGCGGCCTGGCCGAGGACATGCTCGACTCCATGGGCCAGCTTTTCGGCCCGGTGCGCGGTGGCCTCGGCTACTCGGTCATCATCGTGGGCTTCATTCTCGGTGCCATCACCGGCACCGTGGCCGGCCAGGTGATCGCCATGGCCATGATCTCGCTGCCGGTGATGATGCGCTACGGCTACAACATGCGCTACGCCACGGGCGTGCTGGCCGCCTCGGGCACCATCACGCAGCTGGTGCCGCCCTCGCTGGTGCTGATCGTCATGGCCGACCAGCTCGGCCGCTCCGTCGGCGACATGTACAAGGGCGCCTGGGGGCCGGCCATCCTGCAGGTGCTGATCTTCGCGATCTATACGTTCATCCTGGGCCGCTTCCGACCCGAATACGTGCCCGGCCTGCCGCGCACCGCGCGCACGCTGCACGGCTGGGCGCTGTGGGGCAAGTGCCTGCGCGGCATCATTCCCTCGGCCATCCTGATCTTCGCGGTGCTGGGCTCCATGGGCGGCCTGCCCTTCATGGACCACGCCATCGCCACACCCACCGAAGCCGGCGCCATGGGCGCCGTGGGCTCGCTGATCCTCGCAGCCATCCACAAGCGGCTGACCTGGCAGCTGATCAAGGAAGCCATGGACGGCACCATGCGCCTGACTGCCATGGTGGTCTTCATCCTGATCGGCTCGCGCGTCTTCTCGCTGGTGTTCCAGGGCGTCGATGGCGCCATCTGGATCGAGCACATGCTCAGCGACTTGCCGGGCGGCCAGATCGGCTTCCTGATCGTGGTGAACGTGTTTATCTTCTTCCTGGCGTTCTTCCTCGACTTCTTCGAGATCGCCTTCATCATCCTGCCCCTGCTGGGCCCCGTGGCGCACAAGCTGGGTATCGACCTGGTGTGGTTCGGCGTGCTGCTGTGCGTGAACATGCAGACCAGCTTCATGCACCCGCCCTTCGGCTTTGCGCTCTTCTACCTGCGCGGCATCTCGGACACCCTGTTCAAGGAAAAGCGCATCGACCGGCCCGTCAAGTCCAGCGACATCTACATGGGCTCCATCCCCTGGGTGGTGATGCAGGTGATCCTGGTGGCCATCGTGATCTTCTTCCCGCAGACCGTGACCGTCTTCCTCGACAAGGAAGTAGTGGTGGACCTGGACAAGGTGAAGCTGGAAATGCCGGCCGACATGCAGCAGCCCCAGGACAACCCGGTGGACATGGAAAACCCCTTCGGCAACGCGCCTGCCCCTGATGCCGAGGCCCCGGCCGTAGCGCCCGAGCCCCAGGGCGCGGCAGCCAGCAGCGCGCAATGACCGTCCCGGCCGCCACGTCCGCGAGCGCAGATAGCTCGGGCAGCCCGGGGGATGGGCGCAGCGATGACGTCGGGAGAGCCGCCGCCGACATCGAAAGCGCCGCCTTTCCGCCGCTGGTGCGCGCCCTCGCGGTGCTGATCGTCGCCGGCCTCGCGGCCTTCGCGCTCTGGTCGCTGCCGGCGCTGCGCGCGGCCGAATGGAATTTCACCGCCCTGTCCACCTTCGCGCTCGCGGCCGTGCTCATCGGCTGGGTGGGCTGGTGGATGGTGTTCAGCCGCACCCGCTTTTGCGGCGATGCGGTGGTGCAGACCTGGCTCTGGGACAAGCGTGTGCGTGTCGAGGACGTGGCCACCTTCAAGATCGTGCACTGGCCCTGGCTGCAGGCCATCGTGGCGCCGCGCATGCTGGTGCGTCGGCGCGGAGGGGGCATCACCTGGGTGCATGCAGCCGATCCGGCGCTGCTGGTGGCCTTCGGCCAGGCCGTGATCCGCCAGGGCATGGCCCAGCCTGTCCCGCCGCCCGCTGAGAGCTGAAGCGAAACGGCGCCGCCCATGAAAAAACCCCGCCTTGGCGGGGTTTTCTGTTGCGGCCGATGGAAGCCCTGGGGCGCCGTGAAGGCGCCTTCAGCCCCTGGCCCGGTTCTTACAGCTTCTGCGCCTGCATGAAGCGGTCGAAGGTGCCTTCGGTGAAGCGGAACCAGGCATTCTCGTCGGCCAGGAATTTCGCGTAGTCGGTGTAGATCTTCTTCCACTCCGGGTTGCTGTTGTTCAGGTCGGCATAGATCTGCTGGGCCGACTTGAACGCGGCGTTCATCACGTCCTGCGTGAAGGGCCGCAGCTTGGTGCCGGAACCCACGAGCTGCTTGATGGCCACGGGATTGCGCGCGTCGTACTTGGCGAGCATCGTGACGTGGGCGTGCGAGGCTGCGGCTTCCACCACGGCCTTGTATTCGGCCGGCAGGCCTTCCCAGGCCTTGGTGTTGATGTAGAAGTCCAGCTGCGGGCCGCCTTCCCACCAGCCGGGGTAGTAGTAGAACGGCGCGACCTTGTTGAAGCCCAGCTTCTGGTCATCGTAGGGACCGACCCACTCCAGCGCGTCGATGGTGCCCTTTTCCAGCGCGGGGTACAGGTCGGCACCGGGGATGGACTGCGGGATCACGCCGAAGGGTTCCAGCACCTTGCCCGCAAAGGGGTTGGTGCGGAACTTCAGGCCCTTCAGGTCGGCGACGGACTTGATCTCCTTGCGGAACCAGCCGCCCATCTGCGCGCCCGTGTTGCCGCCGGGGAAGTTGATGATGTTGTACTTGGCGTAGAACTCGCGCATGAGCTTCAGGCCGTTGCCTTCGTACATCCATGCGTTCATCTGCCGGGCATTGAGACCGAAGGGCACAGCGCAGCCCAGGCAGAAGGTCGGGTCCTTGCCGTAGAAGTAATAGGGCGCCGTGTGTGCCATCTCCACCGAGGCGCTTTGCACGCCGTCCACCACGCCGAAGGCGGGCATCAGTTCGCCGCCCGCATGCACGGAGATCTGGAACTTGCCACCCGTGGCTTCGCTCACCTTCTTGGAGAACACTTCGGCCGTGCCGTAGATGGTGTCCAGCGACTTGGGAAAGCTCGATGCCAGGCGCCAGCGGATGGTGGCCTGCGCATGCACGGCTGGGGCGGCCCCGGCGGCGAGCACGCCGCCAACGCCAGCGTGCTTGAGGATGGAACGACGGTCCATGGATGATCTCCGATGTGATTGTGCGAAACCCGGGCGCGGCGAGCGCATGGTGTGCGCTGCGAACCCGTTGGCCATATCAGCCGGAAACGATTGTAGGAAGCGCCATTGCACGGCCCGTTGGGGGTTTTCCCGCGACGGCGGCCCACGAGGCGCTGGGGTTCAGGCTTTTGCAAGCCTTGGGAATGCAGACCTGCACGCGCCCATGCACACATGCACACATGCACACGTCCACCGTCGAAGCCGGAGCGCGCCAAGACGCACGCGGGATGCGGGCAGGAACGATGCCGTGCGGCGCAGCGGCGCAGCGGCACCGCAAGCGAACAAGCCAAAGCCGGCGCTGGTAGTGGCCGCGCCGGCCGTGCGGTCAGCCGGCCAGGAAGCGCGCGCGAATGGAGGCTTCGATGCCCGCCGCGTCCAGCCCCTGCAGGGCCAGCAGGCGGGCCGGGTCGCCATGCTCGATGAACACGTCGGGCAGCCCCAGGTGCAGCAGCGGCAGCGCAATGCCGGCAGCGGCCAGCGCCTCGCCCACGGCGCTGCCGGCACCGCCCATGACGGCGCCCTCTTCCACCGTCACCAGCGCATCGTGGCTGGCGGCCAGTGCCTGCAGCAAGGCCGTGTCCAGCGGCTTGGCCCAGCGCATGTTGGCCACCGTGGCGTCCAGCGCATCGCCTGCCTGCAGCGCGGGATAGAGCAGCGTGCCGAAGGCCAGGATGGCGATGCGGCGCGGCGCGCTGCCGCCGGCCGTGCGGCGCACCTCGCCCTTGCCGAAGGGCAGGCCCTCCAGGCTGGCGAGCGGCGCCACGCCTGCGCCGCTGCCGCGCGGGTAGCGCACGGCGACGGGGTGGTCCTGCTCGAAGGCGGTGGTGAGCAGCTGGCGGCATTCGCGCTCATCGGCCGGGCAGGCCATGCTCATGTTGGGGATGCAGCGCACGAAGGGAATGTCGTAGGCGCCCGCATGCGTGGCGCCGTCGGCGCCGACCAGGCCCGCGCGGTCGAGCGCGAAGACCACCGGCAGGTTCTGCAGCGCCACATCGTGGATGAGCTGGTCGTAGCCGCGCTGCAGGAAGGTGGAATAGATGGCGACCACGGGCTTGACGCCCTCGCAGGCCATGCCCGCGGCGAAGGTGACGGCATGCTGCTCGGCAATGCCCACGTCGTAGTAGCGGTCGGGAAAGCGGCGCTCGAACTCCACCATGCCGGAGCCTTCGCGCATGGCGGGCGTGATACCCACCAGGCGCTCGTCGCGCTCGGCCATGTCGCACAGCCACTGGCCGAACACGTGCGTGAAAGTCTGCTTGGGCGGCGTGGCGGGCTTGACGATGCCCACGCTCGGGTCGAACTTGCCGGGGCCGTGGTAGGCCACGGGGTCGGCCTCGGCCAGCTTGTAGCCCTGGCCCTTCTTGGTGACCACGTGCAGGAACTGCGGGCCCTTCAGGCCCTTGATGTTCTCCAGCGTGGGGATGAGCGAGTCGAGGTCGTGTCCGTCGATGGGGCCGATGTAGTTGAAGCCGAACTTCTCGAACAGCGTGGCCGGCACGACCATGCCCTTGGCCTGCTGCTCCAGGCGCTTGGCCAGCTCCAGCAACGGCGGCGCGTTCTTCAGCACGGTCTTGCCTACGTCGCGGGCCTTGGCGTAGAACTGCCCGCTCATGAGCTGGGCCAGATAGCGGTTGAGCGCGCCCACCGGCGGGCTGATGCTCATGTCGTTGTCGTTGAGCACCACCAGCAGGTTGGCGTCGGCCACCCCCGCGTTGTTGAGCGCTTCGAAGGCCATGCCGGCCGTCATGGCGCCGTCGCCGATGATGGCGATCGCGCGGCGGTCCTCGCCGCGCTGGCGGGCGGCCAGCGCCATACCGAGCGCGGCCGAGATGCTGGTGCTGGAATGCGCGGTGCCGAAGGTGTCGTATTCGCTTTCGGCGCGCTGGGGAAAGCCCGAGAGGCCGCCCATCTGGCGCAGCGTGCCCATGCGGTCGCGTCGGCCGGTGAGGATCTTGTGCGGATAGGTCTGATGGCCCACGTCCCACACCAGACGGTCGCGCGGCGTGTCGAACACCGCGTGCAGTGCGATGGTGAGCTCCACCGTGCCCAGGTTGGAGCTGAGGTGCCCGCCGGTCTGCGAGACGCTGTGCAGCACGAACTCGCGCAGCTCGGCCGCCAAGTCCTTGAGCTCTGCACGCGACAGGCGGCGCAGGTCCGCGGGGTCGTTCACCGTCTGCAGCAGGGGATAGGAATTCGTGGACATATGCTACTTTTTCTATAGCTATCAGTGCAGAAATTGCCTGCGCTGGCAGCCGATTCGATTCAAATTCGCAGGACCAGCGCCGAGGGTTCAAGACCCGCAGCGCACGCGGCCCGTCAGTGCGAGCGGTGGACCACCATGTCGGCGAGCGCCGTCAGCGCACGGGTATCGGGCAACCCGCTATCTTGCAGCGCGCTGCGCGCTTCGGCCAGCAGCTCGGCGGCGTGGGCGCGGGCGCGCTCCAGGCCCATCAACGAGACGTAAGTGGGCTTGTCGCTCGCCGCGTCCTTGCCGGCCGTCTTGCCCAGCGTGGCGGAGTCGGCCGTCACGTCGAGGATGTCGTCCACCACCTGGAAGGCCAGACCCAGCGCCGCACCGTAGCGCATGAGCGCCTGCAGCACCGGGGCAGGAGCGCTAGCGCAGGCGGCGCCCATGGCCACGCTGGCCTGCAGCAGCGCGCCGGTCTTCATGCGGTGCATGCGGCGCAGCCGGGACTCGTCCAGATCCACGCCGACGCTGGCCAGGTCGATGGCCTGGCCGCCAGCCATGCCTTCGTAGCCCGCAGCGCGGGCCAGCAGGCGGCACAGTTGCGCCTGCACGGCGGGCGGCACCTCATCACCCTCGGGCGTGAGCAGCTCGAAGGCCAGCGCCTGCAGCGCGTCGCCGGCCAGCAGCGCCTGGGCTTCGCCGAACTGCACGTGCACGGTGGGCTTGCCCCGGCGCAGCACATCGTTGTCCATGCAGGGCATGTCGTCATGCACCAGCGAATAGGCGTGGATGAGTTCGATGGCGCAGGCGGCACGCAGAGCGGCCTCGGGCTGGCCGCCCACCGCGTCGCTCGCGGCGAGCACCAGCAGCGGGCGCAGGCGCTTGCCGCCGTCCAGCACGGCGTAGCGCATGGATTCGCCCAGCCCCGCAGGCGCCTCGGCGCTCACCCAGCGCGACAGGGCCTCTTCGACGCGCCCGAGCTGTTCGCGGCTCCAGCCGTTCAGATCGAAAGCGGCAGCGGGAACGGCCGGCGGCTGCGCCCCGGGCGTGGCGTGGGCCATCGTCATTCCTGCGTCCATGTCTGCAGCGTGCCTTCGTCCAGCACCTTGATCTGGTCCTGCACGGCCTGCAGGCGGCCCCGGCAGAATTCGAGCAACGCCGCCCCACGCTGGTAGCCCGCCAGCATCTGGTCGAGCGGCAACTGGCCCGATTCGATGCGGCCCACGAGCTGCTCCAGCTCTTCCAGAGCGGCTTCGTAGCTGACGGGATCAGAGGGGGTCTTGGCGGAAGCGGCGGCGGCCTTGGGCATGGGTGGGGTGCGGCGGAGGGAGCGCGCGGTCAAAACCACTGATTCTAGGGCTTGAGCCTGCGCCAGCCGAGCCATGCGCCCCCTGGGGCGGCGCGCCTGGCGGGCGGGTTCGCAGGCCGCAATACACGCACCGCAGGGCCGGAAATAACCCCACAGGCTACAATCCCATTCCTCTCGACGAACCGGCTGTGGGTATTTTGCTCGGCCGGTTTCGTTTTTTCCAAGTCCCGTGCGTCAAGCGCACCCTCCCTGTGGGGAGTCTTTAGGTCAGGTCACCCATGTCTGATTTAAGTCTTCAACTGCAGCAGGCCGCAAGCCAACTACCAGTTTCAAGCTATTTCGATGAGGCGCTGTTCCAGCGCGAGCTGGAGACCATCTTCCAGCGCGGGCCCCGCTATGTGGGGCACCAACTCTCCGTGCCCCATGCGGGCGACTACTACGCGTTGCCGCACGAAAAGGAAGGCCGCGCCCTGATCCGCAATGCGCAGGGCGGCGTCGAACTGATCTCCAACGTGTGCCGGCACCGCCAGGCCGTGATGCTCAAGGGCCGCGGCACGCTGCAGGGCCAGGGCAAGGGTCATGCTGGCGGCAATATCGTCTGCCCGCTGCACCGCTGGACCTACGCACCCAGCGGCGAGCTGCTG
>JBHIWE010000157.1:0-10582 GCA_041987645.1 Acidovorax sp. | reverse complement strand
CCGGCTCCAGGCCGGACAGCTTCATGGGAGGGAGGGAAACAGCGGACATCAGGCTCACCTGTGCAATCGGTTGGGGGATGGAACAACAGGTGAGCGTCGTTGGAAGGCGCAAAGCTGCGGGGCAACGGCCGGCCCGAGCCTGACGCTGCCGGCTCCTGGCTTGAAAAGCAAGGGCCGGCGCGCGCTGCAACGCTCCTCGGGGGGCGGGCAATTTTAGGGCAACGCCGAACAAATGCCTCGCGTGTGGGGCATCGCGGAGACCCGCCGTGCCGTCCCCGTCAAGGAGCCGGTGGCCTGCCGCCATGCGCGCCCCGCCATGCGCGCGCTACCCGGCTCACCGCACAGGCAGGAACTGCAGGAAGGTCCCGCCCAGCAGGTTCTGCACATAGCTGATGGCGGCGCGCCGGTACTTCTCGGCCACCACGGCGGCCAGCAGGTCCAGCCGGGCGATGATCTTGCCGTATTCGCGCTCGAAGCTCAGGTTGCGCACGCCGGGCGCGATCTCGTCGGCCAGCAGCAGCGGCTGGCCGGTGGCCGCATCGCGCCGCTGGGCGATGAGCCACACGGCGATCTCCACGTTGCGCGCCGCGTTGTAGAGGTGCTGCGCGTCCAGGCTGTCGATCAGGAAGAACTCGGTCTTGCCGCCGTGCGCGGTGATGATCATGTCGGCCGTGGCGTAGGTGACGGCCGCCACCCGGTCGCCCGTGAATTCGGGGCTGAGCGCCAGCGCCAGCGCGGCGATGTCGCGCCGGCCCTGCAGCGGCGCCCAGGGCTGGCGCTGCTCCACGGCCTCGCGCACGCGCTGGCCGGCCTGGATGCGGCCCGGCAGCTGGCCCGGCGCCAGGGCGCCCTTGCGCCACTCGGCCGGGTTGCGGCGGTAGAGCTTGTCCATCAGCAGGTAGAGGCCGTCCAGGTTGTCGCGCATGGCCAGCGTCGCCATGCGGTTCACGTCGGACTGTGCCAGCTCGGTGGACTGCAGGCTTGCCGCCTGCACCTCGCCCCGGTCGGTATGCGCGGACGTACCGCAGCCGGCCATCAGCAGCGCCGCACCGGCCAGCGCGCCGCCCTGCACCAGCAGGCGGCGGCGGGCAAGCGGGGTGGAGGTGGCCGGCGTGCGCATGATCACGGGCCGATTATGGGCAGGTGGCCTACCAGGTCCGGCCCACGCTCAAGCGCCCGCGGCTTGGAACTGACCGGCTACGCGGCACACGCCTTCGGTGGCGGCAAGGCCGATGGGCGGCTGAAGGAAGCGCTGTGCGGCGTGGCTGTGGGCAGGACTGTCTGGGCGCGGCGCCGTTCAGGCCGTGGCCGCAGCGGCTTCGGCCCGGGGCGCGGCATGCGCCCGCACGATGTCTGCCGTCACCCGCAGGAAGGCATCCACGTCCTCGGCCGTGTGGCAGTGCAGCGGCGACACGCGCACCGCGCCCGTAAGCCCGAACGATTCGAGCATGCGCCGCGAATACAGGCTCGCCACGCTGCGCTCATAGACCGTCACGCCGCGCAGGCCGTATTCATGCACGGCCTGGGTGCAGTCCACGCCGTCGATGCCGATGGCGATGATCAGGTCGCGCAGCGTGAGGTCCGGGTGGTCCA
Organism: Acidovorax sp.; assembly: GCA_041987645.1. Classification (GTDB taxonomy): domain Bacteria; phylum Pseudomonadota; class Gammaproteobacteria; order Burkholderiales; family Burkholderiaceae_C; genus Paracidovorax. The sequence continues at coordinate 8,989 of JBHIWE010000157.1, read as the reverse complement.
GGAACACCTGCACGCCGGCCATGCGGCGCAGGCCGCAGCGGGCGCCGTCATCGCCATGGCCATCGCCGTCCAGCAGCCGCGCCAGCAGGGCGCGCTCGTGCAGCATGATGCGTTCGATGCCGGCCGCGAACAGCGCGCGGCGCGAGGGCTCGTCGGTGCCGGAAGCCGCCTCCACCGCAGCGGCCAGCTCCGGCAGTTCCCGCAGCGCCTGCCGGCCCAGCCAGCAGACGTAGTCGGCGATCTCGGTCACCACGGCGAACTGCCAGGGCGATGAACTGCCCAGGTCCCAGAAGCCTTCCGGCTTGGCCGAGAGCTTGTGGTGCGGCAGCGCCGCGGCGCGCTCCGACAGCCACGCCAGGCCCGATCCCCGGCAGCCGAAGAACTTGTAGGGCGCGATGTTCACGCCGTCCACCGGCGTCTTCTGCAGGTCGATCAGGCCATGCGGCGCGTGCTGCACGGCGTCCACCACGATGTAGAGATCGGGCTTGATGGCACGCGCCGCAGCCACGATGCGCTCCAGATCGAGCTTGGCGCCCGAGATGTTGGAGGCATAGATCACGTTCAGCAGCGCCGTGCCCTCGTCCACCAGCCGCACGACGGCCTCCACATCCACGCCGCCCGTCGCCGGGTTGCTGGGCGCCACGCGCAGCTCGCGCCCGGTTTCGCGCGCATACCGTTCCATGGCGTCGTAGGAAGAAGGGTGCTCCAGCACCGTCGTGACCATGTTGGTGCCCGGCACGTTCAGCGCGATGGCGCGCACCATCTCGAACATCGCGCCCGACGCGGTGAGCGCGGCATGCACGCTGCCGCCCTCGGCGTTGAGCATCATGCGCAGGTCGTCGGTGCCCGTGTTCTGGATGGCCTGCAGCTCGCGCGCCACGGGGTGGATGCGCTCGGTGTTGTCGGGCACCGCGTCGATCTCCGCGAATCGCGCCACCGCCGCCTTCAGGCGGAACGAGCCGCCCGCGTTGTCGAAATACAGGCGCGGGCGGCCCGCATGGTCGTGCTCCACCTGCAGGAAGCGGCCGCGCACCTCGCGCATCACCGCCTCAGGGAACGGCAGGCCCTGCGGGTAGCGGGCCGAAAGAACGTCATGGCCGGCCAGCATCTTCAGACGCCCTTCTTGCTGGGGTTGCGATAGGCCTCGCGCACGGCGTCCGTCATGGGGAAGTTCAGGTTCACGTTGTTGGGTGGGATCGGCTGGGTGAACCAGCGGGCGTAGAGGCGGTCGATCTCTCCGCTCTTCATGAGCTGTGTGACGGCCTCGTCCACCACCGCCTCGAACTGCGGGTCGTTCTTGCGGAACATGATGCCGTAGGGCTCCTGGCGCAGCACCACGTCGCGCAGCATGCGGTAGTCGCCCGGGTTGGGCGCCGTGGCGATCAGCCCTGCCAGCTGCACGTCGTCGAGCACATAGGCGTCGGCGCGGCCGTTGGCCAGCAGCAGGAAGGCGTCGGCCGTGTCCTTGCCGCTGATCTCGCGCACGTCCATGGCCTCGGCCCGCTTGAAGGTGCGCAGCAGCTGCACCGAGGTGCTGCCCGACACCGTGGCCACCGTCTTGCCGGACAGATCGGCCAGCGAGTTGATGCCCGAATTCTTCTTCACCGCCACCGTGATGCCCGCCACGAAATGGCTGGGCGCGAACGCCACCTGCTGCTGGCGCACCACCGAGTTGGTGGTGGTCGCGCAGTCCAGGTCCACCGTGCCGTTCTGCATCAGCGGAATGCGGTTGAGCGAATTGAGCAGCGTGTACTGCACGCGCAGCGCGGGCAGGCCCAGCTTGGCCTTGATCGCATCGACGACCTTCAGGCAGATGTCGTTGGAGAAACCCACCGGCTCGCTGCCGCCCTTGGGGGTGTACGAGAACGGAATCGAGCTGTCGCGGCTGCCGATGTGGACCACGCCGGTCTGCTTGATGCGTGCCAGCGTGTCGATCTCCTGCGCGCTGGCGGCGGCGCCATGGGCCAGCAGGCAGGCGCCCAGCGCGGCGGCCAGGACGGAGGAGGAAGCGAAGCGGCGAGAGGTCATGGCACGGACTCCTGGAAGGACGGCGGCGGCAATAGCGAAGCCGGGGGACGAGAACCGTGCGGCCAAAGCCGGCGCACGGGGCGGATGCGGCCCATTGTGGAAGTCGCGTCAGGTTTCAAAAAGCGATTTTTTGTGCTCGAATCGCATGAGCAAAAGCGATGGATCGGACGCGCCCATGATGACCTTCAAGCAGCTGGAAGCCCTCTACTGGATCGGCCAGCTCGGCGGCTTCGCGCCCGCTGCCCGCAAGCTGCACACCACGCAGTCCGCCATCTCCAAGCGGGTGCACGAGCTGGAACAGATCTTCGACACCGCCCTCTTTGACCGTAGCCAGCGCAGCGCGCGCCTCACGGAAAAGGGCGAAGAGATGTTCATGCTGGCGCGCAAGCTGCTGCGCGAGCGCGATGCGGCGGTGGAGCAGTTCGGCAAGCCCGAAGTGATCGAGCGGCGCCTGCGCATCGGCGTGACCGAACTCACCGCCATGACCTGGCTTCCCCGCCTGGTGGCGCTGGTGCGCGAGCACTACCCCAAGGTCACGCTCGAGCCCGACGTGGACGGCAGCCTGCCCCTGCGCGACAAGCTGCTGGCCGACGCGCTGGACGTGATCATCGTGCCCGACGCCTTCACCGACAGCCGCCTGCCCGCCAAGGCCGTCGGCCAGGTCGAAAGCGCCTGGATGTGCCGCCCCGGCCTCGTGCAGCCCCCCGCCCCCGGCCGCCCCGTGCGCCTGCACGACCTGGCCGCCCACCGCCTGCTGGTGCAGGGCAATGCCTCCGGCACCGGCCGCATCTACGACGGCTGGATGCGCGAACGCGGCGTGGAGCCCACGGACACCCTGGTGGTCAGCAACCTCATCGCGCTGGCCGGCCTCACCATCTCCGGCCTGGGCGTGAGCTACCTGCCCCGCCACTGCCTCGCTCCCCTGGTCGCCGCCGGCATGCTGGCCGAGATCGACGTGCAGCCGCCCCTGCCGCCCGTGCCCTATGTGGCCATGGTGCGCGGGGACCAGCGCAGCGCGCTGGTGGCTTCGGTGATCATGCTGGCGCAGTCGTGCTGCGACTTCACGCGGGTGTTTCAGGTGGGCGGCGGCACGGCGCCCTTGTGAAGCGAAGCGGAACCTTGGCGCGCCGGCGCGTCGAAGGCTCCAGCCCGACTGCACGGTGGACGCCGACCGCATGGTGATCAGCGACGGCCCGGTGACCACCGCCGGGGCGGCCTTCGCGCAGACCGATCTGATGCTGCACCTCCTCCGCGTGCGCTTCTCCGCCGCCCTGGCCGACGCGGTGGGCAAGGTGCTGCTGATCGACGGCCGGGAGGCGCAGTCACGCTTCATGGTGCCGGCCATGCTGGCCGGCGGCAACGAACTGATCGGGCGCCTGACCGCGTTCATCGAATCGGCGCTGCCCCACCCGCCCAGCGTCAGCGAACTGGCGGATGCCTTCGCCATGTCGCCCCGCACGCTGGCACGCCACGTGCGCGCCGCCACCGGCCAGAGCCCGCTGGCCCTGGTCCAGGCCGTGCGCCTGAACCGCGCGCGCCTGCTGATCGAGAACAGCCGGATGCCGGTGGATCAGGTCGCGCAGGAGGTGGGGTATATCGACGCGACGGCCTTGCGGCGGCTGATGCGCCGGGGGGCGGGGGGCAATCCCAGTGCTTTTCGTAGTGGGGCGGGGTGGCGATGATTTTTGCTGACCCAGGGCGAGGAGTCGCTTCATTCGCTATGCAGCGGCTTTGCTTGGATGTTTGGCTGGCGCAGGGAGTTGCATGGCTTCGACGCGATCAGGGCTGCTATCGGCCAATAGCAGTCGGTGGTGACAGGTGAAAGCGGGCGCTCAACGCCGGAGTTAAGCCGCCGCGCGTAGCGCGGTCGGCTTGAACGAATTGTTAGACATCATTTACCAACTGACTTGATGATCTCGCCTTTCACAAAGCGAATAAATTCTTCCAAGTGATCTGCGCGTGAGGCCAAGTGATCTTCTTTTTGTCCCAGATAAGCTTGCTTAGCTTCAAGTAAGACGGGCTGATACTGGGCAGGTAGGCGTTTTATTGCCCAGTCGGCAGCGACATCCTTCGGCGCGATTTTGCCGGTTATTGCGCTGTACCAAATGCGGGACAACGTAAGCACTACATTTCGCTCATCGCCGGCCCAGTCGGGCTGCGAGTTCCATAGCTTCAAGGTTTCCCTCAGCGCCTCGAATAGATCCTGTTCAGGAACCGGGTCAAAGAATTCCTCCGCTGCCGGACCTACCAAGGCAACGCTATGTTCTCTTGCTTTTGTAAGCAGGATAGCTAGATCAATGTCGATCATGGCTGGCTCGAAGATACCCGCAAGAATGTCATTGCGCTGCCATTCTCCAAATTGCAGCTCGCGCTTAGCCGGATAACGCCACGGGATGATGTCGTCATGCACGACAAGGGTGACTTCTATAGCGCGGAGCGTCTCGCTCTCGCCAGGGAAAGCCGAAGCCTCCATAAGGTCATTGAGCAATGCTCGCCGCGTCGTTTCATCAAGCTTTACGGCCACAGTAACCAACAAATCAATATCGCTGTATGGCTTCAGGCCGCCATCCACTGCGGAGCCGTACAAATGCACGGCCAGCAACGTTGATTCCAGATGGCGCTCAATGACGCTTAGCACCTCTGATAGTTGGTTCGAAATTTCGATGGTCACCGCTACCCTCATGATGTCTAACGTAATGTAGACCGCACCAAACCGCAGGCCATATCTGGCGCTTGCGGTCTAAATTGGTGCGACAAAAACGCGGAAAGGGGCTTGTAGCCTGGCTTGATGGCGCATATGCTGTATTAATATACAGTAATAAATTCAGCCATGAAACCCGCCTCCCTTCCTGTGTTGCGCGCTACACGGTTGCTGGACCAAGTCCGTGAGCGAATTCGTTACAAACACTATAGCCTGCGCACCGAGCAGGCCTACGTGCAATGGGTGCGCATGTTCGTGAAATGGCACGGCTTGCGGCATCCGCGAGACATGGGGCAGCCGGAAATCGAAGGTTTTCTAGCCATGTTGGCGAACGAGCGGCGGGTGGCGGCTGCCACACACAACCAAGCGTTGAGTGCACTGCTATTTCTCTACCGCGAGGTGTTGGGCATGGACCTGCCATGGCTCGATGGCGTGCAGCGCCCGCGCACGCCCAAGCGCATTCCCTCGGTGTTGACGGTGGCTGAGGTGGCTGCTGTGCTATCGGCGCTGCCGACCGATATGGCCTTGCTGGCCCGCCTGCTGTACGGTACCGGCATGCGGCTGATGGAAGGCCTGCGCTTGCGGGTCAAGGACGTGGATTTTGACCGGGGGGTGGTTGTGGTGCGCCAGGCCAAGGGCGACAAGGATCGGGTTGTGATGCTGCCGCGCAGCTTGGCGGCCGAGCTGCGCCAACAGGTGCTGGCTGCACGCGCGCTGTGGGAGCAAGACCGGCAGGCACAATGCGGTGGCGTGGACGTTCCGCATGCACTGGAGACCAAATACCCCGGCGTGGGGCAGCGCTGGGGATGGTTCTGGGTGTTCCCCGCTTCATCCATGTCGGTAGACCCGCGCACAGGTGTTTGGCGGCGCCATCACGTTTATGAGGAGCGATTGCAGCGCGCCCTGAAGAAAGCCGTGGCACGGGCGGGCATTTGCAAATCCGTTTCTGTGCACACCTTGCGTCACAGCTTCGCCACGCACTTGTTGCAGTCGGGCACCGACATTCGCACGGTGCAGGAGTTGCTGGGGCACTCGGATGTGAGTACGACGATGATCTATACCCATGTACTGAAAGTCGCTGCCGCAGGAACCGCCAGCCCGTTGGACTCCTTGGCCTTGCAGTTGCGGCCTGGCTGAATGGCGGCTTTGGAGCTTTTAGCTGGATGGCGGCTCAGGGCCCGAGGCGGACGTTAGCCCACACGGCTCAGACAGCACTCTGCTCGGGCCTTCGCGCCAACAAATCAGAAAGCCGCCGAAGCCCCGCCTGCAAACGCCCCCGTTCCTGGATGCTCCCCAGCGAGATCCGAATGGGATTGGCATTCACCGATCCGCCGCCGGTAGTCGCAAACGCTTCCGCCGGCATCACCGCGATCCCCTCGCTGCGGGTCGCACGCGCAAGCTCTGAAGAACTCCAATACCCCGGCAGCTCCAGCCAGACATGCAGACCGTCTCCCGTGCCGCTGTACCGCCCTGCCAGCAGGTCCCCTGCCATCCGGTGGCGCAGGCGCGCTTCCTTGCGCACGCCTTCCATCAGTTCGGCGGCCGAACCGTCGAGGATCCATTGCGTGGCGAGGGCTGCCGTCAAGGGCGTGACCATCGGTGCGAAGGCTTTGAGCGCCGCCAGGAAGCGTTCGCGCTCCTGCGGGTCACGCAGGCGCACGAAGGCCACGCGCAGGCCGGGCGTGAGGCATTTCGACAGGGTGGCGATGTAGTGCGTCTGCTCCGGCGCGAAGGTGGCGATGGGCGGCGGCGGGGCGTCGGCGAGCAGCCAGTAGGGGTCGTCTTCGATGATGCGCAGCCGGCAGCGCTGCGCGATGCGGGCCAGTGCCTTGCGCCGGTGCTGCGGCATGGTGATGGCGGTCGGGTTCTGCAGCGTGGGGTTGAGATAGACCAACCCGGTCTGCTGCTGCCGGCATGCCCGCTCCAACTTGTCGGGCAGCATGCCGTGCGCGTCTGCTTCCACCGGCACGACGCGCCGGCCCAGTTGAGCGGCCGCAGCCATCAAGCCGGGATAGGTCATGGGTTCCGCGAGGATGGCATCGCCCGGCTCCGTCAGCGCCAGGATCGATGCGGCGATGGCGGCTTGCGCACCGGGGCAGACCACCACCTGCCGCGCATCCACATCGCCCAGCATGGGCGCCAGCCACCGGGCTCCGGCCTCGCGGTCGGCATCGCTGCCTCCGCCCAGCTGGTACGTCATCAGCAATTCGGCATCCGCTCCCATCAGGACTTGCGACAAACCCTGCTTCAGCAGGTCGCCGAAGTCCACGCCCTCCGGCGGCGGCGGGATGTTCATGCTCAGGTCGAGGACCGCGCCCCATTCGACTTTCGGCGCGGCGACGTAGGTGCCCCGGGCGCCGCGCCCCTCCAGCAGGTGGCGGCGCTTGGCCTCGTCGTACGCGCGCGTGATCGTCGTGAGGTCCACGCCCAGCTGCGCTGCCAGCAGGCGCTGCGGCGGCAGCCGGTCGCCGGGGGCCAGCGATCCGTCCGCCACCGCCGCCTGCAACGCATCGGCGATCTGGAGGAAGCGGGGGCCGCCCTGCGCGGTCAGCCGCGGCCGCCAGAGGTGTGCGTTGTCGTCTTCTTGCATGGATCTGAACGGGGCGTTGTCTCTCGATGTATGGATATTGCTTCAACGTACCATGCCCAGAACGGGCTGCGGCTGCATGCTTGCATGGCCGCCGCTCGACGTCCTGGCCTGTGCCGTGGTGGGCGCGGCCGCGCTGCCCACCCCACCCCACACAGAGGAGAGGGCCGCCTCATGGCCCGGAAAGTCTCACATGATCGATTGGGTCCCCGTCGTCTTCGTCGTCTTCAAGGTGCTCGTGTTCGGCACGTGCATGTTCTTCGCCGTCAAGTGGCATTACGACCAGGGCCGCAAGAAGCTGGACAAGCGTGCGCTGCTGCTCACGGCGGGCAAGCTGGGCGCCGTCTTCCTGGTGGCGCTTGCGATCCTTCTGTTCTTCACGTTCACCCTGGCCAAGCATCTGGGCATGGACCTGAGCCTGCCCTGACGGGCGGCCCCGGCATCCGCATTCGCCGCCGGCGCCGTGGGTGCAAGTCTCATCCCGCTCGGTCCATCTGGATGGTGCGGCCCTTGATCTGCGTGCTGCGGCACGCCATCTCCTGGCCCTGCGGCGCCGGAATTCGTGGCGAGCTTGCTGTCGGCCTGAGGGGCCGCCCTCAGCCCCCTGCCAGCAGCCGCCAGCCCACGCCGGCCAGCCCGGCCAGCGCCAGCACCGGCATCATGCCCCACTTCAGCCGCATCAGCGCCACGCCGGCCAGCACGCCGATGACGGCGCTGGCCGCGTCGAAGCGCCCGTCCATGCCCTGCGGCCAAAGCACGTGCCAGGCGAAGAACACGGCCAGGTTGACGATCACGCCCACCACGGCGGCGGTGATGGCGGTGAGCGGCGCGGTGAAGCGCAGCTGCCCATGGGTGGATTCGATGAACGGCCCGCCCAGCAGGATGAACACGAACGAGGGCAGGAAGGTGAAGAAGGTCACCACGGCCGCGGCGGCGGCGCCGGCCAGCGGCAGCGCGTCGGGCCCGAAGAGGGCCTGCGTCCAGCCACCGACGAAGCCGACGAAGGCCACCACCATGATGAGCGGGCCGGGCGTGGTCTCGCCCAGCGCCAGCCCGTCCATCATCTGCGCGGCCGTGAGCCAGTGGAAGTGCTCCACCGCGCCCTGATAGACGTAGGGCAGCACGGCGTAGGCGCCGCCGAAGGTCAGCAGCGCCGCTTTGGTGAAGAACCAGCCCATCTGCGTGAGCGTGCCGTGCCAGCCCTGCAGCGCCACCAGGCCCGCCATGGCCGCGAGCCACAGGCCGCCGCCGGCCAGCAGCACGGCGCGAAAGCGCGGCCAGCGGAAGCACGCATGGGGCGGCATGGGCGTGTCGTCGTCGATCAGGGCCGGGGGGGCCGGCGGGCCGGCCGCGCGGCCGCCATGTGCGCCGCCGCCCGCCGCGAACGACTGCGGCGAGAGCTTGCCGCCCAGGTGCCCCGCCAGCGCGGCGCCCAGCACGATGAGCGGGAACGGCAGCTGCAGCGCGAAGAGCGCCACGAAGGCCGCCAGGGCGATGCCCCAGAGCCAGCCGTTCTTGAGCGTGCGCCCGCCCACGCGCCAGGCGGCCTGCACCACCAGCGCGGTGACGGCCGGCTTGATGCCGTAGAAGAGGCCCGCGATCACCGGCACGTCGCCATGTGCCAGATAGAGCCACGTCAGCCCGATGAGCAGCGCGAGCGAGGGCAGCACGAA
>JBHIWE010000156.1:0-10633 GCA_041987645.1 Acidovorax sp. | reverse complement strand
TCCCGACGCAGGCTTTTGCGCCAACTGCGACAATCCGGCGCCATGAGCCGTCCCACCTACCGCATCGCCCCCTCCATCCTGTCCGCCGACTTCGCCCGCCTGGGCGACGAGGTCAGCAACGTCATCGCCGCCGGCGCCGACTGGATCCACTTCGACGTGATGGACAACCATTACGTGCCCAACCTCACCTTCGGGCCCATGATCTGCCAGGCGCTCAAGCCCCACGCCAAGACGGCGGACGGCACAGCCGTGCCCATCGACGTCCACCTCATGATCCAGCCCGTGGACGCGCTGGCTGCCGCCTTCGCCGACGCGGGCGCCGACTACATCAGCTTCCACCCGGACGCCTCGGGCCACGTGCACCGCAGCATCCAGGCCATCCGCTCCAAGGGCGTGAAGGCCGGGCTGGTCTTCAACCCTGCCCAGCCGCTGGACGTGCTGGACTGGGTGATCGACGACATCGACCTGATCCTCATCATGAGCGTGAACCCGGGCTTCGGCGGCCAGAGCTTCATCGACTCCGCTTTGCGCAAGATCGAGGCGGTGCGCCGCCGCATCGACGCCTGCGGCAAGGACATCCGCCTCGAAGTCGATGGCGGCATCAAGGAAGGCAACATCCGCCAGGTGGCGGATGCCGGGGCCGACACCTTCGTGGCGGGCAGCGCCATCTTCGGCAAGCCGGATTACCGGGCCGTCATCGACGCGATGCGCACCGCGCTCGCCTGACGATCTGATCTCCTGATCTGACACCGCTCCCGAAACGGCAAAAGCCCGGCCGCCTGTTCGGCGCCGGGCTTTTGCTCATTTCAGCGTGCTCAAGACTTGGGTTCGGGCATGGGCTGGGGATGCATGGGCTTCTTGGGGCCGGGCTTGCCATCGGGGCCATGCTTCGGACCGTGCTGGGGCATCATCGGCATCGGCTTGTTCATCGCCGGGGGCATCGGTTCGGCCATGGGGCGGGCAGCGGAGCCACCCACCGGCACCGGGGTTTCAGCCTCCAGCAGCACGCCACCGCCGCTCACCGTTCCCGAAGCCGGCCCGTTCTTCACACGGGCGATACAGGCATCGCGATCCACCGGCTCGCGGAACACCGTGCAGCGCTGTTCTGCGTTGCGCTCGTAGTCAGCAGCCGCTCCCGGCGTGAGCTGGCCCGCGCGTGCTGCCTGGCGTGCGGCACCCGCCTCGCGGATGCAGGCTGCGCGGCTGTCCGGCGCGGAGATCTGCGCGCAGGCTGCCCGCTCTTCCTGAAAGGACGTGCCGGTCGCGCTGGGCGGGGCCGCGTTGACGACCCCGGCCGCCACGAACAGGGCGATGGCAGGGATTGCGCGGATGATGGGTTTGAAGTGCATGTTCGATCCTCTGGTGTCAACAGCAAAAAGCCTCCACCAGCGTAAGGGCGGGAACGGCTCCTGCGCTGTCAGACAGGCCGACCACCGGGAGTCGGCCAACGGCGGGTTGCCGCCTCGCCGACACCCCGCAAGCCCGGATGCGCCAGCAACAGAGCCGCCGTTGCGTGCTCCCTCGGCACCCCAGAGGGGATGCTTTGGCAATGGACCGCCTGCATCGCCGCTAGACTTCACCTTCACCCTTTGCAGACCCGCCTTCCATGCTTTCCACCCCTACTTCGGCGAACCAGACCCTCTACGACGCCGCCATCGTCGATCTGGATGGCACCATGATCGACACGCTGGGCGACTTCACCGAAGCGCTCAACCGCATGCTGCGCGAACTGGCGCTGCCGGCCATCGGCGCGCACGACATCGAGCGCATGGTGGGCAAGGGCTCGGAACACCTGCTGAATTCGGTGCTGCAGCATGTGCTGGGGCCATCCGACGCGGCGCGCGCCGAGTCGCTCTACCCCGCCGCCTGGGACGCCTACCAGCGGCACTATCTGGCGCTCAACGGCCAGTACGCCCGCACCTACCCCGGCGTCGAAGCCGGCCTGCGCGCGCTGCGCGGCGCCGGGCTGAAGCTGGCCTGCCTCACCAACAAGCCCACCGCTTTCGCCGTGCCGCTGCTGCAGGCCAAGGGGCTCGACGGGTTCTTCGACCACGTCTTTGGTGGGGACGCCTTTGCGCGCAAGAAGCCCGACCCCCTGCCCCTGGTCAAGACCTGCGAGGCGCTGGGTACCGTGCCCGCACGCACGCTGATGATCGGAGACTCCAGCAACGACGCGCAGGCCGCACGCGCCGCCGGCTGCCCCGTGGTGCTGGTCACCTACGGCTACAACCATGGCCAGCCCGCGCGCTCCGTCGACGCCGACGGCTACGTGGATGCGCTGACCGAACTGGCGCCCGGCTGAGACGGCAACGCGCCGTCAGCCGGCCGGTTTGCCCAGCAGCGCGTCCTTCAGGCGCGAGTCGGCGGGATGGGGCCCGAGCCAGACGCCCAGCAGCGCATCGAAGAATTCCGGCTCCTTGAACGGCTCGCCCTGCGGCTGGCCCTTGACGATGATGAGCATGCCGGTGCCGGGCAGCCAGTCGATGGTGAAGTTGTCGCCCGCCAGCAGTTTCTTGTGGGCTGCGAAGATCTGCCCCATGCGGACCATGCCCGGCACCAGGCGCGAGAAGGCGGTCCGGTCCATGTTGCTTTCCACGCCGCGGTAGAAGAGCCTGCCGAGCTCCTCCGAATCGATGTCGCGCAGCATGGTGATGGTGAGCCGCTTGGGGCCCTGCATGGCGGCGATCTCGGCCGCCGTGGAGGCCGGCTGGGGCAGGTAGAGCCCTGCCGCATAGACCTTGAACACCGCCTTGTGGCGGATGCCCGCGCCATTGAGCCTGAGCGACTGCCCCTGCACCGCAACGGAGGGCTCCAGGCGCACGCCGGCCAGATCAACGGCCGCAGCAGGCTGCGCTGCCGCCCAGCCGCCCGCCAGCCCGGCCAGCAGGAACACCACGCATCGAAGCCAGGACGAGAAAGACATCGGATACCTCCGAAAAGAACGGTCGCTTTTTTGATTGTGACCGCCTTGCATGATCCACGCACAACAGCCGTTCGCGCTACCGGGCTTTGCTACACTTTGCCCGATGTTCATTCACCGCGTTTTCATTACAGGTTGCAGCGACCGGGGAGCCTGGCCCTGGCGCAAGCCATCCTCGTCCAACAACGCTTGAAAGCACCTGGGCCACTTCCCAGCGTGCGCCCGCGGTCCCCGCCGATCCCTCGCGCATCGGCAGGCGGCCAGACCTTAGGAATGAACTGCGGCGCTGTGCGTTCACACACGCCGACCTGCCCACCCCCTGCAGGCGCCGCATGAGCTGGGAGCTCCCCCGTGATCACTGAACTCGAATTCAAAAGCCTGGCCGGCGAAGGCTACAACCGCATCCCGCTGATGGCGGAGGCCTTCGCGGACCTGGAAACCCCCCTGTCCCTCTACCTCAAGCTGGCCCATGGCGGCGGCAGCGGCAAGCACAGCTTCCTGCTCGAATCGGTGGTGGGTGGCGAGCGCTTCGGGCGCTACAGCTTCATCGGCCTGCCCGCGCGCACCCTGCTGCGCGCCAGCGGCTTCGGCGACGCCGCCCGCACCGAGGTGGTGACCGACGGCCAGGTGGTGGAGACCGCCGCGGGCAATCCGCTGGACTTCATCGCCGCCTACCAGCAGCGCTTCAAGGTCGCACTGCGGCCCGGCCTGCCGCGCTTTTGCGGGGGCCTGGCGGGCTACTTCGGCTACGACGCGGTGCGCTACATCGAGAAGAAGCTCGAGAACTCCTGCCCGCCCGACACCCTCGGCTGCCCCGACATCCTGCTGCTGCAGTGCGAGGAGCTGGCCGTCATCGACAACCTCTCGGGCAAGCTGTACCTCATCGTCTATGCCGACCCGGGCCAGCCCGAGGCCTATGCCCGCGCCAAGAAGCGCCTGCGCGAGCTGAAGGACCAGCTCAAGTATTCGGTCAGCGCCCCCGTGGTGCGCCCGACCGAGAGCCACCCCGCGCAGCGCAGCTTCGCCAAGGCTGACTACCTGGCCGCCGTGGAGCGTGCCAAGGAGCTCATCGCTGCGGGCGACTTCATGCAGGTGCAGGTGGGCCAGCGCATCCACAAGCGCTACACCGAAAGCCCCTTGAGCCTCTACCGCGCGCTGCGCTCGCTGAACCCGTCGCCGTACATGTACTACTACGACTTCGGCGACTTCCAGGTGGTGGGCGCCAGCCCCGAGATCCTGGTGCGGCAGGAAAGCACTCCGGAGGGCCAGAAGGTCACCATCCGCCCGCTGGCCGGCACCCGCCCGCGCGGCGCCACGCCCGAGAAGGACAAGGCCACCGAGGTCGAGCTCATCAACGACCCAAAGGAGCGCGCCGAGCACGTGATGCTGATCGACCTGGCGCGCAACGACATCGGCCGCATCGCCCGGACCGGCACCGTCAAGGTGACCGAGGCCTTCGCCGTGGAGCGCTACAGCCACGTGATGCACATCGTGAGCAACGTGGAAGGCATCTTGCATGAAGGCATGACCAACATGGACGTGCTCAAGGCCACCTTCCCCGCCGGCACGCTGACCGGCGCGCCCAAGGTGCATGCGATGGAACTCATCGACCAGCTCGAACCCAGCAAGCGCGGCCTCTACGGCGGCGCCTGCGGCTATCTGAGCTACGCGGGCGACATGGACGTGGCCATCGCCATCCGCACCGGCATCATCAAGAACGGCACGCTCTACGTGCAGGCCGCCGCCGGCGTGGTGGCCGACTCGGTGCCCGAGATGGAATGGAAGGAAACCGAGCACAAGGCCCGGGCCCTGCTGCGCGCGGCCGAACTGGTCGAGGAGGGCCTGGAATGAACACGCCGGCAACCATGACCCGCGCCATCGACCGCACCCGCCCCTGCGCCAGCATGGCCGAGGTGCGCGCCCAGGTGGATGCGCTGGACGACCTCCTCGTGCCGCTGCTGGTCGAGCGCGGCGGCTATATGACGCAGGCCGCGATCAACAAGCCGCAGCGGCCGCAGGTGCGTGACGAGGCCCGCATCGAGGCCATCGTGGCCCGCGTGCGCGCCCGCGCCACCGCCGAGGGCGGCGAGCCCGACGTGATCGAGGCCATCTACCGCGCCATGATGGAGGCGTACATCGCCTACGAACACCGCGAATTCGAACGCCTGGCCGCCGCCGGCCAGAAGGCACCGCAGCAGAACCAGGAGCACACGGCATGACCACGACCCCCGCGAAGAACGCCACGGCCCGCCCCCGGCTGCTGATGGTGGACAACTACGACAGCTTCACCTTCAACATCGTCCAGTACTTCGGCGAACTGGGCGCCGAGGTGGAAGTCTTCCGCAACGACGAGATCACGCTCGAAGGCATCGCCGAGCGCCGGCCCGACCGGCTGGTGATCTCACCGGGCCCCTGCTCGCCGGCCGAGGCCGGCATCTCGGTGGCGGCGATCCAGCACTTCGCCGGCAAGCTGCCCATCCTGGGCGTGTGCCTGGGCCACCAGAGCATCGGCGCGGCCTTCGGCGGCCAGATCATCCGCGCGCAGGAGCTGATGCACGGCAAGACCAGCGTCATCACCACCACGCGGCAGGGCGTGTTCGCCGGCCTGCCGGAGCAGTTCACCGTCAACCGCTACCACTCGCTGGCCATCGAGCGCGCCACCTGCCCCGACGTGCTGGCCGTGACGGCCTGGACCGACGACGGCGAGATCATGGGCGTGCGCCACAAGGAGCTGGACATCGAAGGCGTGCAGTTCCACCCGGAAAGCATCCTCACCGAGCACGGCCACGCCATGCTGAAGAACTTCCTGGAGCCGCGCGCGTGACGCTGCTCGGCATCGACGGCCACCAGCTGCTGCTGTTCGTGGCCGCGGGCTGGCTGCTCAACCTCACGCCCGGACCGGACGTGTTCTACATCGTCACGCACGCGCTGCGCTCCGGCGCCCGCGCAGGCATCGTGGCGGGGCTGGGCATCACGGCCGGCTGCTTCGTGCACGTGGCGGCGGCGGCGCTGGGCGTGAGCGCGCTGCTGGCCACCTCGGCCGCGGCCTTCACGGTGCTCAAGTGGGCCGGCGCGGCCTATCTCGTCTATGTGGGCGTGCGCATGCTGCGCGCGCGGCCGGGCCAGGGGCTGGCCGCCGTGGCGCGCAGCGCGGGCACGGCGGCGCAGGCCGCCACCACGCCGCTGGGCGAGGTGTTCAAGGGCGGCTTCTGGACCAACGTGCTCAACCCCAAGGTCGCCGTCTTCTTCCTGGCCTTCGTGCCGCAGTTCATCGCGCCGGGCACCGAGCACAAGGCCCTGGCCTTCGCGCTGCTGGGCACGCTGTTCAACCTCAACGCGATTCCGGTGAGCATCGGCTGGGCCCTGGCCGCCGCCTGGATGGCACGGCGCATCGGCGCCGTGCAGCGCGGCATGCACTGGCTGGACCGCGTGGCCGGCGCCCTGTTCGTCGCATTCGGCATCCAGCTGGCGCTCGCCGAGCCGCCGGCCCCCTGATCGGAGACCTCTTCCATGTCCATCACCCCCCAGGAAGCGCTGCAGCGCACCATCGAGCACCGCGAGATCTTCCACGACGAGATGCTGCACCTGATGCGCCTGATCATGCGCGGCGAGCTCTCGCCCGTGATGACGGCGGCCATCGTGACCGGCCTGCGCGTGAAGAAGGAAACCATCGGCGAGATCACCGCCGCCGCGCAGGTGATGCGCGAGTTCTCCCACAAGGTGCACGTGCAGGACACGCGGCACCTGGTGGACATCGTGGGCACGGGCGGCGACGGTGCGAATACCTTCAACATCTCCACCTGCGCGATGTTCGTGGCTACGGCCGCGGGCGCCAAGACGGCCAAGCACGGCGGGCGCGGCGTCTCCAGCAAGAGCGGCAGCGCCGACGTGATGGAGTCGCTGGGCGTGCGCATCGACCTGCCGCCCGAGGCCATCGCCCGCAGCATCGCCGAGGTGGGCATCGGCTTCATGTTCGCGCCCAACCACCACCCGGCGATGAAGAACGTGGCGCCGGTGCGCCGCGAGCTGGGCGTGCGCACGATCTTCAACATCCTCGGCCCGCTCACCAACCCGGCCGGCGCGCCCCACATCCTGATGGGCGTGTTCCACCCCGATCTGGTCGGCATCCAGGTGCGCGCGCTGCAGCGCCTGGGCGCCGAGCACGCGCTGGTGGTCTATGGCCGCGACGGCATGGACGAGATCAGCCTGGGCGCGGCCACCATGGTGGGCGAGCTGAAGAACGGCGAGATCCGCGAATACGAGATCCACCCCGAGGACTTCGGCCTCGCCATGGCCAGCAACCGCACGCTCAAGATCGAGACGCCCGAGCAGTCGCGCGAGATGCTGATGGGCGTGCTGCGCGGCCAGCCCGGCCCGGCGCAGGACATCGTCTGCCTGAACGCGGGCGCCGCGCTCTACGCTGCGGGCATCGCCAGCTCCATCGCCGACGGCCTGGGCAAGGCGCGCGCGGCCATCGCCAGCGGCGCGGCCCTGGCCAAGCTGGAGCAGCTGGTGGCCTGCACGCACAAGCTGGCGGATGCAACAGCCGCCGCACAACCGTAACCGGAGGGAACCCGGGCGGCCCCGCCCGGCTCCCTGTTCTGCAGGCCGGCGCGCACCGCATCCCTCCCGCCGCCGGCCGCCCTCCTTCCCCCATTTCTGCCATCCGAAGGTCACCACACCATGTCCGACATCCTGAACAAGATCGTTGCCGTCAAGCGCGAGGAAGTCGCTGCCGCGCAGAAGAAGATGCCGCTCGCCGCCATGCGCGCCGACGCCGAGAGCCGCGTGCTGACGCGCGATTTCGTCGGCGCCCTGCGCGCCAAGATCGCCCAAGGCCAGGCCGCCGTGATCGCCGAGATCAAGAAGGCCAGCCCCAGCAAAGGCGTGATCCGCGCGGATTTCGTGCCCGCCGACATCGCCCAGAGCTACGCCGATGGCGACGGCAAGGTGAGCGCGGCGTGCCTGTCGGTGCTGACCGACCGGCAGTTCTTCCAGGGCCAGCCCGACTACCTGAAGCAGGCGCGCGCCAGCTGCCAGCTGCCCGTGCTGCGCAAGGACTTCATGGTGGACCCCTACCAGATCTACGAATCGCGGGCCATGGGCGCCGACGCCATCCTGCTGATCGCCGCCTGCCTGGACGACGCGCAGATGGCCGATCTCGAAGCCATCGCCCTCGGCCTGGACATGGCCGTGCTGGTGGAAGTGCACGACCGCGCCGAGCTGGACCGGGCCCTGAAGCTCAAGACCCCGCTGGTGGGCATCAACAACCGCAACCTGCGCACCTTCGAGGTGTCGATCGCCACCACCGTCGAGCTCCAGCAGCACGTGCCGGCCGACCGGCTGCTGGTGGGCGAATCGGGCATCCTGAAACCCGACGACGTGAAGACCCTGCGCGATGCGGGCGTGAACGCCTTCCTGGTGGGCGAAGCCTTCATGCGCGCGGACGATCCGGGCCTGGCACTGGCCCAGCTGTTCGCCTGAACCCGCCAACCCCCTCCGATCGCTATCAATTCGATAGCTTGCTGCGCTTGATCCACCTGGGCCAGAAGCCGATCAGACCATGAACCCCACGCACGGCACGCCCTCCGCCCCCGCCACCCAGCTGCAAAGCGCCGACCCCGCCGACTGGCCGGTGGCGCCCGGCTGGCAGCCGCTGGTGGACGACTTCTTCGCCAGCGGCCGGGGGCAGGCGCTGCACGCCTTCCTGCAATCGCGGCTCAATGCCGGCGCCGTCATCTTCCCGCCCCGGCCGCTACGCGCGCTGGAGCTGACGCCGCCCGAGGCCGTGCGCGTGGTGATCCTGGGGCAGGACCCCTATCACGGCCGCGGCCAGGCCGAGGGGCTGGCCTTCTCGGTGGCACCGGGCGTGCAGCTGCCGCCCTCGCTGCGTAACATCTTCAAGGAAATGCAGCGCGACCTGGGAACGCCCTTCCCCGCCTGGCCCGAGCCCGGCGGCAGCCTGGTGAAGTGGGCGAAAAACGGCGTGCTGCTGCTCAACACCGGCCTCACCGTAGAAGAAGGCCAGGCCGCCAGCCACGCCGGTAAAGGCTGGGAGCTGCTGACCGACGCGGTGATCCGCCATGTGGCCGAGAGCGGGCAGCCGGTGGTGTTCATGCTCTGGGGCGCGCACGCGCAGTCCAAGCGCGCACTGATCCCGCAGGACCGGGGCCATCTGGTGCTGCAGTCCAACCATCCGTCGCCGCTCTCGGCGCTGCGCCCGCCCGTGCCCTTCATCGGCAACGGGCACTTCGGGCAGGCGCGGGCCTTTCGGCTGCAGCACGAAGCACAAGGCTGACGGCAAGGCCGATCAGGGCTGATGGAGGCTGGATCCGCTGCCGCTACTCCGGCGCCGGCAGCCGCTGCGTGAGCAACTCCAGGAACGCCTGCGCGGCCACCGGCAGGCTGCGGCCGGCCAGCGTCTGCACCTCGATGTCGCGCAGGTCCATGCCCGCATCGGCCAGCGGGCGCGCCAGCACCAGGCCCTCGGCCACCATGTGGCGGGCGCTGATCTCGCTGGACACCGAGACCCCGCCGCCGTGCGCGACGAAGTTCAGCAGGGTCTTGGCGTGGTTGGACTCCAGCACCGGCGCCAACCGCAGGCCCTGGCGGCTGCAGGCGATGTCCACCATCTGCCGCACCGCCGTCTCGGGCGGCGGCAGGCCCAGCGGGTATTGCGCCATGCGCGCCAGCGTCACGCGCGGGGCCCGGGCCAGCGGATGGCCGGGCGGCAGCAGCGCCAGCACCGGCGCGCGCTGGCGGTGCGCCACCTGGATGTCCTTCTGCGGCGCCCGGCTGAAGCACAGGCCGATGTCGGCCGCGCCCGAGCGCACCGCCTCGGACACCTGCGGCGTGGGCAGCGACTGCACGCCGAAGACGATGCCGGCATGCGTGCGCTGGAACTCCACGCACAGGCGCGGCACCAGCTCGTTGGCGAAGGCGTCGGAGGTCGCCAGCCGCACCTGGCCGGCGCGCAGGCCCTGCAGCGCGCCGATCTCGTCCAGCGCGCGCTCGGCGTCCAGCCCCGTGCGGCGGGCATGGGCGGCCAGGATCTCGCCGGCCGCCGTCAGCACCATGCCGCGCGGATGGCGCTCGAAGAGCGGCGAGCCGAGCTGCGCCTCCAGCCCCGCGATCTGGCGGCTCAGGGCCGAGGCCGCCACATGCAGCCGGGCCGAGGCTTCGGTGAGCGAGCCGCACTGTGCCACTTCGAGGAAGTAGCGCAGTGCAGTGTCCTGGAGCAGATGGCGACGCATGGGGTGGCGGGCAGCGAGGGATGGGGTGAGGGACAGCGCAGCGGAGATAGCCGGCGGCAGCCTTGCCGGGCCAGCCGCCCGAGTATCGACCGCTTTGCCGCTTCAGCAAACCGGATTGCCCAATCGGTGGTGGTCGCGCCAGCGCGGCTTTCCTAAGATGGCACGCACTGCGCCGTGCCGCCCCATCGCCCCACCGACGGCCCCAGGCTGCGCACCGGCTTCACTCAGCAAAGGCCTTTTCCATGCGACTTTCCTCTCTTTTCGCAATCCTGCTGGCGGCCACCACCTGGGGCGCCCAGGCGCAGCAGCCCGCGGCCTGGCCGCAGCAGCCGGTGCGCGTGATCGTGCCCTTCCCCGCCAGCGGCGCGACCGACCTGGTGGCGCGCGTGGTCACGCAGCGCGTGGCGCAGGATCTGGGCCAGCAGTTCGTGGTGGACAACAAGCCCGGCGCGGGCGGCAC
>JBHIWE010000155.1:0-10636 GCA_041987645.1 Acidovorax sp. | reverse complement strand
CGGTCGCGCAGCGCCACCCAGGTCACGATGCGGTGACAGCAGCGCGCGTCCCAGCCCTTGGAAGGCTGCTCGGGCGTCTCGCTGAGCCAGTAGGTGCCGCTGCGCAGCACGTCGAATCGCGCCCGGCGCACGAAGATCGCGGCATGCTCGCCACGTTGCGCGCCATCGTCACGACCCACGCCAACCCGCTCGAAGCCGTCGATCGTCTCCAGGTCGCGAATCTGATCGGGCAGGCCCTCCTGCGTGCCGAACACATCCCACGCGTGATAGCGGATCAAGGCCAGCACCTGCTCGCGCCGCTGCGGCCAGGCATTCGCACCGTCGCTGGCCACATTCAGCCGCAGGTTGTAGGTCGCCAAACGCCACGGTTCAGCGGCATGGCCGGCAGGGGCGAGACCGAGGAGACACAGGCACAGGAGCAGGCGGAGGAGTCGGGTCATGACGATGGACGCAGGTGGAGCGCCGGCAGGCGAGCCCCCAGCCTACGCGAGCGCAGGCGGCCCGCGATGAAGACTTCGTGGCCGAAATTTGTCAGGTCCGCAAAAGTCGTGCTATAGTCTTAGCTTCAGTCGCGGGGTGGAGCAGTCTGGTAGCTCGTTGGGCTCATAACCCAAAGGTCGTCGGTTCAAATCCGGCCCCCGCAACCAAGAAATATCAAGTTCTGACAAGGACTTAGCAAAGCCCGCCAAGTGCGGGCTTTGTCGTTTCTGAGGTTCATGGCCCACGTGTGGCCCAGACTTGGCCCATCCGTGGCCCTGGCCGTTTTGATGGTGCGGCGAAACGACCATTGGGACATGGCCCGCGTTTTTGACTGGCTGTCACCAGCTCTCCCCCAACGCCTGTGCCTGCTGCAATACCAATTCCACCGCCGCGTCCTGCATTTCCGGCGGGTACTTGTACTTGCGCAGGATGCGCTTAACCATCAACCGCAGGCTGGCGCGCACGCTCTCGCGCTCTGACCAATCCAGGCTCAGGTTCTTGCGCAGGTTCTCGGTCAGCTCGTGGGCGATCTTCTTCAGGGTCTCGTCGGTCAATTTTTTGACGGCCGACTCGTTCTTGGCCAGGGCGTCATAGAAGCGCACCTCGTCGTCCGTCATAACCTGCCGGTGTGGCCGGGAGTGAGTCGACGCGCTGGTCGGCGCCGGTGGCCAGCGTCTGGCTGATGCGCTCCCAGGCCTGGGCGTACTCGCTGCGCGGGAACATCGCATCGCGCAGCACCCAACGCGCGAAGGCGCCGGGCTTGCGCTTCAAGTTGGGCAGCATGTGGCGCCAGTCGATGCGCTTGGGATGGCGGTCGGCGGTGCTGGCATGCAGCCGCTCGCACTCGAAGACCTTCACCCCGCCCAGCCAGGCCTCAAGATGGGCCATGTGCAGCCTCACCTTCAGCCGCTGGCCGGCCAGGCGCGACGGCACGCTGTAGAGCACGCCCTTGGCAGTGAAGACGCCGAACTTGCTCACGCGTGCGTCCACTTCCTCGAAGTCGGCGGTGCGCCGCGCCGGCAATGGCTTCAGGCAGGTGCGTTCGGCTTCCCAGGCTCGCGCGCAGCGAACATTGAGCCGGCGCACGGTCTCCGCCACGAACTGCTCGTAGGCCGGCAGGTCAGCCAATGAAGGAACCTCTTGAACCAACCCACCCTACCCCCCCCCTGGGCCTTACTGGCCACATGTATCGTATTGTTAGCATTTTGCACTGATGCTGGGCGAGGTCGGGTTGCAGGCAGCGGCTGGCCGTAATGGCTATGCGCAGGCAGACTGCGCGTTCCAGCACCAACCCGAACAGCCTATCAAAGCGACATGCCAACCCAGCGCACGTTCATGTCCAGGAGTCACCCAAGGCCTGGGCCTGCTGCAACACCAGCTCCACCGCTGCCTCCTGCATATCCGGCGGGTACTTGTACTTGCGCAGGATGCGCTTGACCATCAACCGCAGACTGGCGCGCACGCTTTCGCGCTCAGACCAATCCACGCTGAGGTTCTTGCGCAGGTTCTCGGTCAGCTCGTGAGCGATCTTCTTCAGGGTCTCGTCGGTAAGCTCCCGCACCGCCGATTCGTTGTTGGCCAGCGCGTCGTAGAACCGCACCTCGTCGTCGGTCAGCCCCAGGGCCTCTCCGCGTGATGCCGCCTCGCGAAACTTCTTGGCCATCTCGACCAGCTCTTCCATGACCTGCGCGGTTTCGATCGAGCGGTTCTGGTAGCGGGTGATGACGTTGCCCAGCAGCTCGGAGAACTTCTTCTGCTGCACGACGTTGCTGGAGAACTTGGACTTGATCTCGCCCTCCAGCAGCCGCTCCAGCAGTTCCACCGCCAGGTTGCGCTCGGGCAGGTTCTTCACCTGGGCCAGGAACTCGTCATCGAGCAGGCCGATGTTGGGCTTGTCCAGGCCGACCGCGTCGAAGATGTCCACCACGGCGTCTGACACGACAGCCTGGCTGATGATCTGGCGGATGGCCTGTTCGCGCTGCTCGTCGGTCTTCTTCTGCGCCGAAATGTCGCGCTTGGTCAGGATGACCTTGACCGCTTGCAGAAAGGCCACTTCCTCGCGCACGGCTTTGGCCTCGTCCAGCGTGCAGCACAGCGTGAAGGCCTTGATCATCGCCAGGGCCGCATCGGCAAAGCGCTTCTTGCCGTCCCGATTGCCCTCGGTCTTCAGGCCGAGCACATGGTTGGCCGCGCCCGCCAACACCTTGTGGCCACCGGTCAGGAAGCCACTCCAGTCATAGCCGTGCAGCATGGCCCGCAGCACGTCCAGCTTCTCAGCCAGCACCGCATAGGCCTCGTGCGCATCCACAGTGGGTCGGCCGCGGCCTTGGCTGGCCGTGTACTCGCGCATGGCCGCCTTCAGCTCGTTGCCGATGCCGATGTAGTCCACCACCAGTCCGCCTTGCTTGTCCTTGAACACACGGTTCACGCGGGCGATGGCCTGCATGAGGTTGTGACCCTTCATCGGCTTGTCCACGTACATGGTGTGCACGCAGGGCGCGTCAAAGCCGGTCAGCCACATGTCGCGCACGATGACGAGCTTGAGCGGGTCGGTCGGGTCCTTGAAGCGTTTCTCCAGCCGCTTCTTGACCTGGCTGCTGTAGATGTGCGGGCGCAGCAGCGCCTTGTCGCTGGCCGAGCCCGTCATGATGATCTTGACCGCGCCCTTCTCAGGGTCGGCGTCGTGCCAGTCCGGCCGCAGCTTGACGATCTCGTCGTAGAGGTGGACGCAGATATCACGGCTCATCGCCACGACCATGGCTTTGCCGCGCTGGGCAGCATCGCGGGCTTCGAAGTGCGCCACCAGATCCGCCGCCACACTGGCCACGCGCGGCCCGGCGCCGACGACCTTCTCCAGCGCCGCCCAGCGGCTCTTGAGCTTGGCCTGGGTGCTTTCCTCTTCGTCCTCGGCCAGCTCGTCCACCTCGTCGTCGATGGTGGGCAGTTCTTCATCCTTCAGGCGCAGCTTGGCCAGGCGCGACTCGTAGTAGATGGCGACGGTGGCGCCATCTTCCTTGGCCTGCTGCATGTCGTAGACATGGATGTAGTCGCCGAACACGGCGCGCGTGTCGCGGTCAGCCGCTGAGACAGGCGTGCCCGTGAAGGCCACGAAGGTGGCATGAGGCAGGGCATCGCGCAGGTGCTGGGCGTAGCCCACCTGGTACTTGGTCTTGTACGCGGGGGACTCAAAATCCCCCGCCGTATGCGCAGGCTCCGCCCCGTCGGTGGTCAAGGCGCTGGACGCCTGCCCGCCGCGAACCTTGACCCCCTTGAGCTTGGCCTCGAAACCGTACTGCGTGCGGTGGGCTTCGTCGGCGATGACGACGATGTTGCGCCGGTCAGAGAGCATGGGGAACAGGTCCTCATCCTCGCCGGGCATGAACTTCTGGATCGTCGCGAAGACGATGCCGCCGGAGGGCCGATTGCTCAGCAGCGTACGCAGTTCCTGCCGCGTGGTCGCCTGCACCGGCTGCTCGCGCAGCAGATCCTGCGCCAGGCTGAACACGCCGAACAGCTGCCCGTCCAGGTCGTTGCGGTCGGTAATGACGACGATGGTCGGGTTCTCCATCGCCGGCTCTTGCATGACCCAGGCCGCAAAGCAAGTCATGGTGATGCTCTTGCCACTGCCCTGGGTGTGCCACACCACGCCGCCCTTGCCGCGTTGTGCCGCACTCCTGTCGGGCCGGGATGCTGCCACCACATGTTCGATGGCCGCCCGCACCGCATGGAACTGGTGATAGCCAGCAACCTTCTTGATCAGCCGACCGTCGTCCTCGAAGAGCACGAAGTAGCGCAGGTAGTCCAGCAACATGGCCGGGGCTAGCGCGCCGCGCACCAGCGTCTCCAGCTCGTTGAACTGGCCCAGCGGGTCCAGGTCGACGCCGCTGATCGTGCGCCATTGCTGGAAGCGCTCTTCATCGCTTGAGAGCGAACCCATGCGCGCTTCGCTGCCGTCGGAGATGACCAGCACCTCGTTGTACTGGAAGACGTCGGGGACTTGGGCCTTGTAGGTCTGGATCTGGTCGAAGGCCTTCCAGATGTCGGCCTGCGTATCGGCCGGGTTCTTCAGCTCGATCAGCACCAGCGGCAGGCCGTTGACGAAGAGCACGATGTCCGGCCGGCGCGTGTGGTGCGCGCCCTTGATCGTGAACTGGTTGACCGCCCACCATTCGTTGGCGGCGACATCGCCCCAGTCGACCAGGCGCACGAAGTCGCCGCGCGTTTCGCCGTCCTTCTGGTACTGCACCGGCACGCCGCTGACCAGCAACTTGTGGAAGGCGCGGTTGGCCGAGAGCAGGGCAGGGATGCCGAGGTCAAGCACCTGCGCCAGCGCATCGTCGCGGGCGCTGGCCGGGATGCCAGGGTTCAGTCGATGGATGGCCGCGCTGAGCCGACCGCGCAGGAGCACCTGGCGGTAGTCGCTGCGCTCGGGCGTTGCGCTATCGGGTGCGATGTCGGCGCCATGGCGGTGGACATAGCCCAGCTCGGCCAGCCAGGACAGGGCGTCGGTTTCGAGTTGGTCTTCGGTCACTCCGGCGCTCCCATCCGCGTCCCGTGTCAGCCCTGCCAGCCCATCTCTTTTGCCAGCTGGCGCACACCCGACTCGAAGTGGCCGAAGCTGACGGAGCGGTTGTGATGCGTGCCGCGAAGCAATGCTGCCATCCGCCGAGCACCGCTACCCTTTTGAAACACGGGCGCCAGGCGCGCCAACTCGGCAGAGGGCTTTTGCCAGCTGTCGGGATCAGCGAAACGCTTGCGGTGCCCGGGCGAATTGAGCCGTGGCTCCTCAAAGGCCTGCGCAGCCATCTCCAGGTCGCCCAGGTACCAAGCCTCAAGCTCTTGGCAGACCAGTCGGACCAGGGTGTCGGGCCTGCCGCTGGCGGCGCAAACACCTGCCAACTTCTTCTTGAGCGCTTTGCAATCGGTGTTGTCGTTGTCGCGGACCACGACAAAGCGGTCGCCGGGGATCTGCCAAGCCCGGAGCTTGCGCGGAATGCTGGTATCGAGGTCGCTTTTGCCCTGGTGTGGAATGCACTTGAAGTGCTCGTCCACGACCCATCCCGGAAACAGCCGCGGCAGCCAACCGTCCAACAGGGTCTTCATCGACGGCTCTTCCAGCAGAAAGATGAGCCGGCCGTTCATGCATTGAGCCCTTCCAGCAGGCCTTGCTTCCAGAGGTATCCCGGCAGGTCTCCCGCATCGACCAGCGCGCGAAGGTTGGCCGAATCACGGGCCCGCCGAATCTCGGTGAAGCCATTCACCTTGCAGAGGCAATAGATCTCATCCAGGGCCAGGGCGTTCAGGAAGTCGGGCGAATGGGACGAGATGAAGACCTGCCCGCCGCGCCGCGCGTAATCACGGAACTCCTCGGCCAGCTCTGGCAGCAGTTCGGGGTAGAGCTGGTTCTCTGGCTCCTCAACCGCCAGCAACGGAAAGGGCTTTGGGTCGTTCAGCAACACCAGGTAGGCAAACATCTTGATCGTGCCGTCGGACACGTGGCGCGCGATGAACGGGTCCTTGAAGCTGCCGTCCTGGAAGCGCAGCACCAAACGCCCATCCTCGGTCTGCTTGGGCTCCACCAAGGCGACGCCGGGCACCCGCCGCCGCATCGCATCCAGGATGCGATTGAAAGCCGGGCGATGGTGCTCGAACAGGTAGTTCGCGACCAACGGCAGGTTGTCACCCCGTGTGGACAGATGTTCGGCAAAGCCATCCTCCTGGCTGGGGCGGGCTTCGGAGACGTGGAAGTCCGAGACATGCCAGTTCTCGATCATCAGCCGGAAGGCGCTGGCAGCCTTGAAGCGCTCGAACTGCCCCAGCCCCTTGATGGCCAGGATGTCGGGCGCGTCGAGTTCCTGCTCCTCGCGGTTCAACGCTTCTTCCTGCTTGGAGAAGTCTTCCTCGTTGGTGATCGAGTAGCCCTTGCCCAACGTGAAATCCAGGAAATGAAACGGCGCGCCAGCCGCGCCGCGCTTGTAGCGAAGGATCTCGCGCGCAACGACGGCACGGCCGGTGCTGTCGGGCTCGATGCGCAGGATGTAGGTCACCAGGCGCTCGTACCCCGTGATCTCCAGGCGGAACTGCAGCGTGATCTCAATCGGCTCATGGGCAAAACCGCGGCTGGCCAGTTCCTTGTAGCCGCCTCGCTTGGAGACGGCCTTGCCCACGTTCATGGTCAGCGCGTCCTTCAAGAACGAGAACACGTCGAAGAGCGTCGACTTGCCTGTGCCGTTGGCGCCCACCAGCACACACAGCCGGGGGATGTGCCGCAGCTTGGTGTCGCGGAACAGGCGGTAGTTCTTGATTTCAATGGATTCAATCTGCATGAAGGGCTCCTTGCCTTGCGGCTGCGGGCAGAGGGGCATTCTGGCTTGCCGCCTGGTGGGGCCCGGGCTCGGTGGCCGGTAGGCGCAGCTGGCCGGAGATCAGGCGGGGGAGGAGGGTGTCGCGGAGGGTTGCAAGCGTGCGGCCCAGCGCGTTGTTGGCAGTCGCCTTGCGCTGGATCACGGCAACCGTCTCGCCGAACGCCATCGCGACGTGCTCCGGCGGGACGGCGAGCATGTAGCGTCCAAGGACATCGTTCTGAATGCGTTGGCGGCCACTGGTGCCAGACATGCTTCGCACTGCATGCTCACGAAATGGTTGATGGCGGCACAGCAAGTAGGCATGAAACGCCGGCAGCGGGGGCTTGGGGCGCAGAACTACAAACTCGGTCGATCCCCAGCCAACTTGCCCGCCTCTAAGAAAGTCCACGAACGCGGATTTCCCATTTTCAAGACACGGAGTTATGCGTGCCAGCAAGGTATCGCCGCAGATGAACTTCGTACCAGAACCAAACTCGCGCATCGCCACGTCTGCAGCGCCAAAGCCCTGTGTTGGCACGTTCGCCATGTCGAGGTATGGCGCGGGCGCCCCTTTGCTCAGCTTGCGCGTCGGGTTCAGTTCATAGGCCTCAGCGATCGGCATGACTCGCCACCCCCTCGGCACCTCCCCCAACTCCGAATCCTCGAAGCTGTCGGGGAACAGGGCGGCTGTGGCTTCGTCCATGCCTTCGGGGGCGCGGCCGTCGCGCTTGGCGCGCACGGGGTCGAAGTCCACGAACCAGGACTTGAACAGCGCCTGGGCGATGGCTTCCAGCGTGGCGTTGGTTTCGCGGAGGAGGGTGATGCGCTTGTTGATCGCACCAATGAATTCCCCCATTTCCCTTCTCACCCCAGCGGGCGGGAGCCTGAACTCGAAATCGAGAATCTGCCTTGCACTGATGTGCGGAACTGCAGTTCCTGTCGTCACGTTTTGAATGTGCGACTCGAATTCAGTCGTCGACAAAAGAGCGAACAGGTAGCTGCAGTCAACCTGCGAGACTGGCCGGAGCCGCGCGACTCGTTGAACGAGGTAGCTTGGCGTGTCCGATGCTTGTACCTGCGCAACTTTCAAACCTGCCGGAATCCATGGGCGATCCATTGCCAGAACAACGTCTCCTGGCTCAAGTGCGTACCGAGCGAGGCCGCCAGCATCTTTGTGAGCCCACCGCTTCACACCATCCCACCGGACGCTGCCGGGTGCAATGTTGTCTCCGCGAAGCAATCGAACATCGTCTTGGCAGTCCGTGTAGTCGGTACTCTTGAATGCAAACCCGGCGAGCAGGTCGACGAAGTCACGGAGCGGTGTAAGGGGCCATTCAGAACTCATACCCGAGCCCTCCCAACTGCACCCGGATCAACGCATCCAGCTCCGCCCCTTTGGCCATCTGCTCGCCCAGCTTCTCGGTCAGCCGCGTCATCTTCGCGGCAAAAGCCTCGTCGTCGTCCTCCACCTCTTCAGCGCCCACATAGCGCCCCGGCGTCAGCACATGGCCATGCTGGGCAATCTCGGCCAGCGGCACGCTGCGGCAGAAGCCCGGCACATCGGCGTACTCACCCACCACCTCGCCCGCCGCCGCCTCACCGCGCCACGCCGCCACCGTGCCCGCGATTCGGTCAATCTCTTCGTCCGCCAGCTCGCACTGCACGCGAGAAATCATGCGGCCCAGCTTCCTGGCGTCGATGAACAAGACCTGGCCCTTGCGTGCGGCAGGCTTGTTCTTCGCCAGGAACCACAGGCAGGCCGGAATCTGCGTGTTGAAGAACAGCTGCCCCGGCAGGGCCACCATCACCTCCACCACGTCGGCGTCCACCATGGCGGCGCGGATGACGCCCTCGTTGTTCTGGCTGGAGCTCATGGAGCCATTGGCCAGCACGATGCCGGCGCGGCCGGTGGGCTTCAAGTGGTGCAGCATGTGCTGCAGCCAGGCGTAGTTGGCATTGCCCTGCGGCGGGTCGCCGTAGTGCCAGCGCGGGTCGCCCTCCAGGCTGCCGTGCCACCAGTCGCTGATGTTGAAGGGCGGGTTGGCCAGGATGAAGTCGGCGCGCAGGTCGGGATGCTGGTTGCGCGTGAAGGTGTCGCCGGGCTCGCGGCCCAGGTTGAAGTCGATGCCGCGGATGGCCAGGTTCATGGCGGCCAGGCGCCAGGTGGTGGGGTTGGCTTCCTGGCCGTAGATGGACACATCGCCCAGCTTGCCGCCGTGCGCCTCGATGAAGCGCTCTGACTGCACAAACATGCCGCCCGAGCCGCAGCAGGGGTCGTACACCTGCCCATGGTGCGGCGCCAGCACGGCGACCAGCGTCTTGACGATGCTGGCCGGCGTGTAGAACTGGCCGCCGCGCTTGCCCTCGGCGCTGGCGAACATGCCCAGGAAGTATTCGTACACCTGGCCCAGCACATCGCGGGCACTGCTGGGGTTCTCGCCAAAGCCGATGGTGGACACCAGGTCCACCAGCTCGCCCAGCTTGCCGTCGGGTAGCTGGGCACGCGCGTAGCGCTTGTCCAGGATGCCCTTGAGCTTGGGGTTCTCGGCCTCGATCAGGCTCAGGGCCTCGTCGATCAGCTTGCCGACCTCGGGTCGCTTGGCCTGGGCTCGCAGGGATTCCCAGCGGGCCGCCTCGGGCACCCAGAACACGTTGACGGCGGTGTAGTAGTCGCGGTCGTCGGCCTCGGCGGCCAGGTCGTCGGGGTTGGCGTCGCCGTAGAAGTACTCGTCATCTGGGTCAGCCAGCCGCGCCACCACCTCGGCGCGGCGCGCGGCGAAGGTGTCGGAGATGTACTTCACGAAGATCAGGCCCAGCACCAGGTGCTTGTATTCGGCCGCGTCCATGTTGGCGCGCAGCTTGTCGGCCGTGGCCCAGAGGGTTTTCTTGATGTCGTCGAGCATGGATTCAGGAAACGGTCGCGGGGGCCGACGCCGGGGCAGCGGCCTTGGGCTTGAGGCTGACCCAGTGACCGGAGTTGTTCTCGTGGGTCAGCAGCAATTCGGGGTAGGCCCGAACCATATCGGACAGCGCGGCGTGGCCATGGGCCTTGGGCGAGAAGCCGGGGTCGGTGCGTTTGAGGTACTGACCCAGCGCACCTAACCCGACCCGGCCGTCAGGCGTGTCGGCCGCGAGCAGGCTCATGGCATTGAGAACCGCCTTGGGGCGCTTCTTGGGCGCTGGCTTGGGAGCAGGCGGCGGCGCAGCTTTGGCCGCAGCCGCCGACCCTACCGGCTCAGCGGGCGGCTCGGGGGGCAGCCACTCGAAGAACTGGTCGCTGGCGTTGCGCAACGCATCCGGCGTCTTGGCTTCGCCGACGATGTGCACGGTAGCGCCGCGCTCGCGCAGCTTGCGGCACAGGTAGGCGAAGTCGGAGTCGCTGGTGACCAGGCAGAAGGTGTCGGCGCGCTGGTCAAAGAGGGCCTCGACCGCATCCAGCGCGAGCGCAATGTCGGCCGTGTTCTTGCCAGCAGCGTACTGGTACTGCAAGCAGGGCGTGAAGGCCAGGCGCACCAGCGCTTCCTGCCACTTGTTGGCCAGCGTGGCGTGGTTGCCATAGCCCCGGCGCACCACCACACGGCCGAACTGGGCGACGACCCGCAGCGCGTACTCCAGGATCTCCGGCGTGGTGTTGTCGCAGTCCACCAGCACGGCGACGCGCGAGTCTGTGCCTGAATCGATTGATGCCATCGATTTCCCTCCCTGCTCTTTGCGTTAGATGATATTCGGCGGGGGTGACTGGAACCTCAGCGAAATCCCATGCGCCAGTTGGCATTGCCCTCGTCTGCATCGCCGGCTGGTGATCCGCCGCG
>JBHIWE010000154.1:0-10670 GCA_041987645.1 Acidovorax sp. | reverse complement strand
TGGCCAAGCGCCAGGGCCGGCTGCATCGCAATTTCCAGGGCTACAGCACCCAGCCCGACTGCGACCTGATTGGCCTGGGCGTCTCGGCCATCGGCCGCGTGGGTGCCACCTACAGCCAGAACGCCAAGACGCTGGACGAGTACTACGACTTCCTCGACCAGGGCCGGCTGCCGGTGGTGCGGGGGCTCGCACTCACCCGCGACGACCTGGTACGCCGCGCCGTCATCATGGCGCTGATGTGCCAGGGCGAGGTGCTGTTCGAGCCCATGGAGCAATCCTGGCTGATCGATTTCCGCCGGTATTTCGCCGCCGAGATCGAGCAACTGCACGATCTGCAGGAGCAGGGGCTGGCGACGGTGACAGACGACGCCATCACGGTCACGCCCATGGGCTGGTTCTTCGTGCGCGGCGTGGCCATGGTGTTCGACCGCCATCTGCAGGTGGACCGCAACCGCGCGCGGTTCTCTCGCATCATCTGACGGCCACCCACCCATGCTGGCAACTACCGCCTGGACCGCCCTGGCCATGGGCCTTCTGGGCGGGTCGCACTGCCTGGCCATGTGTGCCGCGCCGTGCGGGGCGATCACCCGCTCGTCAGTGAGTGGGGCCGCTGAGGCCCCTGCGGCAGAGCACGTGCTGAGGCGCCTGGAGCGGCCATCGCTCGCGCGCACCGCGCTTTTCCATGCCGGACGCATCGCGGGCTATGCGACGGCTGGCGCGCTGGCCGCGACGGCCATGGACCGGCTCGCCTGGCTGACTCAGCAGACCTCTGCGCTCAAGCCGGCTTGGACGCTGCTGCATGTCGCCGTGTTGGGCTGGGGTCTGTTGATGCTGCTGCAGGCGCGTCAGCCGGCCTGGATCGAGCGGGCTGGGCGCGGCGCGTGGCGTCGGGTGGCTCCGGCGGTAGGGCGGCGGGGCGGGGCGCTGGCCGCAGGCGGTGCGTGGGCGCTCATGCCCTGCGGCTTGCTGTACTCGGCGCTGCTCGTGGCTGCGCTCTCCGGCAGCGTGGGGGCCGGGGCGGCCACCATGGCGCTCTTTGGTCTGGGCGGCACCGTGTGGCTGCTGGCCGGGCCCTGGGCCTGGGGGCGGTTGCGCAGCCGGATCGACCAGGTCCGCGGCGGTTGGGGCACGCGCCTGTCGGGGCTGCTGCTGTGTGGGGTCGCGGCGTGGGCGCTGTGGCTGGATCTGAGCCATTCGTCGCCCGGATTGTGGTGCCTTCCATAGCGTTTGGCTATCGGATTTCGGTCTGGGTGTGGTTGTCTGAAGAGGCGTAGTGGGCAGGTTGCCAACGCGAGTTCGTGGCTGACGATATATTCGGCGGTCTCCTTCAACGCGACGCGTTGCGCGGTCCCGCTTATCTCGTGAACAACAGCAGCGTCCTCATCGACATTCGTCAGCTACGGGTCGGTATGTACATTCAGCTCGATGTGGGCTGGCTGCGGCATCCTTTTCCGACCAGCAGCTTCAAGTTGACCAGCGCCGACCAGATCCACCAGCTGCGATCGCTGGGCGTTCCGCAGATCCGTTACGTTCCGGCCAAAAGCGACCCCTCGGAGGACGAGCTGGTACGCCAGATCGACGCGCAACGTCGGGATGGCAGTCCGGTGCCGGCGCCGTCTTCTCCAATGGAGCCGCCGCTTTCCGGCGAGGCGCCGGTTGCGCTGACGGGGATTTCCGCGCTGCGCGCTCGCCGGCTGGCGGCCCTGGCGCTGGTCAATGCCCAGCGGGTTGCCGTGGAGCGCTGCGACCAGCGCTTTTCCGAGGTCACCCGGGGCTATCAGCAACTGATGGCCAAGCTGCCTTCGGACCCGCGCGAGGCGCGGTCGCTGGCCGATTCCCTGGTTGGCAGCAGAGTGGCCGAAGTGCTGGACAACCGCGACTCTGCCATCCAGTTGCTGTCGCAGGGGGTGGGGGTGCAGCCTGAGATGCACTCGGTCAACGTGATGGTCCTGTCCTTGCTGCTGGGCCGTGCGCTCGGCTTGCAGCGCGACGACTTGCTCGACATCGGCAAGGCGGCACTGCTCCACGATGTGGGAAAACATGCGTTGCCGTTGCATGTGGCGGAGCCGGGCACCCCTCTTTCCCCGCCCGACCTCCAGCGCTACCGCAGCCATGTCGCGGAATCCGTCAACGCGGTTCGGCGCATGGGGCTGCCGGGCGCCGTGCAGGTGGCGATTGCTCAGCATCATGAAATGGCCGACGGCAGCGGCTTCCCTCTGGGCCTGCGCGCTGAGGATCTCAGCCGCGCCGGTCAGATCGTGGCGCTGGTCAATCATTACGAGCGGCCTGCAACCCCTTGCACGGCGCCCCCGCCCTGACTCCGCACGAGGCGCTGTCGGTCATTTACGCCCAGCACAAGATGCGGTTCGACGCCGTCGTCCTCGGGGCCTTCATCCGCATGATGGGTGTCTATCCCCCCGGGTCGGTCGTGCAACTGGCGAACGATCGTTACGCGCTCGTCATGTCGGTCAATTCGTCGCGCCCGCTGCGCCCCAGGGTGCTGGTGCATGACCCCCACGTGCCCAAGGACGAGGCGGTGGTGATCGACCTCGAAACACTGCCCGAACTGGGTATTCGCCGCAGCCTCAGGCCCTCGCAGCTGCCGCGCGACGCCCTCGACTACCTCGCGCCGCGCCAGCGCATCTGCTACTTCTTTGAGCGAGCGGCAGAGCCCCCGTCTGGCGAGGCCGCGCCGTGACGGGGCTGCCACGCGCCACGGACGGCTGGTTTGCCATCACCGATGGTCTGGCCGAAGCCGTATGGCTGGTGGACCCTGCGACGCAGCGTGTGCTGCATGCCAACCAGGCCGCCGCAGAGCTGACGGGCATGCCCGTTGCGGCCATGGTGGGCCAGTCCGTGCTGCAGCTAGCCGTCACGCCCGAAGACCAGGTCTTCTGGAGCCAGCCGGTGGAAGCCATCCTGGAGGGCGTGGACTCGCGCACCCAGGTGCTGCATCGCGACGGCCGGCTGCTGCCGGTGGACCGGCGTGCTGTGGCGGTCACGCTGCCTTTGGGCGAGCGGCTCCTGCTACTCACCATGGTGAACCGCTCCCGGGAAACCGCCGTGGAGCACGAACTGGAAAACCTGCTGGCGGAACTGCGGGCCACGCTCGATTCTGCTGCCGACGGCATCATGGTGTGTGACTTGCAGGGCCAGGTGCGCGCCTTCAACCAGCGGCTGGCGCTGCTCTGGAACCTGCCGCGCGAACTGCTGGTGCGCCGCGACGATGATGCGGTCCGCGCGCACCTCGAATCGCAGGTTTCAGACCTGCCGGCCTACCGCGCGAGGCTGGCCTCCATCGCCCGGCGACCGCTGGAGGAAACCAGCGACGTGATCCGCCTGCGCAGCGGCTTGCTGATGGAGCGCCGTTCGGTGCCGCAGCGCGTGCATGGCCGGCCGACGGGGCGGGTCTTTTCGTTCCGCGATATCACGCGCCAGTCCGAAACACAGGCCGGCCTTCGCCTGGCGGCGGGTGTCTTCGAGTCGAGCCTGGACGCGATCTTCATCGCCGACCATCGCCACTACATTGTCCGCATGAACCCGGGTTGCGAGCGGCTGGTGGGCGTGGGCCCCCGCCTGCGCCTGGAACTGCCCGCCCAGGCCCTTTTCCACAGCGAAGACGACGGTGCCGCACTGATGCGGCAGGTGCATGCCGGCTGGGAGCACGAGGGGTTTTGGGAGGGAGATCTGGACCTGCTGCGCAGCCAGGGCGAGCCCTGCGCGGTCCACCTGTCCTGGGTGGCGCTGCGCGATGACGCTGGGGCGATCGTGCAGAGCATCGGCTTCATGCGCGACCTCACTTCCGAGCGCGCCGCGCAAAAGCGCATCGAGCAACTGGCCTTCAGCGACGTACTGACCGGCCTGCCCAACCGGCTGCTGCTGGCACGTCGGGTGGAATCCGCCGTCGCCGTGGCCGAGCAGCAACCCGATACGCGCTTCGCGATCCTGTTCCTCGACCTGGACCGCTTCAAGATCATCAACGACTCGCTGGGCCATCCCTTCGGCGACCGCGTGCTCAAGCTGGTGGCCGAGCGGCTGCAGTCCAGCCTGCGCGCGACCGACATGCTTTGCCGGCTGGGCGGCGACGAGTTCGTCATCTACCTGCACGCCAGCGAGGCCTCGATAGCCCAGAGCGTGGCGCGCCGCATCCTCGACGACATGCTGCGCTCCTTCGTGCTCGACGGCATGGCGTTTTCCATCCAGTGCAGCATTGGTGTGGCGCTCTACCCGCAGGACGGCAGCACGCTGGACGAACTCATCAAGCAGGCCGACACCGCCATGTACCGCGTCAAGGATCGGGGACGCGGCAGCTACGGCTTCTACCAGCCGCAGATGAACGCCAACCTGCTCTCACGCATGCAGATGGAGCACGGCATGCGCCAGGCCTTGGGCCTGGGCGAGATGGCGGTGCATTACCAGCCGCAGGTCTGCATGGCCACCGGCCGCATCGTGGGGGCCGAGGCACTCGTGCGCTGGACCAGTCCTGAGTTCGGTTCGGTCTCGCCGGGCGTCTTCATTCCGCTGGCCGAGGAGTCCGGCTTCATCGTCACGCTGGGCGCGTGGGTGCTCGAACGTGCCATCGAAGAGGCGGCCCGCTGGATGCGGGCCGGCACGCCGCTGGTGATGGCGGTGAACGTTTCGGCGCTCGAATTTCGCCAGCCCGACTTCGTCGAGCGGCTGACCATGCTGTTGGAGCGGCACGGTCTGCCGGCCACGTTGCTGGAGCTGGAGCTGACCGAGACCATCCTGCTGCAGGACGCGCGCGAGATGGAGCAGCGCGTGAGCGCGCTGGCACAGCTCGGAGCGGGACTTTCCATCGACGACTTCGGCACCGGCTATTCGAGCCTGGCCTATTTGAAGAAGCTCACCATCCACAAGCTCAAGATCGACCAGTCGTTCGTGCGCGGGCTGCCGGACGACGAGGGCGACTGCGGCATCGTCACCGCCATCATCAGCATGGGGCGTGCGCTGCACATCGAGGTGATCGCCGAAGGGGTGGAGACATTGGAGCAGCGCGCGGCGCTCGAGCGCATGGGCTGCCAGTACTTCCAGGGGTTTCTCTGCGCGCCGGCCCTGCCTGCGACCGAGATGCGCACCTGGCTCGACGGCCTGCCGGAGGGCACCTGGACGCCCGCTCCGGCGGTCGGCTTGGCATCGCCAGCGACATCTGAGCCGTCGATCAGCTGATCTCCGCGAGCAGGTTCAGTGGGTGGCGTGGTGGAGGAATAAGGTGTCTGCGAATGCCACCGAGCCGTCATCCTGAACCGGGGGTTCAGGGGGGCGAGGGCAGCCAGGCGTTGGGTTCATCTGACGCGAGATGATCACGCTCACCGGGCAATGTACCAAGCCCTTGCTCAGAGAGCATTGGTTCAAGGAAATATAAAGCCCAGCAGCACCGCAGACGCCTTGATTGTAGGCCTGCCGCGATGGGCCGGCGGCGCAAAACCCATCGGGCTGTATTGGCGAAGCGCCAGGGCTTGCATGCGCATGCAATTGGCGCGATAAGGCGCGCGCAGCCCGTTGCGTGCGTGACCGTGCCGCCCGGCGCCGATCAAGCCGGCTGCTGCGCTCCGTGCAGCGCTGCGTCGAGCCGCTGCAGGAGGGACTGCAGGCGCTCTTGCTGCTGCGCGGCGTGTTCCGGCGCCTGGCCCGAGGCGCCTGGGATGCCCGCCTGCGCATCGTCGAGCGCCAGCGTGCCTTGGCCGGGGGCGGGCGGGCGCTCATTGGCGGCAGCCTGATCTGCGGCCTCGCGGTCGCCCAGCTCGAAAGCCATATTCACTGCGGCCAGCACGGCAATGCGCTCGCGCGCCCGCACTTTGCCGGCGTCGCGGATGCGTGTCATGGCCGCGTCCACGCGATCCACCGCGGCCATCAGGCGCGGCTCGTGGCCTTCGGGGCAAACCAGCAGATAGCTCTGCTGCAGGATGCGGACCTCGATCTGCTTCATGGGGCGTCCTTCGCGTCGGTGGCAGGGGGCAGGCGGTCGAGCAGGGCATCGACGCGCGCGCGCGCCGCGCTGAGCCTCGACCTGAGCGAGTCGCGCTCGCGCGTGAGCTCCGTCACCTGCTGCGTCAGCAGCGTGTTGGCGCGCTGGAGTTCGGCGTGCCGCTGCAGCAGCCGCTCGACCCGCTCGGCGATCTCATCGATGGAGGTGGTGTGTGCCATAGAGCCTCGGATTGTAGGGTTGGGCCGCCAGGGCCGTAAAATCCGCGCCGTTGGTGCTCGCGGCGTGGTTCGCATGCCGCAGTTCAACGGGAAGCAGGGAGGTGCGCCGCCGGGATCGTGAAGACGTCTCCCGCCAGGCCCGCCGTGCCTGCGCTGCCCCCGCAACGGTCAGCGGACGAATCGCCCTGCGGCATCGACGAAGCGGCACAGGGCGCTTCCCAATCCACGCACGAAGCCACTGGGCGCGTTGAACAAGCGCCTGGGAAGGCGTGTGGAATGTGTGCCGCCAGCCCGGATACCGGCCAACACGGTGGCCATCCCACATCGTCTGCCCCTGGGCGGCGTACGGGTGGCCGTGATGCCCAAGGACCGGCGGGGAGGCCGGTCAGGGTGATTCCCTCTGTGCCCTTGTCCCATGAAAACCCATCGTTCGATCCCTGCGCGCCTGGCCGCGCTGCCCTTGCTGCTGGGCGCCGCCTGGCCTGCGCTTTCGTTTGCCCAGACCCTGCTGGCGCAAGCCGCCACCACCGCCCAGCTGCGCGAGACCGTGGTGACCGCCACGCGCACCGAACGCCCGCTCGCCGACCTGGTGGCCGACGTTTCCGTGCTCGACCGTGACGCCATCGAGCGCAGCGGCGCCGTGGGCGTGGCCGACCTGCTGGCACGCCTGCCGGGGGTGGAGTTGGCCCGCAGCGGCGGCATCGGCGGCACCACCAGCGTTTTCCTGCGCGGGGCGGAGAGCCGCTTCACGGCCGTCTATATCGACGGCGTGCGGGTCGATACGCAGACCACTGGCGGCTCGCCGTGGGAGCAGATCCCGCTGGCGCAGATTGACCGCATCGAAGTGCTGCGTGGCCCGGCGGCCGCCGTCTATGGCTCCGACGCCGTCGGCGGCGTGGTGCAGCTCTTCACCAAGAAGGGCGAAGGCCCGGCCGCGCCCTACGCCCAGGTCGGCCTGGGCAGCCACGGCACACGCACGGCCCAGGCCGGCGTGAGCGGCGGCGCGGGCGCGCTGGACTATTCGCTCGGCATCTCGCATGAGCGCAGCGACGGCTTCAACGCCCGCCCCATCCCCACCGCCAACCCTGACGACGACGGCTACCGCCGCACCTCGGGCAACGCCCGCGTGGGGCTGCAGATCGATGCGCGCCACCGCATCGACGGCACGCTCCTGGCCAGCAACCTGTGGTCGCAGTACGACGGCTTCACGCCGGGGGCCGACGACGTCAGCCGCCACCAGCTGCGCACCGGCGGCCTGACCTGGACGGCGCGCTGGAGCGATGCCTACACCACCCGCGTGCAGGCCACAGCGTCCCGCAGCAGCTATGCCACGGAACCGGATCAGTACCTCACCGACACCACACTGCGCAACTACCTCTTCCAGAACGAATGGCGCGTGGGCACGCAGACCTTCACCGCCGCGCTGGAGCGCCGGGAGGACGAACTGCACAACCCCGCCACCGACTTCACCACCGACCTGCGCGGCAAGCGCTCGCAGAACGCG
Organism: Acidovorax sp.; assembly: GCA_041987645.1. Lineage (GTDB taxonomy): Bacteria > Pseudomonadota > Gammaproteobacteria > Burkholderiales > Burkholderiaceae_C > Paracidovorax. Next base: position 3,001 of record JBHIWE010000154.1, on the reverse strand, counting down.
CTGGCCCTGGGATACGGCGTGAGCGCGGGGGCGCATTCGCTGCAGGCCCACCTGCGCCGCGACGACGACAGCGAATTCGGCGGCAAGACCACCGGTAGCCTGGCCTACGGCTTCGCCGTCACGCCGCAGTGGCGCGCCACCGTGTCGGCCGGCACGTCGTTCCGCGCGCCCACGCTCTACCAGCGCTTCAGCGAATACGGCGTGGCCGCGCTGCAGCCCGAAAGCGGCCGCAACGTCGAGGCCGGCCTGCGCTGGACCGAGGGCGCGAGCAGCGTGGGCGTGGTGGCCTACCGCAACCGCGTGCGCAATCTCATCAACTTCGGCGCGACCGGCACCTGCGCCAGCGCCTTCGGCTGCTACGAGAGCGTGGGCCGGGCCGAATACAGCGGCGTCACCCTGTCCGCCACGCACCGCCTGGCCGCCGTCAACCTGCGCGGTTCCTTCGACTGGCAGGACCCGCGTGACCTGACCCGCGACCGCCAGCTCGCACGCCGGGCCAAACACCACGCCGTGCTGGGTGCCGACACGCAGTTCGCCGGCTGGACCTGGGGCGCCGAACTGCAGGCCTCGGGCCGCCGCTACGACAATGCCGCCAACACCCAGGTGCTGGGCGGCTACGGGCTGGTCAACCTCTACGCCAGCACCCGCGTGGCGCGCGACTTCACCCTGCTGGCCCGCGTGGACAACCTGAACGACAAGCGCTATGAGACGGCCAGCACCTATGCCACGGCCGGCCGCACGCTGTACGTGGCACTGAAATGGGCGCCTCAATGAGCCTGCGTGAGATCACCGGCGATGCCGTTGCGGCCACGGCTTCCTGCCCGGCCATCGTCATCGCCGCGCCGGCCTCGGGCCAGGGCAAGACCACCGTCACCGCCGCCCTGGCCCGCCTGCATGCGCGCCAGGGCCGGCGTGTGCGCGTTTTCAAGTGCGGGCCGGATTTCCTCGACCCCCACTGGCTGCAGCTGGCCAGTGGCGCGCCGGTGCAGCAGCTCGACCTGTGGATGACCGGCGAGGCCGACTGCGCGCGCCGCCTGCATGCCGCCGCGCAAGAGGCCGACCTGCTGCTCATCGAGGGCGTGATGGGCCTGTTCGACGGCGAGCGGCCGGTGGCCGACCTGGCCCAGCGCTTCGGCATTCCGGTGCTGGCGGTGGTCGATGCATCGGCCATGGGCGGCACGCTGGGCGCCATCGCCCACGGCTTGCGCCACTACCGCCCCGGCCTGCCATGGGCCGGCGTGCTCGCCAACCGCGTGGCCACCGAACGCCACGCCAGCTTGCTGCGCAGCGGCATCGCCGACCCGGCCGACTGGCTGGGCGCGCTGCCGCGCGTGACGCTGGCCGGCGAAAGCGGCCCGCGCCTGCTGCCCGAGCGCCATCTGGGCCTAGTCGTCGCGCAGGAACTGGAAGACGCCCTGCAACGCCTGGATGCCGCTGCCGACGCGCTGGCCAGCCACACGCCGCTGGGCCGCATGGCGCCCGCCGATTGGGAGCGCTGGTGCGTCGATTTCTCCGTGCCGGCCGAAGTGGCCGGTACTGCGGCCATCGCGGCGCCGCTGCTGGCCGGCCGCACCGTGGCCGTGGGGGGCGACGAGGCGTTCTGCTTCGTCTATCACGCCAACCTGCAGACCCTGGCCGAAATGGGCGCGCGGGTGGTGCGCTTTTCGCCGCTGCACGACGCCGCGCTGCCCGCTTGCGATGCCGTCTGGCTGCCCGGCGGGTACCCGGAGCTGCATGCCGAGGCGCTGGCAGCCAACCAGGGCATGGCGCAGAGCCTGCGCGATCACGTCGCCGCCGGCCGGGCCGTGTGGGCGGAGTGCGGCGGCATGATGGCGCTCTTTGAATCGATCACCCTGCGCGATGGCCGCAGCGCGCCGCTGTGGGGGCTGCTGCCCGGCGAGGTCACCATGCAGCCGCGCCTGGCGGCGCTGGGCCCCCAGCAGCTGGAGCTGCCCGGTGGTGAGGGCGGCCAAGGTGGCGATGTGCTGCGCGGCCACACCTTCCATTACTCCACCAGCCGCAGCCCGGCCGAGGTCATCGCCCGCACGGCGCGGCCGGGTCAGCTGCCGGCCGAGAACGCGGGCGAGGCGCTCTATCGCCACGGGAGCATCCACGCGAGCTATTTCCACGCCTGGTTCGCCTCCAGCCCGCGCGCCACGGCGCGGCTGCTGGGCGCGGCGGTTGACGCATGACGCCCCAGACCCCGATCGCCCGCAGCGAATTCATCCTGGGCGGCCAGAAGAGCGGCAAGTCGCGCCGCGCCGAACTGCTGGCCCGCCAGTGGTTGCAGGCCTCGCCCGATCACGGGGCCCTGCTGATCGCCACGGGCCAGCCCTGGGACGACGAGATGCGCGAACGCATCGCCCGCCACCAGCGCGACCGCGCCGAGCGTGTGCCGGGCCTGGCCACGCTGGAAGAGCCCCGCGATCTGGCAGGCGCGCTGGCAAGGCATTCGGATGCGCGCACGCTGATCGTGGTGGATTGCCTCACGCTCTGGGTGACCAACTGGCTGATGCCGTTGGGCGCTGATTTGTCTGATGTAGAAGTGAATCGGGCTCTAGCCCTTGATTTTCAAGGGCAGTTCGCTCTCTTTTCAGGAGCGATCCAGCAGGCTGACGGGCCTGTGGTCGTGGTGGGCAATGAGATCGGCTTGGGGGTGATTCCGCTGGGGCGGGAGGTGAGGGCGTTTGTGGATGCGTTGGGGGGGGTGAATCAGCGGGTGGCTGAGGTGTGTGAGCGGGTGACTTTGGTGGTTGCGGGTGTGGGGTTGTGTTTGAAGGGGGCCTGATGCTTTTCTTCGCTCGCGGGTTTGGCGTTTGTTGTGGAGTTGATTCCCGGGGCCGGGATGTGCGCCCGGCGGCGCACTCACTTTCTTTTGCTTCGCCAAAAGAAAGTAAGCAAAGAAAAGGCGACCCTGCTGTGCGCGTCCCCTGCGCTTCGCTACGGGGCAACCTGCGATGCTCGGTCGGCGGGTGCTGCCGCAGAACTCACTGCTTTGCAG
>JBHIWE010000153.1:0-10692 GCA_041987645.1 Acidovorax sp. | reverse complement strand
CCGGCTTTGCGGACGGCGTGGTCTCGGTGCAGGACGCCGCCGCACAACAGGCCGCGCCACTGCTGCTGCAGGGAATGGACCTGTCAGCTCCGTTGCGCCTCCTGGATGCGTGCGCGGCGCCTGGAGGCAAGACGGCCCACCTGCTCGAATACCAGCCGCCCGGCGCGGCGTGGCAGGTGACCGCGCTGGAGATCGACCCGGTGCGCGCCGAGCGGATCCACGACACGCTGCAGCGCCTGCGGCTGGCGCCGGCGCAGATCCTGGTGGCCGATGCGGCGCGTCCGGACGACTGGTGGGCGCGCAGCGGCGGCGAGCCGTTCGACGCCATCCTGCTCGACGCGCCCTGCACGGCCTCGGGCATCGTGCGCCGCCACCCGGACGTGCGCTGGCTGCGCCGCCCCTCCGATATCGCCCAACTGGCCACGCTGCAGGCCCAGTTGCTGGAGCGCCTCTGGCCGCTGGTGCGCCCCGGCGGGCGGCTGCTTTACTGCACCTGCTCGGTGTTCCGCGCCGAGGGCGATGCCCAGGTGCAAGCGTTTCTTCAGCGCAACACCGATGCGGTGCCGATGCCGTCGCCGGGACATTTAATTCCCGGCCGGGCGGACAAGGCCGGTGCCGTCCCGGACAATCCGGCAGGTGACCATGACGGATTCTTCTACGCGCTTTTCCAGAAAGCCCCGGCCTGAGGCTGCGCGCTCGCCCGCTGCCGGCGGCTGGCTGGCGCGGCTGTGGTTCTGCGCCTTCCTGGCTCTTGCGATGGCGCCGGGGCTGGCGCAAGCCCAGTCCAGCGGCACCGTCAGCGACCTGCAGCTGGACTACAGCGCCGACGGCCTCTTTCTCTCGGCCTCCATGGATTTCGAGCTCCCGCCGCTGGCCGAGGAAGCGCTCTACAAGGGCATTTCCATGCATTTCGTGGCTGAGGCCGTCGTGGTGCGCGAGCGCTGGTATTGGTCCGACAAGCAGGTCGCACAGGCCGTGCGCTACCTGCGCCTGAGCTACCAGCCGCTCACGCGGCGCTGGCGCGTGAACCAGTCGACCACTCCCTTCGGCGCGGCCGGCCTGGGCGTGGCGCTGGGGCAGAGCTATGACGAACTGCGCGATGCCATCGGCGCCATGCAACGCATCGCCCGCTGGCGCATCGCTGAGCCGGGCATGCTCGAGCCCGGTGCGCCCTACGTTGTGCATTACCAGTTCCGCCTGGACATGTCGCAGCTACCCCGGCCGTTCCAGATCGGCGCCATGGGGCGCTCGGGCTGGTCGCTTTCGATGTCGCGCAGCGCCGAGCTCACGCCGGCCGAGCCCACCCGATGACCCCCTTCGGTTCTGGCCAGACGCCGTCGCCCTCGGCTGCATCCGCCCGTTCGCGCGCCGCGCGCCAGGCCCGCCTCATGCGCTGGGTGGTCGGCACCGGCGTCGCCGTCATGAGCGCCATTGGCCTGGTGCTGATGTTCCTGTTGACGCTGGCCACCAACAACCGGGCGCTGTACGAGCGCAACTACACCTGGCTGCTCGGCGTGAACGCCTTCGTGGCGTTGCTGCTCGCGGCCATCCTGGTGTGGGTGTCGGTGCGGCTCGTGGTGCGTTTGCGGCGCGGGCGGTTTGGCAGCCGCCTGCTGCTCAAGCTGGTGGGCATCTTCGCGGTGGTGGGGCTGGTGCCCGGGCTCATGATCTACGTCGTGTCCTACCAGTTCGTCTCGCGATCAATCGAAAGCTGGTTCGACGTGAAGGTCGAGGGCGCGCTCGCCGCCGGCGTGAACCTGGCGCGCGTCACGCTGGATACCCTGGCCAGTGACCAGGCCAACAAGGCGCGCGTGGCCAGTTCTCGCCTGGCGACGGTGCCGGACGCAGCGGCCGGCCTTGTGCTCGAGCGCGTGCGCGACGAGCTCGGCGCGGACGATGTCGTGCTCTGGGGCGCCTCGGGCCAGTTCGTGGCCAGCGCCGGACAGTCACGCTTCAGCCTCAATCCCGAGCGGCCGTCACTGCAGCAGTTCCGCAACGCGCGGCAGCAGCGGCTCACCTTTCAGATCGACGGTCTGGAAGACCTGACCGACCCGGCCGGGGCCGAACGCGTGCGCGTCAAGGCGCTGGTCGCGGTGGACAACCCCAGCCTGGGCGTGCTGACCGAGCCGCGCTACCTGCAGGCCACGCTCTCCCTGCCCACGGCGCTGGTGGCCAACGCCATCACCGTGCAGGAAGCCAATCGCGAATACCAGGAGCGTGCCTTGGCGCGGGGCGGGCTGCGGCGCATGTACATCGGCACCCTGACGCTCAGCTTGTTCCTGGCGGTTTTCGGGGCCGTGCTGCTGGCGGTGCTGCTGGGCAACCAGCTGGCGAGACCGCTTCTGCTGCTGGCCGAGGGCGTGCGCGAGGTGGCCGCGGGTGACCTGAGCCCCAAGGCCGTGCTGCAGCGCAAGGACGAGCTCAGCGGCCTCACGCGCTCTTTCGCGCTCATGACCCAGCAGCTGGCCGATGCGCGCGGCGCCGTTCAGCAGAGCATGGACAAGGTGAGCGCGGCCCGGGCCAATCTGCAGACCATCCTGGACAACCTGACCGCCGGCGTCATGGTGCTGGACGAGCACGGGACCATCGTCTCGTCCAACCCCGGCGCCACGCGCATCCTGCGCGCTCCCATGGCCGCGTTCGAGGGCCGGCGGTTGGCTGAGGTGCCGGGCCTGGCCGAATTCGCCACCGCCGTGCAGACCCAGTTCGACATCTTCCTGGGCGACCGCGACCACCATGGGCTGGACCACTGGCAGCACCCCTTCGCGCTGCACGCGCCCGGCGGCGGCGTGGTGCCCAACGGCACCAGCCTCATTGCGCGTGGCGCGGAGCTGCCCGACACCTCGCGCCTCCTGGTGTTCGATGACATCTCCGAAATCGTCTCGGCCCAGCGCGCGCAGGCCTGGGGCGAGGTCGCACGCCGGCTGGCCCACGAGATCAAGAACCCGCTGACGCCCATCCAGTTGTCGGCCGAGCGGCTGGAAATGAAGCTCTCGGGCAAGTTGCCCGATGCCGAACAGGCCGTGCTTGCCAAATCGGTCAAGACCATCGTGGACCAGGTGGACGCGATGAAGCGTCTGGTCAACGAATTCCGCGACTATGCCCGCCTGCCCGCCGCCGACCTGCAGCCGCTGGATCTGAACGCGCTCGTCTCTGACGTGCTGCATCTGTACGGCGAGGAAAACGCCCATGTGCGGGTCGAGTCCGATCTGGACCCGAAGTGCCCCAGCATCGCAGGCGATGCGCAGCAGCTGCGCCAGGTCGTGCACAACCTGCTGCAGAACGCCCAGGATGCGACCGAGCAGGCCTGCATGCAAAACGGTGTGCCGACCCCCTGGCCGCCGGTACGCATCGGCACGCGCTGGAGCGAATCGTCCCGTCGCGTGCGTCTCACTGTGCAGGACCAGGGCGGGGGCTTTCCGGCACACATCCTGCAACGTGCGTTCGAACCCTACGTCACCACCAAGGCCCGCGGCACCGGCCTGGGGCTGGCGGTCGTCAAGAAGATCGCCGACGAACATGGCGCGCGCATCGACCTGCTCAACCGCATGGACGGCGACACGGTGATCGGTGCGCAAGTGTCGCTATCATTTGCCCCTGAACATACGGTGGTGGTTTAGCAACACGCAGTCATCACACACAAGGCGGATCGAAGTACATGGCAAATATTCTGGTGGTGGACGACGAGCTGGGCATACGGGACCTGCTCTCTGAAATCCTCAATGACGAAGGCCACAGCGTGGACCTCGCCGAGAACGCCACGCGCGCGCGCGCAGCCCGCGCCGCACAGAACTACGACCTGGTGCTGCTCGACATCTGGATGCCGGACACCGACGGCGTTTCGCTGCTCAAAGAATGGGCCACCGCAGGCACGCTGACCATGCCGGTCATCATGATGAGCGGCCACGCCACCATCGACACTGCCGTAGAAGCCACGCGCATCGGCGCCTATTCGTTCCTCGAAAAACCGATCACCCTGCAAAAGCTGCTCAAGGCCGTCGAGCAAGGCCTGGCTCGCAGCGCCAGCCAGCCCGCCGTGCCCGCCACGCCTCCGGCCGCCACGGCCGCGCAGGGTGGCGCGAACATCGGCAAGCCCGCCGAGGGCCCCGGCGGCGCGCTTTCCCTGGGCGCGGCAGCCACTGCGGCAGCTCCCCTGGGCGCCGTGACGGTGTCCACCATCATCTCCGCTGATTCGGCCCCGGCGGGCTCCGGCCCCCAGTCGCGCCAGGGATTCGACCTGGACAGGCCTCTGCGCGAAGCGCGCGACGGTTTTGAGAAGGCGTACTTCGAATTCCATCTGGCTCGCGAAGGCGGCTCCATGACCCGCGTTGCCGAAAAGACCGGCCTGGAGCGCACCCACCTCTACCGCAAGCTGCGCCAGCTGGGCGTGGATCTGGGCCGCGGCAAGCGGGGCTGACAAGGCGTCTCGAGAAAAAATCTCGTTTCTTTCTGGAACTCGGTTTTTTCTGGCTATAATTTAAGGCTTAGGCCCGGTAGCTCAGTCGGTAGAGCAGAGGATTGAAAATCCTTGTGTCGGCGGTTCGATTCCGTCCCAGGCCACCACTATTCAGCGCCCAACCGTTCTCGGTTGGGCGTTTTCATTTGCGGATTCCGCACACCACGCGGGCTTCTGGGCCGTTCTGCGTGTGCCGCCAGTCGTATGGCCAAGGGCGACAGCACGCCCGGTTCGCCCCTGTTCCGCCCTATCTTCTCTCGAAACCTGCGCCAACTTCTTCGCCGTGGCACACGCAGATGGCGTTGTTCGTCAACCACTTATGCGTGCGCCGACGGGAATGGTTGGCTCGCGGGTTTGCACGAGCAAAGCAGAACGGCAAACCCGCGAGGCCAGCCTCCACGTCAGCCCTTAGGCGGGAACGGGTCGTCACCGTAGCTGTTGCGCTCACGGATCTGGCCGTTCCGCCCTTGGATGAGCATCTCGCTCTGCTGGTTGATGGCGATGTCCCGCGCACGGTCAATCGCCTGTTGCTGCGTGCCATGGATGGAGGTGAGACGGTCGTTGCCTTCTCCCCGCACACCCCACTGATCACCGCCGTTGATGGGTACGACCCATTGGTTCTTTCCGCTCATTTCATGCACTCCAAAAATTGCAAAGGTCAGGCTCTTGAAGTCCGCGCGAGCCTGGGCGCATCGGGTGGTGAGATCACGTCATGGCGACCTCCTTTCCCGCTGCCGCGCACGGCATCGCGTACAACCCCGCGCGTTGCTGTGTGACCACGAGCGCACCGTAGGCCGCGTGCTGTGCCGTAGGCACCGGCTTGCCCTTGTCCTTCGTTTTGACCTTGAAGAGGTCGCTCGGCTTGGCGCTGTCCAAGCCCGCGCGCTGCATGATCCGATCCGCCGTCGTGGCCTCGCCCTTGAACGACCACAGCGCGCCAAGCACCTTCGACTGACCATCGGTGAACTGGATAGGCGTGCTCTGCACGTCCGGCAGCGTCGCCCACCTGAAGTCCGTCGAGAACGGCCCGTTCACCGGCGTGGCCGGATCAATGGCCACTGGCGTCGCGGACGGCGGGGCGCCGATGAACGTGATCCCACCGCCGTAGAACGTGAAGCGCTCCTCCAGAGCCATCCACTCCACGCCTGCGCCAAAGGGCAATCCGCGCGTCGTGCTCGGCTTCGGTGTGATCACCCGGATGTCGCCGCTGGCCACCCGCACCCGATCCAGCAACGCAGGTTCGTGCAGCACCCGAGCCAGGTTGCGGGCCAACAGGACGGGCGACCGCCGTGCATCGCCCAGCCGCCACACGCCGTCACCAAGATCATCAATGCCGTCGCGGCTTTCGATGCCAAGTGCGAGGCGCATCTTCTGTCGCAGCCAATCCTCGTCCAATGCCAACGCCGCGCCGTCGTTTACTTCGACGGCCACGGGCCCACAGTCCGGGCAGCGGCACATCCGACCACCGCGACCATCGCCCCACACCTGCGCCCGATGTTGCTGGCAATGGGGGCAGAGCACGAACGACTGATCCACCGTCGTTGGCTTGACTGCCTTGCCGAGCACGGAGAGTGAGGCGATTTCGTTCGGCGACAGCATGGTGCGCAGCACGGGCGTGCCGCCCGCGAACAGGCGGCAGACCAAGGCCCAGGCATCGTGCGCCGCCATCGATCAGTCCTCGAATGCCGATGACGAACTGACCGCATCCGCTTCCGGCGGAAGTTCCTGCGCGCTCAGGGTCTGGCCCTTCTGCAAGATGCCCACTGCGACCAGATAGCCCTCCAGTTGCGCCTGCATCTTGGCGTCGAACTTGTGCAGGTTCAGCCGCCCCTTGCTGGTCACTTCGATGGTGACCACCTTGGGGCGTGTCCGGCCCGGCTCGGGCGGGTAGTAGAGATTGACCTGCGCCGCCGTCACCGCCCACTGACCTTCAAGTGGGCCGGGCAGCTTCTCCTTCAGCAGCTCATGCACGGAGCGTTGCTGGCTGGACTGCATCGCGGTGCATTCGATCTTCAGCGCGGTGTCGGGGCTGAGGAGCGTGAGCGCCTTGAGCTGCACCATCGAGAAGCCGTCCTCGAACGCCTCCGGCGCATCGAAGCCGGTTCGCAGCATCGACAAATCCAGGGTGGGCGACTTGATTCGGTGCGCGTTCGCCTTTACACCCAGCACATGCTCGGCGAAGGCTTCGACCAGCATCTGCTGATACTTCGCGCCGCCGCGCACGAGCGTGCGCACCACGCCGGTGGACTTGGCGTATTCCAGCACCATGTGGATGTTGGGATTGCCGACGCGGCGCTTCAAGGTCGAGCCTTCGAACTCCAACCGCAGCGTGGCCATGTCCTTGATGTGGACGGACAGCAGGAACACGCCGGGACTGCGCTCGACCAAGTAGGCCTCGCTGCCGTCGCCGCATTGCAGTTCGCGTTTGTAGAAGGCCGAGATCGCTTGGCGCAGCGCAGCCAGCGCGCTGTCCGCCGAGCTCGGCTGGCGTTTCAGGCCCAGATCGTATTGCTGGGTCTGCGGCCCGTGGTGTTCCCAAAAGCTGAAGTCGTACGCGCGGTCGAAAAGCGCCGGATGGTGGACGTAGAGCCAGAACGAGCGGTGGATGTCACTGCCGCACAGCGTCAGGCCAGCCAGCGCGGCACCGTCCGCCACCACGGCCTCGAACATCGCCTGCTTGCCCGCTGCGTCGCCCAACTGGACGCTGGCCATGAGGTTGGCCGTCATCCGGTCGCGTGCGGCGATGTCGGGCCAGACCTTGACCGCCTCCACCAAGAACTGGCTGGTCTGCGGCGTGTCGTCCCAGACGAATCCGTCGGGCACCGGGAGGCCATGCGAGGTCAGGAAATCGCGCAGCGTGGCGTCCACCGGCAGCTCGAGCATCACGTCGACAAAGGTCTTCTTCATCTTGTTCGTCCTTTCTGGATCGGCGTCGGAGGTCTGCGACCGATATACGGGCTGCACGGGCCAGCGACAGAGTTACTGAACACGAATCTCACGCAAGTAAAGCTGCGAGATACAAGTGCGATTCTGAACCTCGGATTTCCGCTTGTCAATCAACGGGGCACATCTAGACCTTTTATGTATCTCACGGCTATACTTGCGGTCTTGATTTGATTCACTGACTGTTTTCCAACTACAGGAGCATCGCCATGGCTTCGGCGTTTGGAGCACGCCTGCGACGCTTGCGTGAGGCGAAGAAGTTGACCCTGCAGCAGGTCGCCGACGCGGTCGGCTGTACCAAGGCCTACATCTGGGAACTGGAAATGAAGGACGGGCAGCGCCCGTCTGCCGAACGGATTCAGGCCATCGCCAAGGTGCTGGGCGTGAAGATGGAGGACGTGATGGGCGAGCCCATTGCGCAGGTTCCCCAAGCCAGCCCCGAGGACGTGTCGTTCTTCCGCGAGTACGCGGGGATGACGGACGAGGAAAAGGATCGCTACCGGCAGGCGCTCAAGATCATGTTCCCCGACAAGGGCGAAAGCGGGGGCTGAGGATTGAGCGCAGCACAGGCACTCACAGGTTCCATTGCCGCCAACACCGTCCAGAAGTGGTTGCGGGCGTGGCACAACGAAGGCGCGCCCGATGCAGTCGATCTGGAAATCGTCCGGCAGATGCTGCCGTCCACGCCCTACGGCGCGGGCGTTCGGGAGATCAAAGCCCCAATGGTGCTCGACATCGACAGCTGCGAAGGCATGTTGGTGCGCAACCCGAAGGACACCGCCGAGTGGGGCATCTTCTACAACGGCAAGGCCAGCCCCGAACGCCGACGCTTCACCATCGCCCATGAGCTGGGCCACTTCGTCCTCCATCGCGGCCAGCGGCAGAGCTTCAACTGCGACAAGGAAAGCGTCTATTCCGGCATCGACACCATCCGCGTCATCGAGCGCGAAGCCGACGACTTCGCCAGCAACCTGCTGATGTCCGGTGATCTGCTGCGCAACTGGATCTCGAACCAGCGCATCGACCTGCATGTCCTCAGCGCCATCGCCAAGCGGTTCCAGGTCTCGTTCGAGGCGCTGTGCATTCGCTTCATCAAGTTCACCCCGCAGCGCGCGATCCTCGTCTATTGGGACAACGGCTACGTGAAGTACGAATGGCGCAGCAGCAGCGCCGTCAAGACGCGCGCACGTATCCGACGCAGTGGCGATCCGGCGGAACCACTGCCGGGCACGTTGGCCGCCGACGCCAGCATCGAGCAGGAGTGGGATGGCACAGAGATGTCAGCCGCGATCTGGTGTCCGGAGGAGGCACCGCACATGAAGCTGCGCGAGTTCAAGCACAGCTACGGTGCCCGTGATCGCATCCTCACGCTGCTCCTGCTCGAAAGCGCCGAGCCGCGACGTTGGGATCGGTCTTGGCAGGACGAGGATGGCTTCGACAGCTTCGATCAGTTCGTTTCGAACGGCCAGTTGCCGGTTCGCTGATCGGTGGCCATGCAGATCATGACCCTGAACGCCATCGTCATCGACATCAATGCGATCCTCTCGAAGTATGGCGTTCCCGAGGCCATGCAACTGCGCGACATCACCGTGACGGATAAGACCGTCAGCGACATGGCGAAACCATGCCCGAGGTTGTCGGATGCGATTACAGGCCATCTATGGCCAAGCGTCAGCTCGGCGACCGTCTATCACTACACGTCGCGCGAGGCGGCAGAAAACATTCTCTCGACCGGAATCTTCCGACTGACGAATATCGAGAAGCGACTCAACGATGGGGAGATCGTCACCTTCTGCCAGACGCATGGACTGCGTGGATACCTTGAGCCTGATGCGAGTGGCGCACCGACGTATCGCGCTCTGCTGCTGCCGCAGTTGTTCTATGCATCGTTCACCGAAGCCAGCCTGTCGCAAGAAGACGAGGAATACTTCTGGCGAAACTTCGCTGCCTCCGATGGCGTTCGGTTGACCATCGACATCACGGCCAAGAACCCCAACTTCCGGAAGATCGTCTACGAACCGAAGCCCGGGGCACCCATCCCGCTACTGATTGATCTGGTTTCGACCATTCGGCAGCGACATGGGCGCGAGTTCGTGCTTCAAGGCATCTCCAGATTGTGTGCCTTCTACCTTTGCGGTCAGACCTACAGTCGAGAGAAGGAATATCGGGCTCTGTTCAAGGCGTGGCCGGACTTCGGCCCTCAACCGGTCGGTACGGGGCCGACTTCGTATGTCGAAGTCCCGCTGAATCAGATGACCGATTTCGGGTACGAATTCCGGATCACCGAAGTGCATGCGAGTACGCGGCCGAACATGCCCGATCACTATTGCTTCAATCAGCGCATCAGCTAGCGCGAAGACCCGCGCACTTCCGCTAAATCACGTTACGCGAAGTGCCTTCAGTTCCTACTATGAGCAGCGTTTTCCATCGGAACGCTTGCCATGACAGAACTCGAACCCATCTCCATTTCCCCGCCGCCTGACCGTCCCCGGCACGCGCATCAAGAAATCGCCGACCTGCTGGCCGCAGCGCTACTGCGGCTGCGTGCGCGTCCGGTGCGCAACGCCATCGAAAACAGCGAGTGCGTTCGCCTTGGCTTTCCCGGCCAACAGCGCGTGAATGCGAACCCCGATCACTACAACGGAGTTCGCCCATGATGGCACACGCACCTTCCACATCCTCGATCGCTGCCCGCGTCGCCACACTTCCCCATCTCTCGATGGGCGATCTCTGGGCGCTGTGGGACGAACATTTCAACGAGCGGCCCGCCCATCATCATCGCGGCTGGCTGGAGAGTCGACTGGCTTACCGGATTCAGGAACGCGCCTTCGGCGGCCTGAAACCCTCACTGCGCAAGAAGCTCGAGGAGGTTGGCGAAACCGGCATCCTGCCGAAGCAACTGCGCGGCGACAGTCAGCGCCTGCTGCCAGGCACCATCCTCACCCGCATCTACGACGACGTCGAGCATCGCGTGCTGGTGCGCGGCTCGAACGACTTCGAGTACCAGGGGCAACGCTTCAAGAGCCTGTCCGCGATTGCAGGCCACATCACGGGCAGCCACTGGTCGGGCCCGGTGTTCTTCGGCCTGAAGACGCCCGCTTCGAAGAAGGTGACGGTATGAGGTCGCCGCGCGCCAATCCGCTGCCCACGCCCGCATCGGAGGTGAGGCCGAAGAAGCGTTGCGCCGTCTACACCCGCAAGTCCACCGACGAGGGGCTGGATCAGGAGTACAACAGCCTCGAAGCCCAGCGCGACGCGGGCCTCGCCTTCATCGCCAGCCAACGGCACGAGGG
>JBHIWE010000152.1:0-10701 GCA_041987645.1 Acidovorax sp. | reverse complement strand
CGATGCCGGCCCCAGCCACGACATGGGCCGGGTGTGATTGCTTGATGAGCAGACGGTTCTAGCGACGACCGGGCCTGCCAATCAGCCCACGGGTGGTTCCTCTTTTCTCCCGAGCCGAAGGCCGTTGGGCCTTCGGCGCCATTCTCCTGCCCATCAACGTCCCGGCCCGGCCATTGGCCTGGGCCACACGAACAGGAGAGACGACATGCACCCTCAACCTTGCGCACCGCTGCTGTACGGCAGACGGAGGTCGAGAACGGCATGCCCGCCTATCGCGCGGCCATCGCCAATGGTACGCTCGGCTGCAGCCGAGGCCGTAGCCCAAAGGCTGGACTACCTCTTTTGCAGAGGTAAACCTCGGGATGAACTGGGCGAAAACATGCCTTATGTGCCCGCCTTACGGCGAGCTGTTTCCGATGCTTCGCGCAGGATTTCCCGCCCCCCATTCGCTGCGATTGCGGCCACGATGACGCCCAGCACCAGATCCGGGATGTTCGACCCGAACCCCATCACCAGCACCCCGGACAGCACAATCGCACCATTGACGATGGAGTCGTTGCTGGTAAAGATCGCTGACGCCTTGAAGTTCACATCTTCCCCGCGATGGCGGCGCAGTAGTCTGAGGCACACTAGGTTCAAAGCCGCGTTCAGCGCGGCCATGGCCATCATGGCTGGGCCGACAGGCTCTTCCCCTCCAGCGAAGCGGCGTAGGACTTCCAACAGCAGCAGCGCGGCCAGGCCGATTAGCAAGAAACCCGACAAGCGGGCCGCGCCCACCTTGACCGTTGCCGCACGACCGACGGCATACAGGCTAACCGCATAGACCGACGCATCGGCGAGGTTGTCCAACCCGGCGCCCATCAGCGCCGTAGAGCCAGCCCAGATGCCAAGGGCAATGCCGGCGGCGGACTGCGTCAGGTTGATCAGCAACACAGTCAGAAGAATCTTTCGGTCCTTCGCATCGCTCGCATCTAGGCGGCCCAACTCGTCGTTTTCGTGATTTCTGTGGTTTTCAGCCATGCATTGTTCCTTCCAAATCGATGGATGCTGAAGCCTGTAGCGGCTGGAGAGTCAAGGCGCAGATGCAACGAACTTGCCACAGGGTCTTCCCGGACGCCCTTGACTCTACCGTAGCTAGAAGGTTTTCCAATCCAGTCAGAGCTTTAGGACAGAACAGATGAGCACCAATGCGCCCCCTTCATTGCGACTGTCATCCGGTATGGCTGCTATCCACTGATCCGTGGCGCCACTGCGGTTGTGCTCTTCGGCGAGCTCGCGACCGGCCGGCCGTCTTTTCCGACGGAGCTACTCACAGTGATCGTCGCGCTCGCTTGTGCCGCCTTGCTAGAGGGCGGGCGGCCTTTCCACTCCCCGTTGAGCCAGTAGCGGCGTTCCAAGCTGTGGTTGGCCGTCGGCGCATGGCTCGGCTTCTTGGTCGTGCATCTGGCCTTCCAGCACTCCAATCTGGGATACCGGGTCGGGCCGTTGGGATTGTTGATCGGGGTGGCTGAAGCCCATCGCTGGCATCACAAGCGTGAGCACGAAGACGCCCAAGTCAACTACGGCGATTTCTGGATGCCCGGGGGCCACTTGTTCAGCGCTTTCCGGTCGCAAAAGCACACGCTGGGCGCCAAAGAGTGACACTCAAGAAAGATGGACTTTCCAATGGACTACGGCCCGCAGCTTGTCTATCCCTTCCGGAGCCGGCCAGCAGCGGCAAACGCTTGCGCTGCTGGCTATACGATCTTGCCCACGTCGCATTCTTGCGCGAGTCGGGCCTTGCGGCTTCTTGCGAAGCGATCGCGAGTTGCGTGGCGTGCCCATGAGTCGGGCCGCGTCGTGGCGCACTGCTACCTTGGCCTGCACCTGCACCTGCGCAGCCACGCCGCGATGCTCGGTCTGGCCTGGAGAACCCGTAAGGTGGCGGAGATTGCGGCGCGCAGGTCGTCCGGCTCGCGCTGGCTCCTGTGGGCCACGCCCTCGGTCGCACGCCGTCTCAAAACGTCAGAACCGCGCGCTTTCGCATGATGGAGCGCGGCACGTGGCTCTCAGAACTGGACCCGATCACTTCCAGCACCGATGACACGCTCGAGCTTCAGGCGGGCTCGGCCAAGCTGTTGAGAATGCCGCACTCGCGCGAGGTTCGGGCGCTATCGCAGGAGCGTCGCAGATCCATTAACTCGCGCTCCAAGGCGCGCAATTCCTTCATCTTGGTCCGCACTTGCGCGATATGAGCGTCGACCAGCGCGTTCACCTCGCCGCAGCCCAACTCTGGCCGATCCCGTAAGTTCAGCAGTTGACGGATCTCATCCAGCGTCATGTCCTTCGCCCGGCAGCGGCGGATGAACAGCAAGCGCTGCAAATGGACTTCGTCATAGAGCCTGAAGTTGCCCTCGCTACGTGCAGGCTCGGGCAGCAAGCCTTCTGACTCGTAAAAGCGCACGGTCTGCACCAAGCAATCTGCCTTCTTGCCCAGTTCACCGATCCGCATCATGGTTGCTTCCTATAAAAAACTTGACTCTATATCTACTAGAGGTTTTCTAATGATGGCATCCGGGGAAAACCTTGTCAATGAAGAGCGATCTATGAACAAAGAACCTTCCAGCCCATGCGCCTGCTCCGGCGGCAATGGCCAACAGACGGCGTGCGCCAGTGAGCAGGCCAGCACTGAAACCACCGTTTTCCACGTGAGCAACATGGATTGCCGCAATGAGGAAGCACTGGTGCGGCGAACGCTGGAGGGCATGCCCGGTGTCGAGCGGCTCCTGTTCGATCTTCCGCAGCGTTTGTTGACCATTTCGCACCGCGAAGTCTCGGCCGATGCCTTGGAGCAAGCGCTGAATTCGGTGGGCATGAAGGCTCAGGCTGTCCGAGACGCCGCCGTGTCGACCACCTACCGCATCGAGAACATGGACTGCCCGAGCGAGGAGAAACTCATCCGCTCGCACCTCGGGGCAGTCGAGGGAATTCAGGACCTCGACTTCGACCTCGCTGAGCGCACCCTGTCGGTGAAACACCTCGCTCAGGCACGCGCGCAGATGGAGCAGGTCCTGGCCTCGATCGGCATGCGCGCCAAGGAGCAGACCTTCGGCCACACGGGGCCGATCGAAGCCGCGGCTGTGATCCCATCCTCGGCCCTGCAGCAGCAACCAACCGCTGCCGTTTCCGCGCCGCCGATCGGCGAGCGGGTGACGTACCGGATCGAGAACATGGATTGCCCGACGGAAGAAGCGCTGATCCGCGACCGGCTGGGCAAGCTGCCGGGTGTGACCGCGCTCGACTTCAATCTGATGCAGCGTGTGCTGGGAGTCCAGCACACGCTGGCGACCTCAGCGCCGATCGAGAAGGCGCTTGCTTCCATTGGAATGCAGGCTGCGCGGCAGGACATGCAGACAGCCACCACGGTACTTCGCATCGCGAAGATGGACTGTCCGACCGAGGAAAGTCTGATCCGCGGCAAGCTGCAAGGCATGCCGGGCGTGCAGGGAATGGATTTCAACCTGATGCAGCGCACGCTCACGGTTCGGCACACACCCGACGCGATCAAGCCGGCAGTCGAAGCCATCGAATCGCTGGGCATGGAAGCCGAGGTCCAGAGGACTGATGAGCCGCGCGATGCCCCGGTGGCCGCGCACAAGACCAATTGGTGGCCGATGGCGGTTTCGGGCGTTGCGGCGGTGGCCGCCGAAGGCGTGTACTGGGTCAACGACGGCAATCATTGGGCCGTGATCGTGCTGGCACTGGTTTCGATCTTCACCGGCGGCCTCAGCACCTACAAGAAGGGCTGGATCGCGCTGAAGAACCTCAACCTGAACATGAACGCCCTGATGGCCATCGCGGTCACCGGCGGCATGGCGATCGGCCACTGGCCGGAGGCCGCCATGGTCATGTTCCTGTTCGCGTTGGCGGAAGTGATCGAGGCGAAGTCGCTGGACCGCGCCCGCAACGCCATTCGGGGGCTGATGGACTTGGCGCCCGAGACCGCGACCGTGCGGCAGGCCGATGGCTCATGGACAGAGCTGCCGGCCAAGGAGGTCGCAAAGGGCGCGGTGGTCCGCGTGCGTCCTGGCGAGCGCATCGCACTGGACGGCCTGATCACCTCGGGTCGATCGGCCATCAACCAGGCGCCCATCACCGGCGAGAGCCTGCCCGTCGAGAAGGCCGAAGGTGACCAGGTCTTCGCCGGAACCATCAATGAGACCGGCTCTTTCGAATACAAGGTGACCGCAGGCGCCAGCGACTCGACGCTCGCGCGCATCATCCATGCCGTGGAGTCCGCGCAGGGCAGCCGTGCGCCCACGCAGCGCTTCGTCGACCAGTTCGCCCGCGTCTACACGCCGGCGGTGTTCGCGGTGTCCGTGCTGGTTGCCGTCGTGCCGCCGCTCGCCTTCGGCGGCGCATGGTTTGACTGGGTCTACAAGGCCCTGGTACTGCTGGTGATCGCCTGCCCCTGCGCTCTGGTCATCTCCACGCCGGTCACCATCGTCAGCGGCTTGGCCGCTGCCGCCCGACGCGGCATCCTGATCAAGGGTGGCGTCTACCTGGAGGGCGGGCGCAAGCTCAAGGCGTTGGCCCTGGACAAGACCGGCACACTCACACATGGCAAGCCCGAGCAGACCGACTTCGTGCCGCTGATCGGCGAGGCGCAGGAAGTTGCCGCCTGGGCCGCAAGCCTCGCGGCACGCTCGGACCATCCTGTGTCTCAGGCCATCGCCCGCAAGGCGAACCGTGACGGCATCGCGCTGCACGAGGTCGACGACTTCGCGGCGCTGCCTGGCCGCGGCGTGCGCGGCCGCGTCGCCGGGCGCATGTTGCACATGGGCAACCACAGGCTCGCCCAGGAGCTGGGCCTGAGCGAAGCGACGCTCCAGGCTCGGCTGGAGACCCTGGAGCGCCAAGGCAAGACAGCGATCCTGCTGATGGACGATGCGACCGTGCTCGGCATTTTTGCAGTGGCCGACACCGTGAAGGAAACCAGCCGTGAGGCGGTGGCCGACCTGCAGGCGCTGGGTGTGCGCACGCTGATGCTGACGGGGGACAACCAGCACACGGCCGCGGCCATCGCTGCCCAGGTCGGAATCTCTGAAGCCCGTGGTGACCAACTGCCCGAAGACAAGCTCAAGACCATCGAAAGCCTGGTCGGCGGCGAGGGCCAGGTGGGCATGGTGGGCGACGGCATCAACGATTCGCCCGCGCTCGCCCGTGCCGACATCGGCTTCGCCATGGGCGCGGCCGGCACCGACACCGCGATCGAAACAGCCGA
Source organism: Acidovorax sp. (assembly GCA_041987645.1). GTDB lineage: Bacteria > Pseudomonadota > Gammaproteobacteria > Burkholderiales > Burkholderiaceae_C > Paracidovorax. The sequence goes on along the minus strand of JBHIWE010000152.1, from coordinate 5,438 downwards.
CGTCGCCCTGATGGACGACGACCTGCGCAAGATCCCCGCCTTCATCCGGCTGTCGCGTAGCACTGCGGCGATCCTCACGCAGAACATCGTTCTGGCCCTTGGCATCAAGGCGGTGTTCCTTGCGTTGACGTTCACAGGGCATGCCACCATGTGGATGGCTGTGTTCGCTGACATGGGGGCAAGTCTTTTGGTTGTCGTCAATGGGCTGCGCCTCCTGAAGTTCAAGGCGGCATGAACAATGGATGAACCATCTCTTCGCAAGACGCAGTGGTACTCACTCGCGATCGTTATATTCGCCGGCGATCAGGCAGCTAAGAGCTACATTGACGCGACAACTCCCTTGGGTTGGTCGCACGAGGTGGCGTCATTCTTCAACCTAGTTCACGCTCTCAATCCCGGCGCGGCGTTCAGCTTCCTTGCTGGCGCGGGCGGCTGGCAGCGGTGGTTTTTTCTGGCGATCGCGTTCGCAATATCGGCATGGCTCGCATGGCTGCTCTCCCGGCCGCTGCGCAAAACGGAAGGCCTTTCGTACAGCCTCATTCTGGGCGGCGCATTGGGCAACGCGTTCGACCGCGCCACGCGCGGGCACGTTATCGACTACATCGACTTTCACCTGCACGGCTGGCACTGGCCCGCCTTCAACATCGCTGACATGGCCATCGTGGGCGGGGCGATCGCGCTGGTGGCCCAGTCGTTCATGAGCGTGGAGAACCCGGCCGCCACAAAGGAGTCCCAGTGACATTGGGACGATCCGGAAATTCGCAATGCACACGGTGCAGGACACCAATCTGAAGAGAACGGCCCCCAGCATGAGCGGCCGCGGCTTGGCCCTCATGCTAGCGCCCACCGCCGCTTTTGCTGCAACGCCCTGTTGCGATGGCGGCGATTGCTGCAACGACGTCGCAATGCCTTGCTGTGAATAAACAGCACGCAAGCCAGTTGACCTGGCAATTATGAAAGTCCATCACGGCGATGCTGGCCTTTTTCGTTCCAATGAGCCGTCACGGAGAGGTGATGATGAAGCTATGCCGGGATCCTGCAAGCTTTAGGACGGTCTTCTTTACCGCATAGCGATATGCTGATGTCACCCGTTCGCCTCGCCTGGCAAGTACAAGTAGTTCGTCGCGGTTTTCTGGCCGTGTCCGCCCGCTTCGCTGGCCCTTTTGCCCCAAACAAGCGCAATCATGCCTGCGTTACCACCAAAGTTCGCCCCCGCCAGTTGCTGTTCCTAAAGGGCATCAAGCTCAACGCCATCGCCGACCGGCCAGCGTATTTCGCATCGCTGCGTGCCCGTCGGGGCCAGCCCATCGTCATCCTCGCAGAGCTGGGACCGGACGAGGCATTCGCCCTGTGGAAGCAGCATGTACTGGGCGACAGGCCTCGCTGACCCAGTTTCGCCTCATCCTCCTGACAGCCCCGCACTTATTGCGGGGCTTTCTTTTTTCCGCGTTCGCCAATCGGGGCTGTTGCAAATGCCGATTTCCGGCTGACGCGGCTCGCCTCGCGCATGAAGCTGCCCGCATGTGTCGCTGATTCGTCAGCACCATGCCAGCAGCCAGAGTTTCCAGGCTGCCGCGGATTCTTTCCGCGCTACCCGCCAGTCCGCCATCGCATCGAGTCTGCGGACGCGCGTCACCCGTGACGCCGATGCTTTTTTCTCAACCGCGTGCGGGAGCTGCCATCCCGTGAGGGACGAGGCCCCGCTTTTTCCAAGGAGCCCGTCCATGTCCCAGCAAGCCTCTTTCGGCCAGTTGGCCTTGATCCATTGCGGCAAGTTCCTGCCGCTCGAAATCCTGCATAGCGCCGCCGGCCACTACATCGGCACGCGCGATACAGAAGGTCCCGTTTCGCGGGAATCCTGCCAGTACTTCCGCAGCTATGCCGCGGCTCAACGTGCCCTCGAAAGAGGCGGCTGGTCCCAGCTCGCCACACCCTGATCCAACTGGAGGAACCACGTCATGAACCAGCTTTTGCCCCAGGAAGTCGTCGATCAGATCATGCGGGAAGAGCAGCATTTCGCCGCCGCGCCCCAAGCCTTCTTCGAGGTCTGGAAGCGCGGCGTCGAGATCGCAGGCCCGCAATGGTTTGGCGACGGCACGCGCGAAGGCCTGAACCAGGCAAAGAGCAAGTGGGATCTGCGTCCCGACATGCTGCGTGCCAACGACGCACTCGGCGTCCTGAGCAGCGGGGAACGCATGTTCCTGTCCGCCATGTTCAGCTTCTACAACGCGCGCGAGGGCGGTGCCATGCTCAAGCGCTGCCACTTCCAAGGACTGTCGGACTTCGATGGTCTCGATCTGCAACGCCGCAAGGTCATCGCCGATCTGTTGGTGAACTACAGCGGTTGGTGAGCCGGTCTGCGGCATACCACCGTCTTTTTGTTCACTGCCCATGAGGGACATGCGTCCACGCGGCCATGTCCCTCGATTTTTCTTCCGTCAGCCTGCGCCGATTGGCCCAAAGCCCTCGATCAGTGCCGCCTGACGCTTTTTCCACTTTCAACCCACCGGGGTTCAATTCCCGGTGGCGGGAATTGGCTCCATTATTCAATCTGGAGAAATTCCATGACCCAGAATCCCAATCCCTTTCTACGCGGCTACTGGAATCTGAGAGTCGTCCGAACGCTGTGCATCTGCTACGGGGACGGAAGCCCGCATGTCTGGCGATCCATCCACACGAGCCAAGCGCATCTTTCCGACAACGACCTGATCTCATCGCCTTGCATCGTCACCAGCGACTTCGCGTTGATCAAAAGCGGCACTGACGCCATCAGCGACGAGCTGATTGCTGAATGTGATGCTGTTGAAGGCATCAACGGCGAAGGCGTGGTGGGCGCCGTGGTCTATGCCATCCATGGCGACGACCTCGACGGCCGCCCGGTCCATGTCGGTGATACCTATTCGGCCGAAGCCGCGCGAGACGTGGTGCAGCGGTTGAGTTTCGAGACCGGCTATTACAGCCGGTGCTGGGAAGTCAGCAGCGCGCACATCTGCCAGGAAACCGGCCAGTACCTCGCCAACCTGGCAGACCTCGCCACGCCGGAGGCTTTTCTGTTCATCGCCTTTCGGGTTCCGTACAGCCCGGCGATTGGCGTCAAGCTGATCTCCACGCCCTGGACAGACAAGAACCTGGAATATGCCGAGGGCATCAGTGCTGAGCAGCTTCGACAGGAGCACCGCGACAAGGGCATGCCTGACGACCTGGCGAACATCCTTGAACTGGCCGGCCAGGCAGATGTGCGCATCCTCATCCTCGATGCCGACGCACCCGCGCTACTGGGCTTGCCACTGGCCGAGACCTAGCAGACACGCGACGCGCAAGCCTTCCCCTTTATCCCCCATATGCCAGCCCGCCTCCCACCAGGAGCCGGGCTGGTTCAATTCCATAGGAGCAATCTCATGTTCCCCGATCTCATCTTGCCCACGCCCGACTTCGAGAATCAGCTTGGAGCCTGCGTCAACGCCATGAGCCAGGACGACGCCATCGGCCAGATCCTGGTGTTCGAGCGCATGAGCGGTACGCTGCACATGCGCCATATCGACAGCGCCGATCTGGTGGACACCGACATTGACGACTACGAAATGGTCGTATTCGACGGTGGCAACACAAGCGGCGACACGTGGAAGCACGTGTTCTTCCCGCGTCAGCGAGAACACTACTTCGTGTACGAAGCCTGACCCCCAAGCCCCTTTCGAGGGGCTTTTTCTCGCCCGCAGCGCTGGAAAGCGGGTGCGATGGGGTGCCGTTTCCTGCAAGCGGGCCGCTTACTCCCGGGCCATTCTTGCCCCATGTTCGTCGGCGTTGCCGACACATGCCCAGGCAGCCAAGACCTTCAAGGCTGCAAGCACGGGAAGCCGTGCTGGTCGATGTTTTCCACGGACGTACCGCGTCCATCCACACCACCCACAAGGGACCTCTCCCTTGCGGGCGGGGAATCCCTTGTTTCTTCCTCAAGGAGATTCCCATGGACCGTTCCCTCATCAAATCCATGATGCCTTCGCTAGTCGCAGGCCACGTGCCCCGCAACGTGCGGTCGTTCAAGTACCGCGTGTTCGACGATCAGCCGCAATCTTCGACATTGGGCTTCGCCGTCGACCCCCAGCCCTTCGACGGGAAGGTAGTCGCCATCACCGACGATGCCATCGTCGTCAAGCTCAAGCCGAGCGAGTTCGCTGTGCTCGATTCCAAGCTGGTGACCACCGTCCCCGACGAAGGCGCCAAGGTGCATGTCCAACCCTACGCACGGCGCCGTTTCGATGGGCTGCGGGCGGACACGCCGGAAGAGCGCACCGAGATGACGTCCGACGGCATTCCCTACACCGTCAAGACGCACATCCTCGGCTCCGCGCCGGCCAAGCTGCCCATTCCCGAGCCGCAGTGCATGGAGCTGGGTCAGCTCATCCAGCAGTTGGAGGAAATGCCGGCGCCCGATGGCTTCCGGCGCATCACCCACATGCTGGTCGATGCGGGTGCCCGGGATTTCACCTGGGTCGATCCGACGCCGTCCAAGATCATCGAGACGCCTCCGGCGATCAGCTTCACGGTCTCGACCGCGAAGTTCGAGGGCCGGGTGACGGTGCTGTACGACCGAGGCGGCGACACCTACGTGGTGGAGCTGCATCGCGACGGCGAATTGGTCGATCGGCATGACGAGGTGTATTTCGACATGCTCGGCGAAGTGCTGGAGCGACTCATCGACGACGGACGTTGGCGCCTGATCGATGTGAGCGTGATCGACGCCAAGGCTACCCGGCAGCGCCAGGCGGTGCCGGCATGACGCCGGAAACTGAATCCTGCCGGTTCTACGGCTGACCCGTGGGTCCCGCCACGAAGTTTCGCCCATGGGCCATGTGCCCACAGGCCCTCCATCCATGCGGATGGAGGGCCTTTTCTCTATTCCACATAGGAGATTTCAACCATGTCACTGCGATTCAAAGGCTCCGACCTGCGCCCCGTGCTGACCGAGGCCATCGCCAGCCAATGCCGCGTCATCCTGGTCAAGGACCAGGGCGTGTACTTCCTCGCCGAGCAGGGAGAGCGCCGCCCGGATGGGCGTGTGAAGCTGCTGGCCTATGCCGTCGGCTGCAACCCGGATACCGACCCGTTCGACGACTGGTGGGAACTGGCGCGCGCCGAACTGGGCGGCGACGACTTCGGGGAGTACTTCGACCCGAAGGACGGCGTATTCACGCGCATCCTGCACACCGAAGACGACCTGATGCTGTCGGCCACCGCCACACATCTGTCGCTGGAGGTGGTGCCTCCCGCATAGCGCGGCAACCGCCACTCGACTCGCGCAGCCCCCCACACCGGGGGCTTTCTTTTGCGCTGAGCCGGGCTGCGTGGACAAAGGGAAACGCGCGGATGCCAATTGATTGCTGTCGCGCGCGCGAGGCCCTGCCATGCTGACCCCATGCCTGCTGACGCTGTCAGCGACA
>JBHIWE010000151.1:0-10715 GCA_041987645.1 Acidovorax sp. | reverse complement strand
CGGGCCTACAAAGACATCAACCGCCTGGCCCTGCAGCTGCTGGAGCCGGGCGGCATGCTGTTCACCTTCTCGTGCTCGGGCGGCATCAGCGCCGACCTGTTCCACAAGATCGTGGCCTCGGCCGGTGCCGACGCGGGGGTGGACGGCTATATCCTGGAGCGCCTGGCCGGCGCGCCCGACCATCCGATGACGCTGGAGTTCCCCGAGGGCGAATACCTCAAGGGGCTGGCGGTGATGCGCAAGGGTTGAGGCCCGAGCGGGCCGGCGCGGCCATCTCGACCCGCCCGCGGCCGGCGCGCTTGGCGGCATAGCAGGCTGCATCCGCGTCGGCCAGCAGCGTATCGGCCGCCTCGGCCGCCCCGCCGAAGAGCCGCACGCCGATGCTGGCCCCCACGCGGAAGCGCTGGCCGCCGTCCAGCACGAAATCCTTGTCGCTCAGCGTGTCGATGATGTGCTGGCCCACCTTCTGCGCCGGCGCCTCGGCGCAGTGCGGCAGCACCAGCACGAATTCATCGCCGCCCAGGCGCACCAGGGTGTCGCACTGCCGCACGCACTGGGCCAGACGCCGGGCCACGCGCCGCAGCACCTGGTCTCCGGCCGCATGGCCGGCCTGGTCGTTCACGGCCTTGAAGCCGTCCAGGTCGATGAACAGCAGGGCATGCGGGCCCGCCTGGTGGCACAGCTCGTGCAGCAGCGCCTGCAGGCTGCGGCGGTTGAGCAGTCCGGTCAGCATGTCGCGCTGGGTCTCGCTGCGCAATTGCTCGGCCAGCACGCGCAGCTGATGCTCGCTGGCGCGCAGTTCGCTCTCGTTACGCTTGATGCCGGTGATGTCGGTGTGCAGTGCATAGCTCTGGCCACCGGCGCTGCGGTTCATGGCCACGCGCAGCCAGCGTCCCCCGGGCAGGGGCAGCTCGAAAGGGGCGCCGGCGAAGAGCGCAGCGTCGCGCAGCGCAGCCGCGAGGTCTTCCTGGTGCCGCGCGCGCTCCTCGGGGTCGGGCGCCGCGTCCCAGAGCCGCTGCACGATCTGCGCATAGGTGCGGCCCCGCAGAGCCGCCTTGGACGACAGGTCATAGAGCGTGAGGAAGCGGTCGTTGGCGAAGAGCACGTGGCCTTCGCCGTCCATGACGGTGGCGGCCTCGCCCATGTCCTCCAGCATCTGCTGGGTGTCGGAAGGCGGCAGCAGGTTCGGGCCGTCGGTCGACTCTGCGGATTCCACGCCGGGAGCGTGATGCCCGTAGGCTTCGGCCGCTGCCACCTGCAGCCAGATGCGGATCTGGCCGCCGTCCTTGCGGGGCGCTGCGGCCACGCGCAGCCAGCGTCCCCTGTGCAGGAACACGAACGGCTGGGTGTGCGAGCGGAAGCGCTGCAGGCCGTCGGCGATGAAGCGGTCGAGGTGGGGCAGATCTTCGGGCGCCAGCCGGCCCCGGTAGAAGCGGCGCAGGTTCTCGGTATACGGCTCGCCTGCATGCACGTGGCCGTCATGCTCCGGAAAAAGACGGAGGAACGCGGCATTCCAGAGCACCGTTCGCTCCTGGCCGTCGAAGATGCATAGCGCGATGCCGAGCGAGTCCAGCAGGTCGGCGGTCAATTGAAAATCCATGGCCGGGCTTGTGGTAAGGGGATTTCGATCGGGCGATGAACATCAATGTCGCACAACTGTGTAACAGAGTGCGCGCCCCTGAACGCTTTTGGAAGCACACGCCCATATCGCTCCTGGGGCTTGACAGCTTCGCTAGACTTTTGCAACGCGCCTGTCTCCGTGAGGGCGCATCCTCCGAATTCCTCCCTTCGAAAGCGTTGCCGATATGTCCCTCATTCCCGTCACCATCCTCACCGGCTTCCTCGGCTCGGGCAAGACCACACTGCTCAAGCGCGTGCTGACCGAAGCCCACGGCCAGAAGATCGCCGTCATCGAGAACGAATTCGGCGAGGAGAACATCGACAACGACATCCTCGTGACCGACTCGAAGGAGCAGATCGTCCAGATGAGCAACGGCTGCATCTGCTGCACCATCCGCGAAGACCTGCGCGAGACGCTGCAGGACCTGGCCGCCAAGCGCCGCAAGGGCGAACTGGCCTTCGACCGCATCGTCATCGAGACCACCGGCGTGGCCGACCCCGGCCCGGTGGCGCAGACCTTCTTCATGGACGAGGAGATCGCCGAGTCGTACCTGATTGATTCCATCATCACCCTGGTGGACGCCAAGCACGCGGCGCAGCAGCTCAACGATCGCCAGGAGGCGCGCCGTCAGGTGGGCTTTGCCGACCAGATCTTCCTGTCCAAGACCGACCTGGTCACGGCCGCGGAGACCGATGCGCTGATCCACCGGCTCAAGCACATGAACCCGCGTGCCCCGATCAAGGCCGTGCATTTCGGCGAGGTGCCCATCGCCGAGGTGCTGGACCTGCGCGGCTTCAACCTGAACGCCAAGCTCGACATCGACCCGGACTTCCTCAAGGAAGAGGGCGGCCATGACCATGACCATGACCACCAGGGACACGATCACGGGCATGAGCACCACGACCATGACCACAAGCACGGCGAGCATTGCGATCATCCTTCGCACCAGCACGGCGGCCATGGCCACCACCATCACCACGACGACGACGTCAAGAGCTTCGTCTATCGCGCCGAGCGACCTTTCGATCCTGCCAAGCTGGAAGATTTCCTGGGCGCCATCGTCAATATCTACGGCCCGCGCATGCTGCGCTACAAGGGCGTTCTCGATATGAAGGGCACCGAGCGCAAGGTGATTTTCCAGGGGGTGCATCAGCTCATGGGCAGCGACCTGGGGCCACAGTGGGCCGAGGGCGAGAAGCGCATGAGCAAGATGGTGTTCATCGGCATCGACCTGCCCAGGGACATCTTCATGCAGGGCCTGGAGCAGTGCCTGGTTTGACAGCCCTTTGAAGAACCCGCAAGGGCGCATGGGCTTGAGGCGGCCGGCAGGGCGCTGTCGCATTCCGTAGGAGAAGGCCGTATTTTTCCGTCGCAGGGCCCGAAGGGGTTTCGCTTCGGGCGCAGGTCGATACAATCGCGCCCCGGCAAAACCCCCGACGGCTCGCTGCCTGGCTTCAGGCCGGAACGGTCCACGCGGGGGAGTGCCCAGAGCGAAACGACAGGAAAGCGGTAGACAAGGCGTCCGTCCGATCCCTGCACCGCAGCCTTGGTTCCCTGGGGCTGCGTGGCGGTTTTTGGAATGTGGCGGGCGTCCGCTATCTGTCTGCAGCGATTGACCGTACCATCCTTGGAACCCCCGGCGGCCCCTCACGGCGCCTTAGCCAGCTCATAACTCACCATGCCTACCACCATGCAAGCCCAATCCCCCGTGGCGGCCGCCAAGAAAGATCCCAAGCTGGCCAATAACTGGAAGAACAAGGCGGTCGAAGAGCTGACCGACGCCGAAGTGATGGCCATGCCCGACAGCGAGTACATGAACGAAAAGCAGATGGCGTTCTTCCGCCACAAGCTGGTTCAGCTCAAGCAGGACATCCACAACAGCGCCGGCGAGACCACCGAGCACCTGCGCGAAGACACCGTCGTCGTGCCCGACCCCGCTGACCGCGCCACCATCGAGGAAGAGCATGCTCTGGAGCTGCGCACTCGTGATCGCGAGCGCAAGCTGCTCAAGAAGATCGAGCAGTCCATCGCCCGCATCGATGCCGGCGATTACGGCTACTGCGACGAAACCGGCGAGCCCATCGGTGTGGGGCGCCTGCTGGCGCGCCCGACTGCCACGCTGTCGCTTGAAGCGCAGCAGCGTCGCGAGCTCAAACAGAAGATGTTTGGGGACTGACCCACACGCTCACGCGCTCTGCTGCCAGGCCCACCGTCAACCCGGCTGCCGCGCCACCCACCCATGAGCAAGGAAGAGCCCTCCCGGGGACTGCTGTCGAGAGTGGTGCGCTTTGTGCGCCACCCGACTGCCCCGTGGGCGGATGCTGAAGCGTCGCAGGACGACCGCGACAGCCAGTACAGCAAGCAGATGCTCAAGGAGATGATCGAGCGCAAGCGCCGCAACGACTTCGTGCGGCGCCGCGAATTCGATCAACTGCGTAGCCTGCGCCAGCGCGACGCCCTGCAAGGCCAGCGCACCGACGACGACGCGGCTCTGCGCGCGTCGCTCCTCGAAGTCGACAGCGGCCTGGCTGGCTCCTCGTCCGACGACCGCGCCGGCACGATCCGCAAGATCGACGAAATCGAGGCGCAGATGTCTCAGCAGTGGTGGCGGGGGCGCCCCTCGCCGGCGGGGGGCTCGTCGTCCTCCTCGGCACCGCCCCCCGCGTCCACAGCCTTCCAGGCGGCCACCACCCTTCCATCTTCCCTGCTGCACCCTTCGGAGACCGATACGCAGCAGGCCCGCGCGTTTGCGCCGACCCTTCCGTTCCGCCTTTCCGCGCTGGCGCAGGATGATCACGAACGCGGGGGTGACGTGTCTGCGTATGCCTGGGCGGCGCGCCCGTGGGTCCGCGCGGACGCAGCACCCCCTCCAGCGGTTCCTGCCGCACGCGTTGGCGTCACCGAGCCTGCCGCTGTGCAGCACGATCCTGATCTGGAAGAGGCCGCCATCCGCTTCGCCCATGGCGACGCGGCAGGCGCGGAGGCCGCGCTGCGTGCAGTGCTGGCGCAGCGCGCCCAGGATCCACCGGCCCGGCAGTTCGAACTGTGGATGGCGTTGTTCGACCTCTTCCGCTCCACCGGTCGTCAGGAGCCTTTCGATGCGCTGGCCATCGAATTCGCCGCCCGCTTCGACCGTTCCGCGCCACTGTGGTTCTCGGTGCCGGAGCTGGCTGGCGTGTCTGCGCAAGCACCCGCAGAGCCGCCGCCCGCTTTGCCGGTGCGGGAATTCCGCTGGGCCGCGCCTCTCGAACTCGGGCCCCGGTCCGTGGCGGGGCTGCAGGCGGCGACCCAGCGCGCCGCGGCACCCTGGGATCTCACCTGGTCGCGATTGAGGACCATCGACAGCGCGGCCATGCCCGCTCTGGCCGAGGTTTTCACCCAGTGGGCCGACCGGGATGACGTGCGGCTGGTGTTCCACAGCGTGGATGTCCTGCTCGACGTGCTGCAGGCCGCCACGCCTTCGGGCGACGGCAGCACGCCACCACAGGCTTGGCGGCTACGCCTTGCGGCCCTGCGGCTGATGGGGCGGCTGGAAGAGTTTGAGCTGGTGGCGCTGGACTACTGCGTGACCTACGAGGTGTCTCCCCCTTGCTGGATGCCGCCGCGTTGCGTGTGCCTCGGCGGTGGCGGCAGCACCGATGGAGCTGCACTCGAGGAACTGGGGTGCGCCTCCCTGTCAGGCTTCGGCGAGGGACTGGATTCGTGTCGCCTGCCGCTGGGTGACGAGCCTCGGCCCTCCCTGGCCGGTGTGGTGGAGGGCGATGCCATGCCGCTGCTGGCACCGTTGCAGGAGCTGGTCCAGGCTGGCGCGCCGCTGGTGGTGGCGTGCGATCGGCTGATCCGGATCGATTTCGCTGCTGCGGGTTCGGTGCTGAATTGGGCGGCGGACCTGCAGGCGCAGGGGCATGTCGTGCAGTTCGTGCAACTCTCGCGGTTGGTGGCGGTGTTCTTCAACGTGATCGGCATCAACGAGCACGCGCGCGTCGTGCCGCGCGCACACTGAGCCGGGTGCCGTCGGGCAGGGCCCGCGCCGCGCCGCGCCGCCCGTCATGCAGCCGGTCCCGCCTGCTTGCAATCCCCGCCTGCGCCCCCATCCTCTGGCGCTATGGAACAGTTTCACGGCACCACCATCCTCAGCGTCCGCCGCCAGACGGCGGACGGCATCCAGGTCGCCATCGGCGGCGACGGCCAGGTCACCCTGGGCAACATCGTGGTCAAGGGCACTGCGCGCAAGGTGCGCAAGCTCTATCACGGCAAGGTGCTGGCGGGCTTCGCCGGTGCCACGGCAGATGCGTTCACCCTTTTTGAGCGTTTCGAAGCCAAGCTGGAAAAGCACCAGGGCCATCTGACCCGCGCCGCCATCGAGCTGACCAAGGACTGGCGTACCGACCGTGTGCTGCGCCGCCTGGAGGCCATGCTGGCCGTGGCCGATGCGAGCGCTTCGCTCATCATCACCGGCAACGGCGACGTGCTGGAGCCCGAGCAGGGCATCGTCGCCATCGGCTCCGGCGGCGCCTACGCGCATTCGGCCGCCAAGGCGCTGCTGAACCACACCGAGCTGTCGGCCCAGGAGGTGGTGAAGAAGTCGCTGGAGATCGCCGGCGAGCTCTGCATCTACACCAACATGAACCACACCATCGAGACGCTGTGAGCGCTGCCCCCGGGCTGCATCACCTTTCGATTTGCTATTGATTTGGTAGCTGCCTGCGCAGATAAATCGTGCGCAGGTGGCCGTTTTGGCTTTGAACTGCAAAGGCAGGCACCGCACATGTCCTCCATGACCCCCCAGGAAATCGTCTCCGAACTCGACCGCCACATCGTGGGCCAGCACGGCGCCAAGCGCGCCGTGGCCATCGCGCTGCGCAACCGCTGGCGTCGCCAGCAGGTGGACGGCGGCCTGCGTCAGGAGATCACGCCCAAGAACATCCTCATGATCGGCCCCACCGGCGTGGGCAAGACCGAGATCGCCCGCCGGCTGGCTCGGCTGGCCGATGCGCCGTTCATCAAGGTCGAGGCCACCAAATTCACCGAGGTGGGCTATGTGGGCAAGGATGTCGATTCCATCATCCGTGACCTGGTCGAGATGGCCGTCAAGCAGACGCGCGAGGCCGACATGAAGGGCCTGCGCGCCCGCGCCGAAGACGCGGCCGAAGACCGCATCCTCGACGTGCTGGTGCCCGCCGCGCGCGGCACGGGCGATACGCCCCCAGCCGACAACACCGCCCGCCAGGTGTTCCGCAAGAAGCTGCGCGAGGGCCTGCTGAACGACAAGGACATCGAGATCGAGCTGGCCGACCCCCGTCCGCAGCTGGAGATCATGGGCCCGCAAGGGATGGAAGAGATGGCCGAACAACTGCGCGGCATGTTCAGCCAGATGGGGCAGGAGCGCCGCAAGACGCGCAAGCTCAAGATCGGCGAGGCGCTCAAGCAGCTGACCGACGAGGAAGCCGCCAAGCTCGTCAACGAGGAGGATGTGAAGACCCGCGCCCTGCAGAACGCCGAGCAGAACGGCATCGTCTTTTTGGACGAGATCGACAAGGTTGCCACCCGCCAGGAGGCGAGCGGCTCCGACGTGTCGCGCCAGGGCGTGCAGCGCGACCTGCTGCCGCTGGTGGAGGGCACCACGGTGTCCACCAAGTACGGCATGGTCAAGACCGACCACATCCTGTTCATCGCCTCGGGCGCCTTTCACCTGTCCAAGCCCAGCGACTTGATCCCCGAGCTGCAGGGGCGCTTTCCCATCCGCGTGGAGCTGGAGTCGCTGTCGGTGCAGGATTTCGAGGCCATCCTCACCAGCACGCATGCCTCGCTGGTCAAGCAGTACCAGGCACTGCTGGCCACCGAGGGCGTGACGCTGGAGTTCACCCCCGAAGGCATCACCCGGCTGGCTCGCATCGCCTTCGAGGTGAACGAGCGCACCGAGAACATCGGCGCTCGGCGCCTGTCCACGGTGATGGAACGCCTGCTGGACGAGGTGAGCTTCGATGCGGTCCGACTATCGGGTCAGACGGTGTCCATCGACGCCGCCTATGTCGATGCAAGGCTGCAGACCCTGAGCCAGGACGAAGACCTGTCCCGATACATCTTGTGATCCTTCTCGGCCCTGCTGCTCGAGGCTTCAGGTTCCACTTGCATACCACCACCTAAGTACTTGCACGATAAGGATTTTCAGCGGATTCCCCCTTTGGAATTCGCTTCTAAGTCCTTGATTTCATTGCAAAGTTTTGTGTAACCCCTCTTGAAAGGTGTGCTTTTCCTGCTACAGTGGGAAAAAGTGCAATTAAGTGGTGAGAAGTGCCTTTGTGCTCCATTCCGGGGTCGAAAAGGTCACCACCAACCTGGGGTTCCATTCGTGTTTCAAGGGGCGTCATCGCTGAGTCTCGATGCCAAGGGGCGGCTGTCTGTGCCGACCCGGCATCGCGACGTCCTCTCGGCGACGGCGGCTGGCCAGCTCACCATCACCAAGCATCCGCATGGCTGCCTGATGGTGTTCCCGCGCCCCGAATGGGAAAAATTCCGCGAACGCATCGCCGAGCTACCCATGTCCGCCCAGTGGTGGAAGCGCATCTTCCTGGGCAATGCCCAGGACGTGGAGATGGATGGCACGGGCCGCGTCCTGGTGTCGCCCGAGCTGCGTCAGGCGGCCGGCATCACCCGCGACACCATGCTGTTGGGCATGGGCAACCACTTCGAGCTGTGGGACAAGGTCACGTACGAAGCCAAGGAAGCCGAAGCCATGCAAGCCGCCATGCCCGAAGTCTTCCAGGACTTTTCTTTTTAGGTCCGACGGTGCAATCCACCCTGCAACACACCACCGTACTGCTCGACGAAGCGGTCGACGCCCTGTTGGGCGCGGCCGGCGAGTCGCCGTCCGGCACATTCATCGATGGCACTTTCGGGCGAGGGGGGCATTCGCGCCGCATCCTGCTGCGGCTGGGGCCTGAGGGGCGCCTCGTGGCGTTCGACAAGGACCCCGAAGCCATCGCAGAGGCAACGCGCATCACCGATGCGCGTTTTTCCATTCGGCACGAGGGCTTTCGCCATCTCGGCGAACTGCCCGCAGGCAGCGCCGCAGGCGTGCTGCTGGACCTGGGCGTCAGTTCGCCCCAGATCGACAGCCCCGGACGGGGTTTCAGTTTCCGATTCGACGGACCGCTCGACATGCGCATGGACACCACGCGCGGCCAGAGCGTCGCCGAATGGCTCGCCGATGCCGAGGTCGGACAGATTGCGGAGGTGATACGTGAATACGGCGAAGAGCGGTTTGCTGGCCCCATTGCAAAGGCGATTGTTGCGCGCCGGCAGGAGCGCGGCCCGATCGGCACCACTGCCGAGCTGGCCGAACTCGTGGCTGGTGCGGTCCGCACCCGCGAACAGGGCCAGAACCCTGCCACACGCACCTTCCAGGCTCTTCGGATTTTCATCAATGCCGAACTGGAAGAGCTGCAGCAGGCGCTAGAGGGCAGCCTGCGTGTGCTGGCGCCGGGCGGCCGTCTGGTGGTCATCAGTTTCCATTCGCTGGAAGACCGCATCGTCAAGCAATTCATTGCTCAGCACTCCAAAGAGGTCTATGACCGCCGCGCGCCGTTCGCGGCGCCGCAGCCCATGCGGCTGAATGCGCTGGACCGCATCAAGCCGAGCGCTGGCGAAGTGGCTGCCAACCCGCGGGCTCGCAGCGCGGTCATGCGCGTGGCCGAACGCACGGAAGTTCCGGCATGACGCGGCTCAACCTGGTGCTGCTGCTGGCCGTGATGGTCAGCGCGATGTTCGTGGTGCGCACGCAGTACGAGTCGCGCCTGCTCTTCACCGAACTTGATCGCGCGGTGGCCGAGTCCCGCCGGCTTGAAACCGAGCACCAGCGCCTGCAGGTCGAAAAGCGCGCCCAGGCGACGCCGCTGCGCATCGAGAGGCTCGCGCGCGACCGTCTGCAGATGCGCACCACGACGCCGGCCATTACCCAGTACGTGACCGACGGCGGCGCCATCGTGCCGCCGGTGGCGGAGCCGGCCCCGGCTCCTGGTACGGCGGCCGCGCTGCACCCGAGCGGAAGGCGGCCATGAGAAACAGCCGCAGCGTCAACTACACCTCCAGTCCCTTGCTGGCGTCGCGCACGCCGCTTTGGCGCAGCAAGTTCATCGTCGCCCTGGTGGCACTGGGCTTCGTGGGCCTGGCTGCCCGGGCCGCCTACGTGCAGGTGTTCGACAACGCCTTCTTTCAGCGCCAGGGCGAGGTGCGCTTCGCCCGCACACTGGAGCTGCCGGCCAACCGTGGCCGCATCCTCGACCGTAACGGCCTGATCCTCGCATCCAGCGTGCCGGCCGCCAGCATCTGGGCCATTCCCGAAGACGTGGAGCAGGAGGACCCCGAGGTCAAGGCCAAGCTGCGCCAGTTGGCCAAACTGCTGGACATGCCGCTGCCCGCGCTGCAGGCCAAGTTGGCCGATGAGGACAAGACTTTCGTCTGGATCAAGCGCCAGCTCGACTGGGAAGTGGGTCAGCAGATCACCGCGCTGAACATCAAGGGCATCTATCAGCGCAAGGAATACAAGCGCCAGTACCCCGAAGGCGAAGCCGCCGTGCACGTCGTGGGTTTCACCAACGTGGAAGACCAGGGCCAGGAAGGCATCGAGCTCGCCTTCAACAAGGAGCTGGGCGGCAAGCCCGGCTCGCGCCGTGTCATCAAGGACCGCCTGGGCCGCGTGGTCGAAGGTGTCGGAGCCGAGATTCCGCCTGTGGACGGCCAGGACGTGCAGCTGTCCATCGACAGCAAGGTGCAGTTCTTCGCCTACCAGAAGCTGCGCGACCAGGTGGCCCTGCACAAGGCCAAGGCTGGCAGCGTGGTGGTGATCGACGCGCATACGGGCGAGCTGCTGGCGCTGGCCAACTATCCGAGCTACGTCCCCGACAAGCGCCAGAACCTGACCGGCGAGCAGCTGCGCAACCGCGCCATCACCGACGTGTTCGAGCCGGGCTCGACCATGAAGCCCTTCACCATCGGACTGGCGCTGGAAACCGGCCGCGTGCGGCCCGACACCATCATCGACACCAATCCAGGGCGCGTGACCGTCACCGGCTCCACCATCTCCGACACCAGC
>JBHIWE010000150.1:0-10767 GCA_041987645.1 Acidovorax sp. | reverse complement strand
ATCGCCGGTGGGGCGGTATGCGAAGGAGGGCAGGGACATGCGGGGCATGGGCTGACGGTGGCCCGTGATGGCGAAGGGCGCCACCATAGCGCAACCCCGGGCCGGCGGATCAGCTGCCCGCGCGGTGGCGCTCCAGCCCATGCATGCGACGCGCGGAGTCGGCCCGGGACATGCAGGACTGCCTTGCGTTCCTCCTCCCAGCCGAGTCACGGGGCGGCCCGTGCAGGTGTCGCGCTGGCATGCGCTTCGCCGAGCAGCCACCGGGCGAAGGCCTGCAGGGGCTCCGAACTCAGCCCGATGGGGGACGGCAGTACCAGACAGAAGGTCTTCGCGACATGGCTCGCTGGAGGCCATGGCGCTGCCAGCCGGCCCTGCGCCAGGTCTGCCTCCACATAGAGCCGCGGCACGAGCGCGACGCCGAGGCCGGCCAGCGTGGCCTCGATCAGCATGGCGTGCAGGTCGTAGCGGGGCCCGATGGCGGGGTTCGTGATCGGTGTGCCGGTTTCTGCGGCGTAGCGTTCCCAGGCATCGGGGTTCTGGCGTCTGTGCAGCCTGGGCAGCGCGTCCAGCGAAGTCGCCGCGCCATGGGGCCCGAGCAGCGCGGGGTGGCACACGGGCACCAGTTCCTCCTGCAGCAGCGGATGGGTGTGCGCGCCGCTCCAGGCGGGATGCTCGAAATGGATGCACGCGTCGAACCCACTGCCGGGCAGCGCGAACGGGTCCATCCGTTCGGCCAGATGCACGGTGATATGCGGGTGCAGGCGCTGGAAGCGGGCCAGGCGCGGAATCAGCCAGCGTGTGGCGAAGGTGGGCAGGGTCGCGATGTCGAGGCTGGCGCCATCGTCCGGCTGGCCCATCAGGTACTGGCTCTCATGGTCCAGCCGCGCCAGTATGTCCCGCACCTGCTGGGCATAGCGTTGCCCCTTGGGCAGCAGCCGCACCCGGTTGCCGACGCGCTCGAACAGCGACAGTCCGAGGAAGGATTCCAGCCGCCCGATCTGCCGGCTGATGGCGCCTTCGGTGAGCGACAGCTCGTCTGCGGCGCGGGCGAAGCTGCCGTGCCTGGCTGCCGCCTCGAAGGCCAGCAGGGCGGAATGGCTCGGTATCTTGCGTCGAAGGGCCATGAGAGGTTCTCCTTGATCTTTTATCACTGAAGCATACCGATAAGTCGTTTTACGGCGTCCATGGCGGCTCCTACCATGATGAAACATCAACAACCATGGCGGGGCCTAGTGTCTCCGCAGGAGCTTCTTCAAATGATCTACACGGTGGAATGCCAATTCACGGACCCTGCCAGCGAAGCCGGCTGGAATGACTTCTACAGCCTGGAGAAGCTGCCCGCGCTGATCTCTGTGGCGGGGTTCCATACCTCCCAGCGCTTCAAGGCCCTGCGGCCGGGTTGCCCCACGTATCTGGCCCTGCATTCGATCGACGGCCTCGACGTGCTGCTAGGGCAGGAGTACCGCCTCAAGGGCGGTGGCAGTTTCTCGCGCTGGCAGGAACACATCGCTGACTGGCATCGCAATCTCTACGCTGGACTGGACCGCGCACCGGCCGTCGCCCGGGGCGAATACCTGGTGCTGAGTTCCGTGGGGCCCGAGCCCTTGGCGCGCAGGGGCCTCGCCCCGGCCGCGATCCACTCGGTTGCCCTGGACCGCTCGCCCGAGCGCCGCTGGCTGGCGACGGTCCGCGCTTGTGCGCTGGCCGTATCGGACTGGCCGGATGGCGTGCATGCCTATGCGCCGATGTCGGACGCACTGACGCCCGGCTGTGCCGATGCCCGGCCGCAGTGAAGAGGCAGGCCTGCACATGCCCAACATCACGATCTTCATACCGCCCGGAGCGATGCCGGAGGACGAGCCGCTCGCCGAACTCTCGGACCGATGCGCCGGACTGTGCATCGGGGTCCTTCTCGCCGCCCCGGAGAACGTGCATGTCGCCTGCGTCGCCGCGCACCTGGGGCGGGGGCATCCGGTCTTCGTCGATGTGCGTTATCGGCTGGAGCCATTCCGCACGGCGGACACCATGGCGTCGTTCATGGACGGCCTGGAGGACGCGATCCGGAGCGCGACGCGGCTCACAGCCCGCATCCGCTGCTTCGGCTACGCAGCGTCGAACATTAATGCCCGCAATTGACATGCGGGCGGAGGAGCACGCGATGCCCGATACCGGTTTACCGAGCCGCCAGGTGGGCGATTTCTCGATCACAGCCCTGAGCGATGGCTATCTTTGCGCCAGCCTGGATCTGTTGACGAACATCGACGCGGCCGAGGCCCGACGCATCCAGGAGGGGGCAGGCGTGCGGGAGCCGTCATCGGTCCACATCAACGCCTATCTGGTGCGTGGCCGCGGCCGCACGATGCTGATCGACACGGGGGCGGGGGGCTTCCGGCAATGGGGCGGAGAGCTGATGCACCGCCTGGCGCGGGCGGGCGTGCGGCCTTCGCAGGTCGATACGGTGCTGCTGACGCACGCGCACCCGGACCATATCGGCGGCCTCCTGGACGCCACGGGTGCGTCGGCTTTCCCGAACGCCGAATTGGTGGTGCATCGCACAGAGATCGCCTTCTGGCAGGACGATGCCCACCTGCATCGTGCCAGCGAGCGTGCGCGCGGCAACTTCGTGGTGGCGCGGCGGGCCTTCGCTGCCTATAGCGGGAGGTTGCGGCTTATCGACGCTGGCGAGGTCATGCCCGGGCTGTGGGCCGTGCCGCTGGCAGGCCACACCGCAGGGCACACGGGCTACCGGTTCGACGCCGGCAGCGACGGCCTGCTGGTCTGGGGCGATGTGGTGCATTTTCCGAGCATCCAGGCGGCGCACCCTGATGTGTCGATCGCCTTCGACCAGGACCCGCTGCTTTCCGCGCGTACCCGCACGGAGCTGCTGGACTTTGCCTGCGCCGAGCGCCTGCTGATCGCAGGGATGCACCTGGGCGCCGCAGGCTTCGCGCGTATCGAACGGGCGGGCCAGGGATACGCGGTGGCGTATGAGAGTCAGTAGCGGATCTCTCATGGGGTGCCCGGCATTGCCGGGGCAAGGGCGGCGAGGACCGGTTCCCAGCGCCTGGCGCGGGCTGGCTTCGCTCGCGCCGACAATGCCGGCAATGCTGCCCACGCCGCAGACTGGCCGCCCGCATCCGTCAGGCGATGACCCAGACCTTGCGCACCGTCTCGATGGTGCGCCAGGTGCCCACATAGCCGGGCTTCATGATGAAGCAGTCGCCCGCCTTGTAGGTCCTGGGTTCATGGCCGCGTTCGGTGATTTCCACCACGCCGGAGAGGATCAGGCAGTACTCCCAGGTCTCGCCCTTGATGGAGTGGTTCACGCCGGGCGTGGATTCCCAGACGCCAGCGCGCACGGCGCCGTCCTTGGCGCTGTCGATGTCCCAGTTACGGCAGACGATGTCGCCTTCGATCACGCGGTCGGCCGGCGGACGGTATTCGCGGGCTTCGCCGAGTCGGTCGAAGTTGAAGGTGACGAGCAGATCGGACATGGCGTGGGCTCCAGCGGCGCAAGGGTTGTTTCGGATGCACCGATGCTAGAAGCGCAGGCCGCCCGCGTGGTGCGGAAGTGGCGGCCCCGTTCAGCGGCAAATACGCTATGGGGCCGGCGCTTCAGCGCAATCTGCCGGCGGCTGCCGGTGCCCTAGCTCTGGCGGTTGGCGGGGTAGTGCTGAAACACGCTGGTGGTGCCGTCGCGGGCGACCAGCAGCACGTCGAAGGCATCCCGCCGGCCGCCGTAGATGGCGCCGTCCATGCCGGGCGAGCCCACGGGCATCCCCGGCACGGCCAGGCCCAGCGCTTGCGGCTTTTCGCGCAGCAGGCGTCTCACTTCGGCAGCGGGCACATGGCCTTCGAGGACGTAGCCGCCCACCAGCGCGGTGTGGCAGGAGCCGAACTGGGCCGGGAGGCCCAGGCGCTGGCGCACCGCGGTGTTGCCTACGTCGTGGACGCCGACGCGAAAGCCGGCCGCCTGCATGTGGGCCACCCATTCCTTGCAGCAACCGCAATTCGGGTCCTTCCAGACTTCCAGGTCGGCTGGCACGTTGGCGGTCGAGGTAGTGGCGGGAGCCGCGGCCCGTGCCAGCAGTGGCAGGGCGCCGGTGGCGGCGAGCGCTAGCGCGTGTCGCAGCCAGGTGCGGCGTGGGGCGCAGGAGGGATTCATGGTGAGGCTTCCTCGTGAATAAAAAGGGCTACAGCCCCTGTAGATGCTACGCATGCAGCTATGATTTTGATAGTAAGGCGCCGGGCCGGGCTTGCGCAGGCGAGCCGCGTCAGCCGCGGTGCGCCAGGCCTTTGCGTGCACCCGGGGCACGCTGAACATGCCGCCCCTCGCCAGCAGGCCCCAAGGTGCCTTGGCCGGGCATCATGGTCAGGGTGCTGTCGGTCAGGGCCTTGTCCATGGTACCCATTTCGCCACCGCCGGGCACACCTCGGGCGCATTGCCGGGCGCGCCGCCCACGAATCCGATCCGCGGCATCCAGCCCGCCGCCGAGTCGGTGATCGCGCCTGGACTGCGCGCTTTGAGGAGTGTGCGGCGGCCGCTGGTCAGACAGCGGTGTAGCGCCCGGGCCGGTGGTTGAGCGCCAGCACCAGGTTGAGCGCCACCGCACCGACGATGGAGTAGGCCACGCGCAGCGGATCGACCGTGAGCAGAGCCAGCAGCACGATGCAGCAGTCGATGCCCATCTGCACCTTGCCCGCGCGCCAGCCGTAGCGGTCCTGCAGGTAGAGGGCGAGGATGCCCACGCCGCCCAGGCTGCAGCGGTGGCGGAACAGCACCAGAAAGCCCGTGCCGGTGATGAGCCCGCCCGCGATGGCCGCGTAGAGCGGCTGCAGTTGAGCGAACTGCAGGAAGTGTGGCTGCAGCGTGGTCAGCACCGACAGCAGCAGTACGGCGGCAAAGGTCTTGAAGGTGAAACTGCGGCCCATCTTGCGCCAGGCCAGCCAGTAGAAAGGCAGGTTCAGGACGAAAAAGAGGGCGCCGAAACCCACGCCGGTAGCGTAGTGCGCCAGAAAAGCCAGTCCGGCCGTGCCACCCGTGAGCAGTCCGGCGCCGGTGAAAAAAGCCACGCCGATGGAGATCAGCAGGACGCCCGTGAAGAGCGCGAGGGCGTCTTCCAGTGGGGAGTGGGGGACGACGGGGGACGGGGCGGTGGCGGTGCGGCTCATGGTACGGAACGGGGCTGCTGACGGGCCCGGCGCTGCCGATGCCGCACCGTTCGCGCGCTCGGCCTCGCTCGGGAGGAAGGCTGCGATTCTAGGGAAAACCATGAGGCTTTCGGGCGGCCTGGGTGCCACCCCGCCGCTGCCATGCCGGCTGCCGTCACTGGCCGTGCGGCTTGCATCCTCGCTCCCCCCTTCGAGCGCCCCTGCGAGATGGATCGCCCGCCCGCGCCCTTGTCGCTTGGGGCCGAGGCCGGCGTGTGCCGGCCACCGTGCCCGATCGATCAGTTCCCGATCAGGCCAGATTGGCGCTGTCGCGGCTGATGCCGCCGGTCTGGCTGAAGCCGCCGTCCACATACATGATCTCGGCCGTCACGCCGCTGGCGAGGTCCGACAGCAGGAAGGCCGCGGCATTGCCCACGTCTTCGATGGTCACGTTGCGGCGCAGGGGCGAGGCGTCGGCCACGGTGCCCAGCAGCTTGCCGAAGTCCTTGATGCCGCTGGCGGCCAGGGTCTTGATCGGGCCGGCGCTGATGCCGTTGGCGCGCATGCCCTTGGGGCCCAGCGATTCGGCCAGGTAGCGCACGCTGGCTTCCAGGCTGGCCTTGGCCAGGCCCATGGTGTTGTAGTTGGGAACGGCCCGCAGGGCGCCCAGGTAGCTCAGCGTGAGCACGGCGGCCTTGTCGTTCAGGTAGGGCAGGGCGGCCTTGGCCATGGCGGGAAAGCTGTAGGCGCTGATGTCGTGCGCGATGCGGAACGATTCGCGCGACAGGCCTTCGAGGAAGTCGCCGGCGATGGCTTCACGCGGTGCGAAGCCGATGCCGTGCACGAAGCCGTCGAACTTCGGCCAGGTGGCCGACAGGTCGGCGAACATGCGCTCGATCTGCTCGTCGCTCCCCACGTCGCAGTCGAAGATCAGCTGGGAGTCGAACTCGGCGGCGAAATCGGTGATGCGGTCCTTGAAGCGCTCGCCCACGTAGCTGAAGGCCAGCTCGGCGCCTTGCGCGTGGCATGCCTTGGCGATGCCATAGGCGATGGAGCGGTTGGACAAAACGCCCGTGATGAGCAGCTTCTTGCCGGTCAGGAAACCCATTTGTAGTTCTCTCCAGTGGAAATGCGGTAGGGAGGGCGGCCGGATGGGCTGGCGGGCCTTGGGCCCTGCCAGCGCGGGCCTGCCGCCGCCGTGGTGCAGAATTGTCGCATGCGGTTCTTGGCGATCTGTCTGCTCTGGGGAAGCTCTCTGTGTGCCGTGCCGGCCTGGGCCGCGCATGGCTATGCGCTGTGGGGCGACCTCAAGTACCCTGCCGGTTTCGCGCACTTCGGCTATGTGAATCCCGACGCGCCCAAGGGCGGCGAGCTGCGCATGGTGAGCAACCTGCGCTATTCCACCTTCGACAAGTACAACCCCTTCACGATGAAGGGCTCGCCGCCGGCCTATCTCTCGACCCTGCTGTTCGATACGCTACTCACGGGCTCCATGGACGAGACAGCGTCCGGCTATGGCCTGCTGGCCGAAGACGTCGAAGTGCCGCCCGACCACCTGAGCGCCACCTTCCGCCTGCGGGCCGAGGCGCGCTTCCACGACGGCAGCCCGGTCGAGGCGGCCGACGTGAAGTACACCTACGAGACGCTGACCGGCCCCTACGCATCGCCCAGCTACGCAACCTTGCTGCAGGACGTGGCCGGCGTCGATGTGCTGGACCGGCGCACCGTGCGCTTCCGCTTCAAGCAGCCCAACCGCGAACTGCCGCTCACGGTGGGCAGCCTTCCCATCTTCAGCCGCGCCTGGGGGCGCGATGCGAGCGGCAAAACCAAACGCTTCGACGAGATCGTGACCGACACGCCCATCGGCAGCGGCCCGTACCGCATCGGTCCGGTGGCCTTCGGGCGCGATATCACCTACGTGCGCGACCCGAACTACTGGGGGCGCGATCTGAACGTGAACCGGGGCGAATACAACTTCGACCGCATCACCGTCAAGATCTACAAGGACAACACCGCGCGGCTGGAGGCGCTCAAGGCCGGCGAGTTCGACTTCATGACCGTCTATTCGGCGGGCGACTGGGCGCGCCGCATCGACGGCAAGCTCTTCAAGCAGGGCGTGCTGGTCAAGAAGGAGCTCAAGCACCAGCTGCCCGCGGGCTTCCAGAGCTATGTGCTTAACACCCGCCGGCCGCTGCTGAAGGACGTGCGCGTGCGCGAGGCGCTGGGCCTGGCGCTGGACTACGACTGGATGAACCGCCAGATGTTCTACGGCGGCTATCCGCGCGTGACCGACCTCTTCGGCAACACCGACTGCCGGGCCACCGGCACGCCTGGGCCCGAGGAAATGAAGCTGCTCGAGCCCTGGCGCGGCAAGGTGCCTGACGCCGTGTTCGGCCCCATGTACCAGCCGCCCACGACCGAAGGCGAGGGGCATTCGCTGAGGGGCAACTTGCGCCGCGCCCGCCAGCTGCTGGCCGATGCCGGCTGGACCTACCGCGATGGCGCGCTGCGCAATGCCCAGGGCCAGCCCATGGTGCTCGAATACCTGGACAGCAAGGAAGTCGGCGCGCGCACCGTCACGCCCTGGATGCGCAACCTCGAAAAGCTGGGCGTCACGCTGCGCTTCGCCTCGGTGGACTTCGCTCTCTACCTGCAGCGCATGGATAAATACGACTTCGACATCATCACGCTCAACTATCCCGGCACCTACAACCCGGGCCAGGACATGCAGGAGCTCTTTGGCAGCCAGCGCGCCGACGTGGAAGGCGCCAGCAACCATGCGGGCGTGAGGAGCCCGGCCGTCGATGCGCTGGTGAAGGCGCTGACCCGTGCCGATTCCAAGGCCGAACTGCTGCCCGCCTGCCGGGCGCTGGACCGCGTCATCATGCACAGCCACTACCTCATCCCGCAGTGGTTCCTGTCCTCGCACCGCGTCGTCTATAACCAGCAGCGCCTGGCCTACCGTGCGCCCATGCCGCCCTACGCACGAGCTGAAGAATGGGCCATGTCCACCTGGTGGAGCCTGAAGCCTTAACGCACCGAACGACTGCATGCTCGTCTACATCGCCAAACGCCTGCTGCTCATGCTGCCCACCTTGCTGGGCGTGCTGCTGCTGACCTTCGTGGTGATCCAGTTCGTGCCGGGCGGCCCGGTGGAGCAGTACCTGGCCGAGGCGCGCACCGCCGCCGGCAAGGGCGGCGGCGGGCTCGAGTCCGGCGGCATGAACTACCGCGGAGACCAGGGCGTGGACCCGAAGCGGCTGGAGCAGATCAAGGCGCTCTACGGCTTCGATAAGCCGGCGCACGAGCGCTTCTGGCAGATGCTGGGCCAGTTCGCCCGCTTCGATCTGGGCCGCAGCTTCTTCCAGAACAAGAGCGTGTGGGAGCTGGTCAAGGAAAAGCTGCCCGTCTCCATCAGCCTGGGCCTCTGGACCTTCTTCATCAGCTATCTGGTGGCCGTGCCGCTGGGCGTGGCCAAGGCGGTGCGCGCCGGCTCGCGCTTCGATCTGGTGACCACGCTGATCATCCTGGTGGGCTATGCGATTCCGGGCTTCGTGCTGGGCGTGGCGCTGCTGGTCATCTTCGGCGGACAGCTGCAGTGGTTCCCGCTGCGCGGGCTGACATCGTCCAACTGGGATCAGCTGAGCTGGGGCGCGCGCATCGCGGATTACCTCTGGCACATCACCTTGCCCGTGACGGCCATGGTGGCGGGCAGCTTCGCGGTGACGGCCATGCTGACCAAGAACGCCTTCCTGGAGGAGATCCGCAAGCAGTACGTGCTGACGGCGCGGGCCAAGGGGCTTTCGGAGCGGCAGGTGCTCTGGAAGCACGTCTTCCGCAACGCGCTGATCCCCATCGTCACGGGCTTTCCGGCGGCCTTCATCGGCGCCTTCTTCACCGGCTCGCTGCTGATCGAGACGCTGTTCTCTCTCGATGGCCTGGGCCTGCTGAGCTATGAGAGTGTGATCCGCCGCGACTACCCCGTGGTGCTGGGCACGCTCTACCTCTTCACGCTGATCGGACTGGTCACCAAGCTGGTGAGCGACCTGTGCTACGTGTGGGTGGACCCGCGCGTGAAGTTCGACTGAGCCCCCATGAGTTTGACGCCGCCGTCCCCCACCCCCGCAGCGCTTCCTGCGTCGCCTGCGCCCTCGCTGTCGCCCTCGCGCCGGGCCTGGCTGCGCTTCAAGCGCAACCGGCTGGGTTTCTGGAGCCTCATCGTCTTCTGCGTGCTGGTCGTCATCAGCCTGGGCGCGGAGCTGGTCAGCAACGACCGGCCGCTGGTCGTGCGCTACGAAGGGCAGACCTATTTCCCGATCGTCAAGACCTACCCGGAAACCACCTTCGGCGGGGACTTCGATACGCCCACCGACTACCTGGACCCGTACATCCAGCAGCGGCTGCGCGCGGGCGACAACTGGGCGCTCTACACGCTCAATCCCTACGGTCCCAACACCATCAACTACTTCGCCAAGTCGCCCAACCCCTCCGCGCCCACGGCCGACAACTGGCTGGGCACGGACGACCGGGGCCGGGACATGGTGGCGCAACTGCTCTACGGCTTTCGCGTGAGCGCGCTGTTCGGCCTGGCGCTCACCTTCACAGGCACGGTGCTGGGCCTGCTCACGGGCGCCATCCAGGGCTTCTTCGGGGGCAGGACGGATCTGGCCTTCCAGCGCTTCATCGAGATCTGGGGCTCCATGCCCGAGCTGTACCTGCTCATCATCTTCAGCGCGCTGTTCTCGCCCAGTCTCGCGCTGCTGCTGATCCTGCTGAGCCTCTTCGGCTGGATGGGCCTGTCGGACTACGTGCGTGCCGAATTCCTGCGCAACCGCCAGCTCGACTACGTGAAGGCCGCGCGCGCCCTGGGCGTGCCGAACCGGCAGATCATCTGGCGCCACATCCTGCCCAACAGCCTCACGCCGGTGGTGACCTTCCTGCCGTTCCGCATGAGCGCGGCCATCCTCTCGCTCACCTCGCTGGACTTCCTCGGCCTGGGCGTTCCGGCCGGCACGCCCAGCCTGGGCGAGCTGCTGAGCCAGGGCAAGAACAACATCGACGCATGGTGGATCTCGCTCAGCACCTTCGCCGTGCTGGTCGGCACGCTGCTGCTGCTCACCTTCATGGGCGATGCGCTGCGCGACGCCCTGGACCCCCGCAAGGCCGACCGATGACGACGACGACCGACGACCCGCACACCCCCGCTGCGGCGCAGGCCACGCCCGGCTCCGCCGAGCCGCTGCTGCGCGTGCAGGACCTGCGCGTGCGTTTCGGCGCCAAGGAGGTCGTGCATGGCGTGAGCTTTCACATCGGCGCGGGCGAGAAGCTGGCCCTGGTGGGCGAATCGGGCTCGGGCAAGACCATCACCGCGCTATCGCTGCTGCGGCTGGCGGGCGAGGCCCAAGTCGGCGGCCAGGCCCTCATGGGCGGGCGCGACCTGCTGGCGCTCACGGAGCGCGAGCTGCGCGGCGTGCGCGGCGGCGACATCGCCATGGTGTTCCAGGAGCCCATGACGGCGCTGAACCCGCTCATGGCCGTGGGCGACCAGGTGGCCGAAGTGTTGGAGCTGAAACAGGCGCTGACCCACGCCCAATCAGCGCAGGCGGCTATTGAATT
>JBHIWE010000149.1:0-10817 GCA_041987645.1 Acidovorax sp. | reverse complement strand
GACCGACGTCGCGCTGATCGAAGCGCTGCTGCAACTGCTGGCAGCAGGCAAGGTGGACTATCCGATCTTCTGGCGCCGCCTTTCGCATGCGCGCGCGTCGGGCGAGTACGAGCCCGTGCGCGACCTGTTTCTCGACCGTGCCGGCTGGGACGCCTGGCTGCTCACCTATCAGGAGCACGCGGCGCAGACGGACCCTGCGCGGGCGGCTGTTGCAATGCTCCAGGCCAACCCCAAGTTCGTGTTGCGTAACCACCTGGGCGAAGAAGCCATCCGCGCCGCCAAGGCGGGCGACTTTTCCGTGTTGCACACCTTGCAGGCGTTGCTGGAGCGACCCTTCGACGAACACGCAGAACAGGACGCCCATTGGGCCGACTTCCCGCCCGCATGGGCCTCCACCATCGAGATCAGCTGCTCATCATGACCTTCCCCATCGAGAAATCCGGAGCCGAATGGCAGGCTCTGCTGAAAGACAAAGGCGCCGAACCCGCCGCTTACCAGGTCACTCGCCACGCGGCCACCGAACGCCCCTTCACCGGCAAGTACGAGGCCTACTGGGCCGACGGCAGCTACCACTGCATCTGCTGCGGCGCCAAGCTGTTCGACTCGGACACCAAGTTCGACGCGGGCTGTGGCTGGCCCAGCTTTTCGCAGGCCGTGCCCGGCGCCATCAAGGAAGTGGTGGACCGCAGCCATGGCATGGTCCGTACCGAAACCGTGTGCGCCCAGTGCGGGGCGCACCTGGGCCACGTCTTCGAAGACGGCCCGGCTCCCACAGGTTTGCGATACTGCATGAATTCCGCATCGCTCGACTTCGAGCCGCCGGCACGCTGACAGCCCCGCTCCAACCGTTCAGGGCGGAGAGGCCGCCACGCCGCCGGCCCGCACGCTCCATGCCCCTCGCTTCATGAAACTGCTGATCGACTTCTTCCCCATCATCCTGTTCTTCGTGGCCTTCAAGGTCTGGGGAATTTACGTGGCCACAGGCGTGACCATCGCCGCCACCGTGGCGCAGATCGCGTATCTGCGCGTCAAGCACGGCAAGGTCGAGCCCATGCAATGGGTGAGCCTTGGGGTGATCGTCGTCTTCGGCGGCGCCACGCTGCTCGCGCACAACGACACCTTCATCAAGTGGAAGCCCACGGTGCTCTACTGGCTGATGGCCGCGGCGCTGGTGCTGGGCCAACTCATCTTCCGCAAGAACCTGATCCGCTCCGTGATGGGTGGTCAGATGCAGCTGCCCGAACCGGTGTGGCGCACGCTGCAGTGGACCTGGGCGGGTTTCTTCTCGGTGATGGGCGTCGTCAACCTCTGGGTGGCTTACCACTTCGATACCGACACCTGGGTCAACTTCAAGCTCTTCGGCGGCATGGGCCTGATGGTCGTCTTCGTCGTGCTGCAGGCACTCTACATCAGCCGCTTCCTCAAGGAAGGCTCTGCCGATGACGCGGTCGCACCAGGAACGAAGGATGTCCAGCCATGAGCGGCAACGACGCGCTTCTTCAATACCCCGTCACCGCCGAAGCCATGCAGCGCCGCCTGACGGAAATGCTCACCCCAACCCACCTCGAAGTGCTGGACGAAAGTGCCGACCACGCGGGCCATGTAGGGTCCAATGGCACGGGTTTTGGTACCCACTTCAGGGTACGCATTGCGTCACCGTTCTTTACGGGGCGTACACGGGTGGCCCGTCATCGCCTTGTGTATGATGCGCTGCAGGTTTTTATTGACAACGGCGCCCATGCCATTGCCATAGAAACTCTCTGACCAGCCCCTCGCAGGGCACGCAGCCGCAGGTGCTGCAATCACTTCCTTTTTTTGGAAATCGAATGAAGAAAAAGCTCTTGTCCGGCCTCGTCGCCGCAGCTCTGCTGGGCACGGTGGTTCTGCCGGTCTCCGCGCAAAACATCGCCATCGTGAATGGCAAGGCCGTTCCCAAGGAACGCGCCGAAGCGCTGAAACAGCAAGTGGAACGCTCGGGCCGCCCCATCACTCCTGATATCGAAAACCAAATCAAGGAAGAAGTGATCGCACGCGAAATCTTCATGCAGGAAGCGCAAAAGCGCGGCCTGGAAGGTTCTGCCGACTACAAGTCCCAAATGGAACTGGCTCGCCAGGCCATTTTGATCCGTGAACTCTTCGCCGACTACCAGAAGAGCAACCCCGTCACCGACGCCGAAATCAAGGCGGAGTATGACAAGTACGTCGCCGCCAACACCGGCAAGGAATACAAGGCCAGCCACATCCTGGTGGACAAGGAAGATGATGCCAAGGCCATCATCGCCGCCATCAAGAAGGGCGCCAAGTTCTCTGACCTCGCCAAGAAGCAATCCAAGGACCCCGGCTCCGCTGCACGCGGCGGAGACCTGGACTGGGCTAACGCCAGCACCTACGTGCCCGAATTCACCGAAGCCCTGGTCAAGCTGAACAAGGGTCAGATGACGCAAGTGCCGGTCAAGAGCCAGTTCGGCTGGCATGTGATCCGCCTGGACGACGTGCGCGATGCGCAACTGCCCAAGCTGGAGGACGTGAAGCCCCAGATCGCACAGCAACTGCAACAGCAGAAGCTGGCCAAGTTCCAGGAAGACCTGCGCGCCAAGGCCAAGGTCGAGTGATTCCGACGTTCGCGCAGCCCGACTCGTAGAAGAGCGGCTGGCGCTGAAGAAAAAAAACGGCCATTGGCCGTTTTTTTCGTCTGTGTGCGGGCCCCGCCAAGGGCTTCGCCGCGGCGCTGCGCCGACACCATGAAAAAAGCCGGGAGGATCTGTACGATCCTCCCGGCTTTCGTTCATCTCCCGCCAGGTGCGTCGGCCTGAGCCGCACCCTTGCAGGCTATGACAGCATGCGCGCTCAGTTCAGAGGCGTCTTCTTGCCGTCCTTGTACACGTACAGCGTGATGGCGGGGTTCTTCAGTTCGCCGTTGGGCTCAAAGGCGATGTTGGCGGTCACGCCCTTGTAGTTGGACTTGGCCAGCTCAGGGGTATAGACCTTCGGATCCCACGAACCTGCACGCTTCATGGCATCGACCAGCAGCATGGTGGCGTCATAGGTGTAGGGGCTGTACACCTGGAACTGGCCGGGGTACTTGGCATCGTACTTGGCCTTCCAGGCCGTGCCGCCAGGCATCTTGGCCAGCGATGCGCCGCCTTCTGCGCAGACCACGTTGGACAGCGTCTTGGCACCCGCCGCCAGCTTGGCGATTTCGGACGTGCAGATGCCGTCGCCGCCGAAATACTTGACGTTGGTCATGCCCAGCTGTTCCATCTGGCGCAGCATGGGGCCGGCCTGGGGATCCATGCCGCCGAAGAAGATGCCGTCGGGGTTCTTGGCCTTGATGGCCGTCAGGATCGCCATGAAGTCAGTGGCCTTGTCAGTCGTGAACTGCTCGTCCACCACCTTGATGCCCTTCTCGGCCGCGACCTTCTTAAACACGGTGGCAACGCCCTGGCCGTAGGCTGTGCGGTCGTCGATGATAGCCACGGACTTGAGCTTCAGCGTGTCAGACGCATAGGCAGCCAGGCCAGCGCCCAGGGCGTTGTCGTTGGCGATGATGCGGAAGGTGGTCTTGTAGCCGGGCTTGGTCAGGTTGGGGTTCGTGGCCGCACCGGTGACGTGAGGGATACCGCAGTCGTTGTAGACCTTGGAAGCGGGGATGGTGGTACCAGAGTTCAGGTGACCCACCACGCCGGCGACCTTGGCGTCGCACAGCTTTTGGGCAGCAGCGGTACCTTGCTTCGGATCGGCTGCATCGTCTTCGGCCTGCAGTTCAAACTTGACCTTCTTGCCGCCGATGCTCACGCCTTGGGCGTTCAGCACTTCGATCGCCATGCGGGCGCCGTTTTCATTGTCTTTGCCGTAATGCGCTTGCGCACCAGAAACCGGGCCCACGTGGCCGATCTTCACCACTTCTTGGGCGGTGGCCATGCCTGCCACTGCGGCGATCGCTGCGAGGACGGTCAGTTTCAACTTCAATTGCATAGGGATCTCCAATAAAGGTAAACGCTGAGAAATATTGTTGTGTCTCAACGCGGGGAAACATATCGCAATTTACGGGCCAGAACACTAGGGAACACGCGAAACATCGTCGGAATTCACAGGGATAAACCCTGTCAACTCACAACGGAGTCGCGCGGCCGGGTGCCAGTTCATCGGCCACCGCCTCATAAACCGCATGCCGCACCACCGACTCGACCTCCTCCCTCAAGCGCGGCACCAGGGAGCGCGTTTGCTCCTGCACCACGGTGGCGATGGCTTCGCGCAGGCGCTGGTCGAGCACCACATCCACTCGCTGCATGACGCGGTGGACGATGTACTCCTCGATGCCTTCGGGCAAAGCCGAAAGCGGCGGTTGCGGAGTGGGCGCCAAAGGCAAGGCAGAGTGCGCCGGGGGCATCGCCCCCTCCCCGGGCGCGAGCGGCCCTACAGCGACGGAAGGCGTGGCGACCGTTGGTGGCGGTGACGCAAACACGGCCGCTGGCTGCACCTCGTTCGCAACGTCGTCGATCTGCACCACCTCGGTGAGCGTGGGCACAAATTTGGGGGGCTGCCCTGCGGGAGTTTGCGGCGCTGCCACGGTCAGCCGCCTTTCAGCACCAGATCGTGGCGAATGATTGCGTAGCCCCGCGATGCGTAATGCCGCCAGCGCTCCCGCGCGGCCTGACGGTCAGCTTCGTCCTGGCTGCTCACGACCTCGATCAGCTTGCCGAAGCGACTGAAGGCCGCCGGCACGTCCGCCCAGAGGTTGAGCAATACGTCGCTGTGCGGCGCGCTCCCCGCATCGGGGACCAGGATCACGGGCGAGACCTTGCACATCTCCTCGTCTGCATCGCCCCGGCAGTGGGCGACGAAGTCGGTAGGCGCCATGGCCCAGAGCATGCGATCGAGCTGTTCGAGCTGATCCTGTGGTCCTGTGACGGCCAGCCGGACGTCTGCGCGGGACACCTTGCGTGCGAACCGGCAAGCGTAGGCCAGCTTGTCAGGCGCATTGAAATGGAACGCGATCTCGGTCATCGCCGCCGCATGGGTTGGGGCATGGACTTGCAGGCGCCTCAAGCGGCCGAGCGCAACGCCTTGGCAGGCGCCGAGGCAGACGTGTTGACCGCTCTGCGACGCGTGGCACCCGCTCGCGCGGTACCTGCTGCAACACCGCGGGCCACGTCCAGCAGGTAATGCACCAGCAGGCCCACGGGCCGGCCCGTTCCGCCCTTGGCCGCGCCACCCTTCCAGGCCGTGCCGGCGATGTCCAGATGCGCCCAGGGCGTGTCGCCCACGAAGCGCTGCAAGAACTTCGCAGCGGTGATGGAGCCGCCAGCGCGCCCGCCCACGTTGCCCATATCGGCAAAATTACTCTTCAGGCTCTCGGCGTACTCATCGTCCAGCGGCATGCGCCAGCAGGGGTCGAGCGCGGCCTCGCCAGCGGCTTGCAGCTTGGCGGCAAGCGCGTCGTCGCTGGCGAAGAGCCCGCTGCGCAGATTGCCCAGCGCGATCACGCAAGCGCCCGTGAGCGTGGCGATGTCCACCAGAGCCTGGGGCTTGAAGCGGGCCGCGTACGTCAGCGCGTCACACAGCACCAGTCGGCCTTCGGCGTCGGTGTTCAGCACCTCGACAGTGAGGCCGTTCATGGTGGTCACCACGTCACCGGGCTTGACGGCGCGGCCGTCGGGCATGTTCTCGCAGGCGGGAATCAGTCCCACCACATTGATGGCGGGCTTGAGCTCGGCCAGGGCGCGGAAGGTGCCCAGCACACTGGCCGCGCCACCCATGTCGAACTTCATCTCGTCCATCTCCGCCGCCGGCTTGATGGAGATGCCCCCGGTGTCGAAGGTGATGCCCTTGCCCACCAGCACCACGGGCGGCACGCTCTTGGCGGCGCCGTTGTAATGCAGCTCGATGAAGCGCAGCGGTTCTTCTGACCCCCGCGCAACAGCCATGAACGAACCCATGCCCAGACGCGCCACCTCGGCGGGCCCATGCACCTTGCATTGGATGTTCGGCGCCTTGGCCAGTGTCTTGGCCGCATGGGCGAGCAGCGTGGGAGTGGCATGGTTGGCCGGCCGGTTGGCCCACTCGCGGGCGAAATCGACACCCGCCGCCACGCCCGTACCTCGGGCGAAGCCTTCACGCACGACTGCCGCATCAGGCACGCCCACGGTCACGCGGCCCAGGGCAGGCGCCTCCGCTTTGGACTTGGTGGCGGTGTACACGTAGCTGGCATCAGCCACGGCCAGCACGGCGGCGCAGACGGCATCCGCATCGCAGTCACCGGCGAACACCAGCGCGGCCCGCTTGATCTGAGGGCCCTTGAGCGCGGACGAGCACGCCAGCAGGGCCTGGCGCACCGCCTTGGCGCTGCCCTCGCCCGCACCGGCCAGCACCAGCCGGCGAGCGGCCACGGCGGGGGCGTTGTAGAGGGACAGACTCTTGCCCGCCTTGGCCTCCAGGTCACCTTGCTTCAAGGCATGCGCCACCAGCGTGGACAGCGCGTCGGACGCGGGCTTGAATCCCTCCGGCACCAGCACGATCAGCAAGTCGCACTTCTCGGCAGCGGCGGTGGATAGCGGCAGGGTCTTCAGATCGAAGTTCATAATCGGCGTTTTCCTTCGAGCCAATGTTATTCGATTCATCCATCCGCAAG
Source organism: Acidovorax sp. (assembly GCA_041987645.1). GTDB lineage: Bacteria > Pseudomonadota > Gammaproteobacteria > Burkholderiales > Burkholderiaceae_C > Paracidovorax. The sequence goes on along the minus strand of JBHIWE010000149.1, from coordinate 4,186 downwards.
GAGCTGGCGCGCAGCTTCGGGGCCACGCTGGTGGTGCTGATCACCGTGGTCATGACGATGATGCTGATCCGCACGCTGGGCCAAGCCGCGCGCGGCAGCGTGAGCCCATCGGACGTGATGCTGGTGATGGGTTTCACCGTGCTGGGGCAGTTGTCCACCATCCTCACCCTGAGCCTTTTCGTGGCCACCGTGAGCACACTTTCGCGCATGTACCGCGACAGCGAGATGGTGATCTGGTTCGCCAGCGGGCGCGGGCTCATGAGCCTGCTCGCGCCGCTGCTGCGCTTCGCCTGGCCGGTGATGCTGGCGGTCGCCGCGCTGGCGCTGGCCATATGGCCCTGGGCCAACCGCCAGGTGGTGGAGCTGCGCACGCAGTACGAGCAGCGCAGCGACATCGATCGCATCGCCCCGGGTGAATTCCAGGAATCGGCCAACGGCACGCGCGTCTTCTTCATCGACAAGGCCACCTCCAACGCCGGCGAAGCCAGCAACGTGTTCGTCGCCACGACCGAGAAGGACCGAGAAACGGTCACTTCCGCGCGCAGCGCGCGGCTCGAAATGCGCAAGGGCGAGCGCATGGTCATCCTGAGTGACGGCCAGCGGCTGGAGGCCTCGCTGGACAAGCCCGACATCAAGGTCAGCGACTTCGTCGAGTACGGCATGCGCATCGGCTCCTCGTCGTCCAGCGGCTCAGATGAAGCGGCCGTGAAAACGCAGGACACGCTAACCCTGCTGCGCGACCCTACACCCAACGACCTGGCCGAGCTGGGCTGGCGCCTGGGCCTGGCATTCGCGGCACTCAACTTCGTCGTGCTGGGCCTGGCGATCGCCGTGGTCAACCCGCGCGCTGGCCGCAGCGGCAGCATGATGTTCGCCCTCTTCTCCTTCATCGTCTACTACAACCTCATGACCGTGGGCCAGAGCTGGGTGGCTGCCGGGCGCATGGGCCTGTGGCCCTTCATGCTGATGCTGCACGGCGGAGCGCTGGCCTTCGCGCTGGCGCTGTTGACCTGGCGCCATAACCACTGGTCGCTGCGCACGTTGCTGGGCGCACGGAGCACCGCATGAAGACCATCCGCCGCCTCATCTACCGCGAGGCCATCACCGGCGTCGCCTTCGTCACGCTGGCCTTCCTGGCACTGTTCTTCTTCTTCGACATGGTGGACGAGCTGCGCTGGGTGGGCCGTGCCGGCGAGGCCGGCTACACGCTGTCCTATGCACTGCTCTACGTGGCACTGAGCCTGCCCGCACACCTCTACGAATTGCTCCCGATCACCGTGCTGATCGGCACCATCTTCGTGATGGCGCGGCTGGCGCAGAGCTCCGAATTCACCATCATGCGCACCAGCGGGCTGGGTCCCTGGCGTGCGCTGCGCACGCTGCTGGTGCTGGGCTGCGGCTTCGCCATCCTGACCTTCGCGGTGGGGGACTACCTCGCGCCGCTCAGCGACAAGGCCTCGCAGCTGGTCAAGGCGCGGCGCACCGGGCAGATCAGCTCCGGCGCCACGGGCGCCTGGCTCAAAGAACGGCAGGGCGAGCATTCGATCGCTGTGAATGTGCGCGCGCTCGACACAAACGGCCACATGCGCAACGTGCGGGTGTACGAATTCGACGGGCGGGGCCGCGTCGTGTCCACCCTGCGGGCCGAGCGCGGCGAATTCGCGCCCGACGGCAACGGCTGGGACCTCGAAGGCGTGCACCGAAACATCTTCCATCAGGGGGGCGATGGCACTCAGGGCAGCCGCGCTGCGTACGTGGAGCGCTTCACGGAAGCTCAATACCGCTGGCCCACGCACATCAGCACCGACATGGTGGCTGCCTCCCTGCTCAAGCCCGACAAGATGGCGACGATCGATCTCTTCCAGTACATCCGCCACCTCGAATCGAACGGCCAGTCCGCCCAACGCTACGAGATCGAGTTCTGGCGCAAGGTGTTCTATCCGCTGAGCTGCCTGGTGATGGTCGTGTTGTCACTGCCCTTCGCCTACCTGCACTTCCGCTCGGGCGGCATCGCCACCTACGTGTTCGGCGGCGTGATGGCCGGCATCAGTTTCTTCCTGCTCAACAACGTGTTCGGCTATGCAGGCAACCTGCGCAACTGGTCGCCCTGGCTCACCGCCGCTGCGCCCGGGCTGATCTACACCGTGCTGTCGCTCGGCGCCTTCGGGTGGCTGGTGCTCAGACGATGACCCACCACAACGAATCCATGCCCTCTTCCTTCCACGAACACGACGGTGTCGTGCTGTTCGCCCATGGCTCGCGTGATCCGCTCTGGAGCAAGCCGATGGAGGCTGTTGCCGCGCGCATCGCGGCAGACCGGCCCGACCTGGCCGTGCAGTGCGCGTACCTCGAACTCAGCGAGCCCAACCTGCCCCAGGTGGTACGCGAGATGGCGGCCAGCGGCGTCGGACGCATCACCATCGTGCCCATGTTCCTCGGCACCGGCCGGCATGCGCGCGAGGATCTGCCGGTGCTGGTGCAGGAGCTGCGCACCGAACACCCCGCGCTGCATTTGCATGTGCAGCAGGCGATCGGCGAGGACGAGCGCATGACAGCCCTCATGGCGCAGATCGCCTGTGCCCCTTTCGACAGCGAAGAATAACCACCGCCCTGGGGTCCAACCCTTAGACGATTGCAGCATAATGATGCGACTTTTTAGCCGCAATCAGACATGAACCTGCACCAGTTTCGCTTCGTCCAGGAAGCCGCTCGCCGCAACCTGAACCTGACCGAAGCCGCCAAGGCGCTGCACACCTCCCAGCCCGGCGTCTCCAAGGCCATCATCGAACTGGAAGACGAGCTGGGCGTTGACATCTTTGCGCGCCATGGCAAGCGGCTCAAGCGCATCACCGAGCCTGGCCAGCACGTGCTGAAAAGCATTGAGCTCATCATGCGCGAGGTAGGCAACCTGAAGCGCATTGGCGAGCAGTTCAGCGCACAGGACAGCGGCACGCTGAGCATCGCCACCACCCACACGCAGGCGCGCTACGTGCTGCCGCTGCCGGTGGCCAAGCTGCGCGAGGCCTACCCCAAGGTCAACATCAGCCTGCACCAGGCCACGCCGCACGAGGTGGCGCGCATGGTGATCGACGAGGTGGCCGAGATCGGCATGGCGACCGAATCGCTCGCCGACTATCCGGACCTGGTCACCCTGCCCTGCTACGAATGGCAGCACGTGCTGGTCATGCCCTCGGCGCACCCACTGGCGCAGAAGGAACGCATCGGCCTGGACGACATCGCGCACGAATCGCTGGTGACTTACCACCCTTCGTTCACCGGCCGCGGCAAGATCGACCAGGCCTTCGCCGCGCGCAAGCTGCAGCCGCGCATCGTGCTGGAGGCCATCGACTCCGACGTCATCAAGACCTATGTGCGCCTGGGCCTGGGCGTAGGCATCGTGGCCGAGATGGCCATGCGCGACGACCCGCTCAGCGACCTGGTGGTGCGCCCACTGGGCCACCTCTTCGGCCAAAGCGTGGCGCGCGTAGCCTTCAAGCGCGGCGCCTACTTGCGCAACTTCGTCTTCAAGTTCGCCGAACTGCTGAGCGACCGGCTGAACCGCGAACTCATCTCTCGCGCAATGACCGGGCACGTCAACGACTACGAGCTCTGACGCCTCTCGCGCAGCATTGATCGCCCCCCGCTCCATCGCCTTTTGCCGCATGAACTCCGCCGCACCGCTTTCAACCCGCACGCCCGCCGTCCCTAGCAAGCTGCCCCAGGTAGGCACCACCATCTTCACCGTGATGTCAGCGCTTGCGGCCGAACATGGCGCGGTGAACCTGGGCCAGGGCTTTCCAGATTTCGCCTGCGACCCGGCGCTGGTCGATGCCGTGACCCGCGCCATGCAGGCCGGCCACAACCAGTACCCGCCCATGCCTGGCGTGCCGGCGCTGCGGCAGGCCGTGGCGCGCAAGATCGAGGCGCTGCACGGCCGCGCCTACGACGCGAACACCGAGATCACCATCACCGCCGGCGCCACGCAGGCCATCCTCACGGCCATCCTCGCCACGGTGCGGCCGGGCGACGAGGTGATCGTGCTGGAGCCCTGCTACGACAGCTACGTGCCCAACATCGAACTGGCCGGCGGCACCGTGGTGCGCGTACCGCTGGTGCCCGGCAGCTTCCGGCCGGACTTCGCGGCCATCGGCGCGGCCATCACGCCGCGCACGCGCGCGATCATCGT
>JBHIWE010000148.1:0-10844 GCA_041987645.1 Acidovorax sp. | reverse complement strand
GTGCTTGGCTTGCATGTCGCGGAAGTTCGTGGCCGTGATGCCGCCGGGATAGCCCGAATGGCGGTAGTACACCTTGTCGAGCGACTTGGTGCCGGTGACCTTGAGCTTGGATGCGTTGATGATGACGATGAAATCGCCGGTATCGACGTGAGGCGTGTAAATGGCCTTGTGTTTGCCGCGCAAACGGAGAGCAACTTCGCTGGCTACTCGTCCGAGGACCTTGTCGGTCGCGTCAATCACAAACCACTCATGCACGACCTCAGCGGGCTTTGCGCTGAAAGTAGTCATGTGTTTCTCTCAAGAAAAAGAGGGTTTGGTCGGTCCTTTTCCACGGTCGGTGCTTCTCTGAAGGAAGCCTCTTAGGTGGCAGTTGAAACCTCGCCGCGGGACCTGGAAATCGCTGCGAAGCCCGCCATTATACAAAGCCGGCCGTACAACATGCAAAGGCGTCAAAACAACGGCCCCGATGGCCGACGGGTCCCGGCCCCTTCGCGCCACAAGGCTCGCATCGGGCGCTGTTGGCGATCCTGTCTGGGCGATGTGCGGCCACGGCAGGACAGCCCGCTATGGCGAGAAGGTCTCTCGGCGGCGCGCCTCTTCCGCAGCGCGCTGGCGAAGCTCGACGCACACCGGATGGCGCGTGAAGGCGGACGACTGGCATTCTCGGTGAATGCACATCGGCCGCGTCAGCATCGAGGAGTCCGCGCAGGCCTCCACGGGGCCGCGCGGGCGCGGGGCCTGCCGCGCGGGGGACGGGGGGGGCTCATCCGTGGCCTGCGACGAAGGCGCACCCCCCGCAGCGCCATCGGCAGGCAGGCCGCCAGTGCCGGCGCTGCCCGCAGCGGCGTGTGCTCTCTTCACGGACGACCCAACGCGCCTTTCCTGGCGCCGGGCGTGGGATGCGATGTCGGCTGGCGGAGTGGCGTCGGGCTGAGCCTGTGCCGGCGAGGCAGATGCGTCCTGCTCCGGCGACAAAGGGGCGGCCGCAGGCTCGGGCGTTGCAGCTGGAATGGAAGGCGCGGGCTTGGCCCACTCAGTGACGATGTCGCTGTCGGGCGTGCGGGCCTGCGGCGTCTCGCCGCGCCAGGGCCACCCTGCGGCCAGGAATCCGGCGACCAGAACGCCTGCCAACATGGCCACGGGCGCCCAGCGCCGGACTGAAGCGGTCCCCGGCGGCTCCGCGCCGACGGGAGCAGACGCCGAGACCGTGGCGCCCGGCATCGAATGCACGGCAGCGCCGTCGCCGCTGCCGGCCAGCTCATCGTGCGTCCCCCCAGCAGCGAACGGACCATACGCGGCCTCCGGCGTGGAAACAGCCGATGACGTCGGCGGCTCGTGCGCAGGCACGAGTGCCGGGTGAGTCGTGTCACGCTCCCTATCGGGCATCCTCACCGTCGCCGTGACCGGCACATCGGGTCGCTCCACGGCCGCGCCTGGGCTGACCGCACCCGGCTCGACCCAGACATCGCCCAGCTCGGCGCGGAAGTCGAAATGCTCCAGACCCGAAGCCGGCTGCTGCAGCTCCAGTAGCCGCACGAGTTCGTCCGCCGATTGAGGCCGGTCGTGCGGTTGCAACTGAAGGGCCTGGGAGATGCCACGCACGAAGGGCTCTGAGTACGCCAGCCCCCACTGCTGTTCGACCGTATGCGCCACACGCTCAAAAGGCACCATGCGGTCGCGGATGGCCCGCAGCGTGGCCGGCATGGGCGTATCGTTGCACAGGGATCCGTGCACCACGGCCGCAAGGGAATAGAGGTCGCTCCACGCACCCTGCCGCAGGTCGCTGCCGGCCTCGGCGTATTGCTCGATGGGCGCGTAGTTCACCTTGAGCACGGCCGTGTGCTGATGGATGCCATCGCCGCCACCGCCGATGGCATGGCGCGCAGCGCCCAGGTCCAGCAGCACAGGCGGACCCACGTGCTGCAGGAAGATGTTGTCCGGAGAGATGTCTCGGTGCAGCATCTGCGCGCCGTGCAGCACCCGCAGCGCCCCCAGCACCGACCACAACACCTGCCGCAGCCACGTTTCAGGCGGTGGCGTGCGCATGCTGGCGCGAGCCTGCTTGAGCGTCATGCCGGAATAGAGCGGCATCACCATGTAGGCGGTGTGATGGGCCTCCCAGAAGCGGAACACCTTGACCAGCGAAGGGTGGTCGAACTGCGCCAGCAGACGTGCCTCGTTCACGAAGGAAGCCAGTCCCGCCTGGTACGACGCCTCGTCGCCAGAGGACCTCACTCGCAGTGACTGTCCCTCCATGCGCCCCGCCAGCGCGGTGGGCATGTATTCCTTGATGGCGACGAAGCGCTGCAGCGAATGGTCGTAGGCGCGGTAGACCATGCCGAAGCCGCCCACCCCCAGCAGCGAAAGCACCTCGAACTCCCCCAGCCGCGCGCCAGGGGCCAGAGCATCGACATGGTGGACAGTGCCGGCGGCAGTGTGACTGGGCATGATGGAGCGCGAAACGGTGCGGGTGGAGCAGTAACTGGGAGGCGTGCGGCGGGCGCCGCAGCCCGCGCATCGTAGCGTGCGCGAAAGGCTTCGACACGGATCTCACGCGGGCGCAGTCCGCCGTGCTGGTTACCATTGGCCGATGTTCAGTTATCGCCACGCCTTCCATGCAGGCAACCACGCCGATGTGCTCAAGCACACCGTGCTGATTGCCGCCCTGCAGCATTTGACCCAAAAAGACGCGGCGCTGACCGTGCTCGACACCCATGCGGGGGCTGGGCTCTACCGTCTGGATGGCGACTACGCCAGCACCAGCGGCGAGGCGGCCGACGGCATCCTGCGGCTGCTTGCGTCGCCGCAGCCGCTCACGCCCGCCCTGCAGGCCTATGTGGATGTGGTGCGCGCCTTCAACCAGGGCGCCGCCACGCGCACCTACCCCGGCTCGCCCTTCATCACCCAGCACCTGCTGCGCAGCCACGACAAGCTCAAGCTGTTCGAACTGCACCCCACCGACCTGCGCTCGCTGGCCGGCAACGTGGCGCAGCTGGAGGCCGGCCGCCAGGTGGCCGTTTTGCATGAGGATGGCTTCGAGGGCGTCAAGAAATTCCTGCCCCCGCCGGCCCGCCGCGCGCTGCTGCTCTGCGATCCCAGCTATGAAATCAAGAGCGACTACGGCCGCGTGCTGGACATGGTGGCCGATTCACTCAAGCGCTTCGCCACGGGCACCTACGCCGTCTGGTACCCCATCATCCCCCGCCCCGAGGCGCACGACCTACCGCGCCGCCTCAAGACCATGGCCACCAAGGCGGGCAAGCCCTGGCTGCACGCCACGCTGACGGTCAAGAACAGCAAACTGGTGGAAGCCGCCGACGGCGAGAAGCGCCGCCCGGGCCTGCCGGCCAGTGGCATGTTCCTCATCAACCCGCCATTCACGCTCAAAGCCGCACTGAAGGATGCCCTGCCGCAGATGGCCGAGCTGCTGCAGCAGGACAAGCACGCCGCACACAGCCTGGAATCGGGCGGCTGACGCCCCACCCTGCCGGGGCTTACGGCCCGAAGGCTATTGGTCGTCGTCCGCATCCTGCTTGTCGGTGCAGCCGCTCTGATCATCGTCAGCCAGCGCAGTGATGGCCACCTGCTTGGTGCCCAGACCGAGCATGCCCAGGCGCTTGGCGGCAGCCTGGCTCAGATCGATGATGCGCCCGGGGGTGTGCGGCCCCCGGTCGTTGATGCGCACCTGCACCGTCTTGCCCGTGACCAGGCTGCGCACACACACGCGGGTGCCGAACGGCAGCGTGGGATGGGCCGCCGTGAGGGCATACATGTCGAACCGCTCCCCGCTGGCGGTGCGCCGCCGATGGAAGCGCGAGCCGTACCAGGAGGCCATGCCTTGCTGGCCGGACTCCGCCTCGCCATCGGAGGGTTTTCGCAGGCCTTCCGATGATTTCTCTTCGTCCAGCGAATACAGTCCGCCCGGCCCAGGCACGCCGGTGGGAGCGACCGCCGGCACCACGGTGGAAACCGGCGGCAGCTCCGCCGCCCGACGCGCCCGGCCCGTCGCGTCGGAAGCCGGCGCCGGGGCGGCTGAAGAGGGCGATGCCTGGGACGCGGCCGCCCGTGCCGCAGGCTTGGACGGATGCGCCGCGACGGGCGATGCTTCGGACTGCGGCGAATGCGCGGACGGAGCTGCGCAGGCGGCCATCAAGCCAGCGCCGGCAAGCAGGGCCAGCCAGCGCGCAGCACGCCAGGCTGCCGGCACGAAACGCGGATCATGAAATGACGCGTTGCCTGCCGCGCCGCTCATGCGGCGCGTGCCGGCACTCGGCAACGGCGGCGAGCGCCACAGGTCTTGGAGAGGGCAAGGGAAGTCTTCATCGGCGCGATGTTAGCGAATGACGGGAACGACGCAGCCCCAGTGGCCAGCCCATGAAGCACGCTCACAAGCCCAGCCGACGGCACAGCTCCAGCGTGGGGCCGCTCTGGTTCATGGTGTAGAAGTGCAGCGCGGGCGCGCCGCGCGCGCGCAGTTGCGCGCACAGCTCGCTCACCACGTCCAGCCCGAAGGCGCGGATGCTGGCCACGTCGTCGCCGAAAGCCTGCAGGCGCAGCCGGATCCAGCGCGGGATCTCGGCGCCGCAGGCATCGGAAAAGCGCATCAGCTGGCTGGAGCCCATGATGGGCATGATGCCTGGCACCACCGGCACGTCCAGCCCCAGGCGGCGCGTGTCGTCCACGAAACGGAAATACGCGTCGGCATTGAAGAAGTACTGCGTGATGGCCGAATCGGCACCGGCGCGCACCTTGGCGGCGTAAGCCTGCAGGTCCGCCTCGGGCGAGCGCGCCTGCGGGTGCGTTTCCGGGTAGGCCGCCACTTCGATGTGGAAGTCGCGCCCCGTCTCGGCGCGGATGAAGGCCACCAGATCGCTCGCGTAGTGGAATTCGCCGCCCGCGCCGTAGCCGCTGGGCAAGTCGCCGCGCAGCGCCACCAGGCGCTGGACGCCCATGGCCTTGAGCTGGGCGAGCTGGCCGCGCACCGACTCGCGCGTGGCGCCGATGCACGAGAAGTGCGAGGCCGCGCTGAAGCCTTCGGCCAGGATCTCGCGCACCGTGCCGAAAGTGCCTTCCTGCGTGGAGCCGCCAGCGCCATAGGTCACCGAGCAGAACTCCGGCTGACGCGCATAGAGCTGCTGGCGCACGGCGCGCAGTTTCTCGGCGCCCTCGGGCGTCTTGGGCGGGAAGAATTCGAAGCTGACCGGAAAGCGGCCTGATGCGGCTGCGGCCCCGGCTGCGGGAGTGGTCGTCTCGCTCATGCGGCGCTCCGTGCGTGGATGAAGAATTCGCGGTTGCCGTCGCCACCTTCGATGGCGCTGTCCAGCCAGGCGACGACCTGCAGGCCCAGGCCCGTGCAGCAGTCGCGGATGCGCTGCTCCACCAGCGGGTAGAGAGCCGCATCGCGCACGATGCCGCCCTTGCCCACCTGGCCGGGCTGCAGCTCGAACTGCGGCTTGACCAGCATCAGCAGCTCGCCACCGGCCTTGAGCAGCGGCGCCACGGCCGGCAGGATCAGCGTGAGCGAGATGAACGAGACGTCGCCCGTCACCAGGTCGAAGACGGGCGTGACGTCCACCTGCTCGCGTCCGGCGCGGCGGCGGCGCACCGTGGGCAGCGCGCCTTCGGCACGCGCGCGGGCCTTGGCCTGGCGCTCGGCCTTGAAGGCTTCCACCTTGTGCTCCTTGGCGTCGTCGCTGTCGTCGTATTCCTCATCGACGAGGCCGCCGTTGCGCATCCAGCTGTAGGGCGCCTCGGGCTGGGTCTCGTTGTCTTCCAGATCCTGCTCGACGCGTTCGGACAGCGCCTCTTCGCAGGCTTCCTGCAGCGATTCGGCGGTGATCGAGCGGGCATTGATGCCCTCCACGCCCACCACGCGCGGGTCTTCGCGCAGCCGCTCATGCAGCTGGCCGTGGCCCACGTCCACGCCGATCACCTGGGCCGCGCCGCGCTGCAGCAGGCAGTCGGTGAAGCCGCCGGTGCTCTGGCCCACGTCCAGGCAGCGCCAGCCGGCGACGGCCAGGCCGGTGGCCTCCAGCGCACCCTCGAGCTTCAGGCCGCCGCGCGAGATGTAGCGCGCCTCGGACTGGTCGAGCAGCTGCACTTCGGCGATCTCGGGGATGTCGTCGCCGTTCTTGGCGACGGTGTTCCAGGGCAGGCTGGCCGCCAGCCGCCACTGCACGCCCGCCGCGATCAGGCGCTGCGCCTGCGAGCGGGTCGTGGCATGGCCCTTGTCCACCAGGTACACGTCTGCACGCATGCACCCCTCCTTTTTCAAGACTCAGAAATGCTTCAGGCGCCCATTCCTCAAGCGCCTGAAGCTATGAATTCAATAGCACAGCACCACGCCCCTCACAGGGCGGGCGCTGCGCCGTGCCGCATGCGATCCGGGGATCAGTAGCGGTAGGTGTCGGGCTTGTAGGGCCCTTCCTTCTTCACGCCGATGTAGGCGGCCTGGGTGTCGGTCAGCTCGGTGAGCTGGGCGCCGACCTTCTTCAGATGCAGGCGCGCGACCTTCTCGTCCAGCACCTTGGGCAGCACGTACACCTTGCCGGCCTGGTAGGCGTCGGGCTTGGTGAACAGTTCGATCTGCGCGATGGTCTGGTTGGCGAAGGAGCTGGACATCACGAAGCTCGGGTGGCCCGTGGCGCAGCCCAGGTTGACCAGGCGGCCCTTGGCCAGCAGGGTGATGCGCTTGCCGTCCGGGAAGATCACGTGGTCCACCTGGGGCTTCACTTCTTCCCACTGGTACTTCTCGATCGAGGCGACGTCGATCTCGTTGTCGAAGTGGCCGATGTTGCAGACGATGGCCTCGTTCTTCATGGCGACCATGTGCTCGTGGCGGATCACGTCCTTGTTGCCAGTGGTGGTCACGAAGATGTCGGCCTTGTCGGCGGCGTATTCCATGGTCACGACCTTGAAGCCTTCCATGGCGGCCTGCAGGGCGTTGATGGGGTCGATCTCGGTGACCCACACCTGGGCGCGCAGGGCGGCCAGGGCCTGTGCGCAGCCCTTGCCCACGTCGCCGTAGCCGGCCACCACGGCGACCTTGCCGGCGATCATCACGTCGGTGGCGCGCTTGATGCCGTCCACCAGCGATTCACGGCAGCCGTAGAGGTTGTCGAACTTCGATTTGGTCACCGAGTCGTTCACGTTGATCGCGCGGAACAGCAGCGTGCCCTTGGCGGACATCTCGTTCAGGCGGTGCACGCCGGTGGTGGTCTCTTCCGTCACGCCGATGATCTCGGCCGACTTGCGGGTGTACCAGGTCGGGTCCTGGGCGATCTTGGCCTTGATGGCGGCAAAGAGGATGCGCTCTTCCTCGCTGGTGGGGTTGGCCACCACAGACAGGTCCTTCTCGGCGCGCTGGCCCAGGTGCATCAGCAGCGTCGCGTCGCCGCCGTCGTCCAGGATCATGTTGGGGCCTTCGCCGGCCGAGCCCTTGGGGCCGAAGTCGAAAATGCGGTGGGTGTAGTCCCAGTAGTCTTCCAGCGATTCGCCCTTGATGGCGAACACCGGCGCGCCGCCAGCGGCGATGGCGGCGGCGGCGTGGTCCTGCGTCGAGAAGATGTTGCACGAGGCCCAGCGCACGTCGGCACCCAGGGCTTTGAGCGTCTCGATCAGCACGGCCGTCTGGATGGTCATGTGCAGCGAGCCGGTGATGCGCGCGCCCTTCAGGGGCTGAGCCGCCGCGAATTCCTCACGGATGGCCATCAGGCCGGGCATCTCGGTTTCGGCGATCTTGATTTCCTTGCGGCCCCAGTCGGCCAGGGAAATATCGGCAATGGCCAGGTCGGCCGGGGTCTTGAGAACTGCGCTCATGGGTTTCTCCAACAAAGGACGTTTGTGAAAAACCACGCTCTTTGGGAAAGGCACTCACCGCACCGGAAATAGCGTGGGTGAGCGTCGTTGCTTGTCTGATCCGAGCCTCACGCCCCGCTGTGCTGGGGGCGCTGCAACGCTCCTCGGAATGGCCGCGATTGTACAAAAACCCTGCGTCCTGCATGGCCGCGGCGGGATGCCACCGCGCCGGTGGCCTGAGCCAGGTCGAGTCAGGTGGCCGCGCCAGCCGCCCGGGCCGTGGCATGCAGGCGCAGAGCCAGCCCCAGCGCCCCGGCCAGCAAGACCAGACAGAAAGCCGCCACGGCCAGCCACTGCCCGAACTCCCAGACTCCGCCGGCAGCCACACCCAGCACACTCGCGCCCAGGTAATAGATGAGCAGGTACAGCGACGACGCATGCCCCTTGGAATGCCGGGCCACCACCCCCACCCAGCCGCTGCAGACCGCATGCGAGCCGAAGAACCCCAGCGTGAGCACGCAGATGCCGGCGATCACCCATACCAGCTGGTTGGACAGCGTCATCGCCACGCCCGCCGCCATCATGAGCACACCCGTCAACAGCACCGGGCCACGGCCCAGGCGGTCTGCCAGCCCGCCCGCCACCGGCGAGACCCCCATGCCCAGCAGGTAGGCGGTGAAGACCAGGCCGATCTCGCTCTGCCCCAGCCCGAAGCCGGGGCCCGACAGCCGAAAGCCGATGGTGTTGAACACCGCCACCAGCGCGCCGACCAGCAGGCAGCCAGCCGCGAACAGCAGCGGCAGCGACGGATCGCGCAGATGGTCTCGCCAGATGCGCACATGCCGGGCCGCGCTCAACCCCTCCGTGCGCACGAAACGGCGGGACGGCGGCAGCAGCAGCATGAAGCCCACGGCCACCACCAGCCCGAGCACGCTGATGGCTGCCAGGGCCGTGCGCCAGCCGTAGGCATCGGTCAGCAGCCCCATGATCACACGCCCCGACATGCCACCGAAGGCCGTGCCCCCGACGTACAGGCCCATCGCGAAGCCCAGGCCGCGCGCATCGATCTCCTCTGCCAGATAGGCCATGGCCACCGCAGGCACACCGCCCAGCACCACGCCTTCGACAGCCCGGGCCAACAGCAGCAGAGGCCACTGCGGCGCCAGCGCCGCCGCAAGATTGCAGGCCGCGGCCAACGCCATCGAGGCGAACATGAGCCATCGCCGCCCGACGGACTGCGACAGCGCGCCGGCGAACAGGATGGACACGGCCAGCAGCCCCGTGGTGAGCGACAGCGCCAGGGCGCTCTGCCCGGCCCCGACGCCGAAATGCCGGGCGAATTCCGGCAGCAGCGGCTGCACGCTGTAGAGCAGCGAAAAGGTGGCGAAACCTGCCAGGAACAGCGCCAAGCTGATGCGCCGGTAGGCCGGCGTGCCGACGAGCACCCCGTCCGGCAGGGCCGCATCGGCGGCCGTTGTGGTCGTTGCCATCGCGTCTCCCATCCCCCCGATGTGTGTGGTGCCGCGATTGTCCGTGCCGGGCAACGCGGCTGTCTAATGCATCGCTCGGGCGGCGCGGGCGAACCCGATAGGCGCAGCGCTGCGAACCCCGGCCCGCTAAAATCGCTGGTTCCGCCCCCAGGGCGCCGGCCCGCACGCCCGCGCCTCGGGGTGCTTTCGAAGCACCTCCCGAGCACACCCTTGTCCTACGCCCCCGAAACCCGGCGCCGCCGCACCTTCGCCATCATCTCCCACCCCGACGCGGGCAAGACCACGCTGACGGAAAAGCTGCTGCTGTTCTCGGGCGCGATCCAGATCGCGGGCGCCGTGAAGGGCCGCAAGGCCAGCCGCCACGCCACCAGCGACTGGATGGAGATCGAAAAGCAGCGCGGCATCTCGGTGGCCTCTTCGGTCATGCAGATGCTCTACCGCGACCACGTCATCAACCTGCTGGATACGCCGGGCCACAAGGACTTCTCCGAAGACACCTACCGCGTGCTCACGGCCGTCGATTCGGCCCTGATGGTGATCGACGCCGCCAACGGGGTGGAGGCGCAGACGCGCCGCCTGATCGAGGTCTGCCGCCAGCGCGACACGCCCATCATCACCTTCGTCAACAAGATGGACCGGGAGGTGCGCGACCCGCTGGACATCATGGACGAGGTCGAGCGCGAACTGGGCATGCCCTGCTGCCCCATGACCTGGCCCGTGGGCCAGGGCAAGAGCTTCGGCGGCATCATCAACCTGCGCACGCAGGCCATGACCGTGTTCGAAAGCGGCAGCGAGCGCCGCCCGCAGGACTTCGAGACCATTCCGCTGTCCGACGAAGCGACGCTGCGGGCACGCTTCGGCGCCGAATTCGACGCCGCGCTGGAAAGCATGGAACTGGCCGTGGGCGCATCGCCCGCCTGGGACCATGACGCCTTCCTGGCCGGCAAGCTCACGCCCGTCTTCTTCGGCTCCGGCGTGAACAACTTCGGGGTGATGGAAGTACTGGACGCACTGGTGGACATGGCGCCCTCGCCCGGCCCGCGCGTGAGCACGCTGCAGGTCAACAAGCAGCCCGTGGTCAAGACCGTGCAGCCCGAGGACGAAGGCTTCGCCGGCGTGGTGTTCAAGGTGCAGGCCAACATGGACGCCAACCACCGCGACCGCATCGCCTTCGTGCGCGTGGCCAGCGGCAAGTACCAGCCGGGCATGAAGCTCAAGGTGCAGCGCACCGCCAAGGAATTGCGCCCCACCAGCGTGGTGACCTTCATGAGTCAGCGCCGCGAGGCGGTGGAAGAGGCCTACGCGGGCGACATCATCGGCTTCACCACCCACGGTGGCGTGCAGCTGGGCGACACCATCACCGACGGCGCCAGCCTGCAGTTCACCGGCCTGCCCTTCTTCGCGCCCGAGATGTTCATGACCGTGGTGCTGAAGAACCCGCTGCGCACCAAGCAGCTGCAGCAGGGCCTGGCCCAGCTGGGCGAGGAAGGCGCGATCCAGGTCTTCAAGCCCGACGCCGGCGGCAACATGCTGCTGGGCGCCGTGGGCCAGCTGCAG
>JBHIWE010000147.1:0-11103 GCA_041987645.1 Acidovorax sp. | reverse complement strand
CAGCATTTTTTAAACACCGTCAAGACCGAAGGTCTTTATTTCACTTCACAGAACCGATCGCATCAGCAATCAACTCCGATCAGCGAAGCCTTGAATTCTACACCGATTTCTCAACCAGCCGCAACTCAAAAACCAAACTTTTGTCTCAACACCTCCGAAGCTCCTTTCGTTGCCTCGACAGCGCCAAGAGAGCTAGTGTATGACAACTTCAAGACGGTTTCAGCCATCTGGCGCAATTTTTTCGCGTTGTGCCGTCAGACTCCCTTCAGGGCCTCTTCCAGCGCATCTATATAGAGAGAGGCGACATCGCACCCGGTCTGGTCATGGATCTCCTGGAAGCAGGTGGGGCTGGTGACGTTGATCTCGGTGACGCAGTCGCCGATGACGTCCACACCCGCCAGCAGCAGGCCGCGCTCCTTGAGAACCGCGCCCAAGGCTTCGCCGATCTCCTGATCGCGTGGAGTCAGGGGGCGTGCCACGCCCTTGCCACCTGCTGCCAGGTTCCCGCGCACTTCGCTGCCCTGGGGGATGCGCGCCAAGCAATAAGGAACCGGCTTGCCGCCGATGATGAGCACGCGCTTGTCGCCCTCGGCGATCGCCGGCAGGAATTTCTGGACCATCACGCTTTCGGCGCCGTCCTTGTTCAGGGTTTCGATGATGCTGCCCAGGTTGAGTCCGTCGGACTTGACCCGGAAGATGCCCATGCCGCCCATGCCGTCCAGCGGCTTGAGGATGATGTCGCCATGTTCGGCATGGAAGCGGCGGATGTCCTGCGCATCCCGCGTGACCAGCGTGGGGCCGATGAATTGCGGGAATTCCATGATCGCAAGTTTTTCGGGATGGTCCCGCAGCGCCCGGGGCTTGTTGAAGACGCGCGCGCCGTCGCGTTCGGCCTGCTCCAGCAGGTGGGTGGCGTAGAAGTATTCGCTGTCGAAGGGCGGGTCCTTGCGCATCAGCACGGCACCGAAATCGGCCAGGGCCGCCGCCTTGGGGGCCTGGGCGGTGTACCACTCTTCAGGATGGCCGGTGAGCGTGATGTCCTGCACGGTAGCGGTCACGCGCCCTCCCCGTTCCCAATGCAGGTGCCGGGGCTCGCACACCGCCAGCGTGTGGCCGCGCCGCTGCGCCTCCCGCATCATGGCAAAGGTCGTGTCCTTGTAGATCTTGAATTGCTCGATGGGATCGGCGATGAAGAGGAGTTGCATGGTCATCCGGAGAGAGGTTCGGGCCGACGCTTCGCGCGCCGCTGGCCCTACTGTTGCACAAGTGGCACCACTTTGCCGGCCAAGGGCTGACCGAGGACCATCATGCGGGATTTGCTACTGAATTGATAGCTGACAGCCTTCATACCATCAGGACTCAAGGCTGAAAACGCCCCAAAACTGCCAGCATGGCACTGAATAAAGAAGGCCCCGCCCCTCGGCGCAAGGGCCTCACATTCAAATTTCGATCTTGGAACCCAGTTCCACCACCGCGTTGCTGGGGAGGTTCAGGAAACTCGCCGCGCCACTGGCGTTGTGGTGCATCTGGGCGAAGAGCTTTTCGCGCCACGGAGCCATGCCGCTGCCGATGGTGGGAATCACAACATCGCGCGACAGGAAGTAGCTGGTGGTCATGGCGTCGAGTTCGCAGCCCCGCCCACGCATGGACTCCAGCGCCCTGGGCAGGTCGGGGTCGTTCTTGAAGCCGTAATGGACGACCACCTGCCAGCAGTCGCTGCCCAACGGCTCGACCTGCAGCCGCTTGTCCAGCCCGACCCACGGGGTTTCGTGGCTGCGCACGGTGACGAAGAGGTTCTGCTTGTGCAACACCTTGTTGTGCTTGAGGTTGTGCAACAGCGCGTTGGGCACGGAGCCTGGTTCGGCGGTGAGGAACACCGCCGTGCCCTCCACCCGCATCGGAGGGCTGATGAATACCGCCGTGAGAAAGTCCCGCAGGTCGAGCGACTCTTCCCGGAGCTTGTCGTTGAGCAACTCGCGGCCCCGCTTCCAGGTCATCATCAGCATGAACAGCACGGCGCCGATCATCAGCGGGAACCAGCCGCCCTGGAACAGCTTGAGCAGGTTGGAGGTGAAGAAGGCGATGTCCACCAGGAAGAAGAAGCCCGTGGAGAGCACGCACAGCGCCAGCGGATAGCGCCAGCCATAGCGGATGACGAAGAAGGTGAGCACGGTGGTGATCAGCATGTCCAGCGTCACCGCGATGCCGTAGGCGGCCGCCAGATTGCTGCTGGAGCGGAACATCACCACGGCCAGCACGATGGCGGCGAACAACCCCCAGTTCACGAAGGGCATGTAGATCTGGCCGGTATCGCGCACGCTGGTGTGCTGGATGTTCAGGCGCGGCAGGTAGCCCAGCTGGATGACCTGCTTGGTCACGCTGAAGGCTCCGGTGATGAGCGCCTGGGACGCGATCACCGTCGCCATGGTGGCCAGCACCACCAGCGGGATCAGCGCCCAGTCGGGCGCCATCAGAAAGAAGGGATTGCTCACCGCCTCGGGCTGGGCCAGCAGCAGCGCGCCCTGGCCGAAGTAGTTGGTGACGAGCGCCGGCATGGCGACGCCGAACCAAGCCAGACGGATGGGCTTCTTGCCGAAGTGGCCCAAGTCGGCATAAAGCGCCTCGGCCCCCGTCACGCACAGCACCACGGCCCCCAGGATGATGAAACTGATGCCGGGGTCGTTCCAGATGAAACGCAGCGCATGGTGCGG
Source organism: Acidovorax sp. (assembly GCA_041987645.1). Lineage (GTDB taxonomy): Bacteria > Pseudomonadota > Gammaproteobacteria > Burkholderiales > Burkholderiaceae_C > Paracidovorax. Next base: position 8,392 of record JBHIWE010000147.1, on the reverse strand, counting down.
GCTGACGGCACCCAGGATCTCTGGGTGGCCCACGATGTGCGGAACGCCCAGCGCCGCGATGGAGCAGAACCACACCAGGGTGACCGGCCCGAAGTACCGGCCGATGCCCGCCGTGCCGCGCTTTTGGACCGCGAACAGGCAAAACAGCACGACGAGCGTCAAGGGGATCACCGCCGTGCGGAAGTGCGGCGAGACCACTTCGAGGCCTTCAACGGCCGACAGCACCGAGATCGCCGGCGTGATGACGCCATCGCCATAGAACAGGCAAGTGCCGAAGATGCCCACGCCCAGCAGCACCGCGCGTAGCTGGGGCTTGTCCTTCACCGCCTGGGACGCCAGCGCCAGCATGGCGATCAGTCCACCCTCGCCGTTGTTGTCGGCTCGCAGCACCAGCACCACGTATTTGATGGAGACGATGACGGTGAGCGTCCAGAACAGGATGGACAGCACGCCGTAGACGTTGGCGGGCGTGAATGGCACGTGGCCGGAACCGAACACTTCCTTGACCGCGTAGAGGACGCTGGTGCCGATGTCGCCGTAAACGACGCCGATGGCGCCCAGCGTGAGCGCTGCGAGCGAGGATTTGGAGCTTTGCACTATGGAGACCCGGCCACGCCTGCCGACGCCTCCGGGTTGCTGTTCTTGCGGGGACCGCTATTGTGCGCCGGGTCCCCGGTGGCGCATGGATCGGCGATGGCTTGTTGCACAGCAACAACTACCCACGATTTCCTCTGGCTTGCCGCGCCCGCACGTGGCAGGGGTCGCCGGTTGCGGGTGGCTCAGTCGTACACCTCGGCCTCGGGGTCGGTGGCCTCCAGCTCGTAGCTGGCGGCCAGCATGGCCAGACGCGCGACCACCCCATACATATAGAAGCGGTTGGGTGCGCTGGCCCCAGGGCGGGCGCCAGGCTGGGGCATCTGGGTGCTGTGCTTGAAGGCCAGCGGCACGAAGCTGGCACCAGGGGCATTGAGGTTCTCGTCCACGCCGCGCTCGGCATGCATGCGGTAGAAGCCGCCCACCACGTAGCGGTCCATCATGTACACCACCGGTTCGGCCACGGCCTCGTGCACGCGCTCGCGGGTGAGCACGCCCTCCTGGATGATGAGGTCGTGCACGGTCTGGCCTTCCTTGATGCCGGCCAGCTTGTGGCGGGCCTTGCGGTTCAGACCGTCGAGGTCCTTGGCGTCGCGCACCGTGATCACGCCCATCCCCTGGGTGGCGTTGTCGGCCTTGACGATGACGAAGGGCTTCTCGTTGATGCCGTATTCCTTGTACTTGCGACGCACCTTGGTCAGTTGCGCGTCCACGGCACTGCGCAGCACCTCCATGCTGGCGTCGTCGTCGAAGTCCACGCTCTCGCAGCGGCTGAAGAGCGGGTTGATGAGCCAGGGGTCGATGCCCAGCAGCTTGCCCAGGCGCTTGGACACCTCCTCGTAGCTCTGGAAGTGCCGGCTCTTGCGGCGCACGGTCCAGCCCGCGTGCAATGGCGGCAGCAGGTATTGCTGGTGCAGGTCTTCCAGAATGCCGGGCGCGCCGGCCGAAAGATCGTTGTTCAGCAAGATGGTGCAGGGGTCGAAGTGCTTGAGCCCCAGCCGGCCCTTGGTGCGTATGACCGGCTCGAGCGTCACCGTCTCGCCATGGGGCAGCGTGACCACGGTGGACTTCTTGATCTCGGGGCTGATGGAGCCCACGCGCACGTTCAGGCCGGCCATGTTGAAGATGCGCTGCAACTGCAGCACGTTCGACAGATAGAACGTGTTGTTGCAGCGGCTCTCAGGAATGATGAGCAGATTGCGCGCCTCGGGGCAGATCTTCTCGATCGCGGCCATCGCCGCCTGCACTGCCAGCGGCAGCATCTCATTGGTCAGGTGGTTCCAGCCGCCGGGAAAGAGGTTGGTGTCCACGGGCGCCAGCTTGAAGCCGGCGTTGCGGATATCCACGGAGGTATAGAACGGCGGCGTGTGCTCCATCCACTCCAGACGGAACCAGCGCTCGATAGCGGGCATCGAGTCGAGGATGCGCTGTTCAAGCTCGTTGATGGGCCCCGTGAGGGCGGTGATGAGATGCGGAACCATGGAAGCCCTCGGGGATTGGCGGGGAAATGGATCGATGCCGGGGATTGTAGGGAGGACACGTGGGGCCGGATGCGCAATCCGCAAGCCCGAGCCGCCTCGCCCGCACGGTCACCCCATCACCGCCGCCAGAAGGCGGGCGTGAGCAAGGCCATGAAGCTCAGGATTTCCAGCCGCCCCAGCAGCATGGCGAGGTTGCACACCCAGAGCTGGAAGTCCGTCAGTACGGCATAGGAAGACGCCGGACCCAGCTGGCCCAGGCCCGGCCCCATGCAATGCACGCTGGCCAGGATGGCCGAGAACGCGGTGACCGGGTCCAGGTCGGTCAGCAGCAGCACCATGCTGAGCGTGAGGATGGTGGCGCCATAGACCAGCATGAAGGCCAATACCGAGAAGATCATGCGCGGGTCCACCACCCCATCGCCCAGCCGGACCGGCTGCACGGCGCGCGGATGCACGATGCGGGTGAGCTCGCGCCGCGCCTGCTTGAGCAGGATCAGCATGCGCACCATCTTGATGCCGCCGCCGGTCGATCCCGCACTGGTCGCCACGCCCGAGAGCAGCAGCATGAAGATGGGAGCAAACACAGGCCAGGCGAGGTAGTCGGTAGTGGCAAAGCCCGTGGTGGTGGCCACCGATACAACGTGGAACATGCCGTAGCGCAGCGCGTCGGAAAGCGTATAGACGTTCTTGGCCCAGAGCAGAAGCGCCACCACCAGCCCCCCGCCGATCAGCGCCATCATGGTCGCGCGCATCTCCGCGTCACGCCAGAAGCCGCGCAGCGTGCGCTTGCGCACGGCGACGAAATAGAGCGCGAAGTTGCAGCTGGCCAGCAGCATGAACACCACGGCGATGGCTTCGAGCAGCGGCGAGCGGAAGTGGGCGAAGCTCAGGTCGTGGGACGACAGCCCGCCCAGGCTGACCGTGGTGAACATGTGCATCAGCGCGTCTTCCGGCGTCATGCCGGCCGCCCAGTAAGCCAGCGCGCAGGCGACCGAGAACAACACATAGACGCCCCAGAGGCCCTTGGCCGTCTCGGTCATGCGCGGAGTGAGCTTGGTGTCCTTCACCGGGCCGGCCGCCTCGGCCTTGAAGAGCTGGCTGCCGCCCACGCCCAGCAGGGGCAGCACGGCCACGGCAAGCACCAGGATCCCCATGCCGCCGATCCACTGCATGAAGGTGCGCCAGAGGTTGACCGAGAGCGGCAGCGTATCGAGATGCGTCATCACCGTGCTGCCGGTAGTGGTCAGCCCCGAGACGGCCTCGAAATACGCATGCGTGAACGACAGCGGCCGGCCCAGCTGGTGCGTGGCCAGCAGCAACGGCAGCGCCGCGAAGAGGGGCAGCACGACCCACACCAGAGACACCAGCATCACGCCGTGCCGCGGCAGCAGCTCGCGGCTGTGGTGGCGGGTCTGCAGCCAGAGCACGCCGCCCGCCAGCCACGTCGCCAGCATCGAGAGCGCGTACAGGCTCCAGAGTCCGTCGTGGCGCCACCACGAGGCGCCCAGCGGCACGGCCATGGAGGCGCCGAACATGCACAGCAGCACGCCGAGCACCCGCAGGACGGGAAAGATGTCTGCCATGGCCCGCCGGATTCAGAAGAAGGTGGCGCTCACGCGGAACACCTTCTCCACGTCGCGCACCAGCCGCTTGTTGGGCAGGAAAAACACCACGTGGTCGTTGCTTTCGATCACCGTGTGGCTGCGCGGGATGATGACCTCGGGCTGCGCATCGCCCACCGCGTCTGCCCCGCCGTCGTCGCGCAGGCCGCGCACGATCAGGCCCATGTGGACCTCGGGCGGCAGGTGGATCTCACTGACCTTGCGGCCCACCACGCGCGAGCTCTTGCGGTCGCCGCGCGCCACGATCTCCAGCGCCTCGGCCACGCCGCGCCGCAAGCTGTGCACGGCCTGCACGTCGCCGCGCCGCACATAGGCCAGCAGCTCGCCCAGCAGCGCCTGCGCGGGCGAGAGAGCGATGTCGATCTGCGTGCCATGCATCAGGTCGGCATAGCTGCGGCGATTGATGAGCGCCAGCACGCGCCGCGCGCCCATGCGCTTGGCCAGCAGGCTGGCCATGATGTTGTCCTCGTCGTCGCCGGTCAGGGCCAGGAACAGGTCCACCTCCTCGATGCCCTCGTCGCCCAGCAAGTCCTCGTCGGTGGCGTCGCCCTGCAGCACCAGGATGTCGGAAGGCAGCTTCGCGGCCAGGCTCTGGCAGCGCTCAGCATTCGATTCAATGATCTTGATGTGAAAGCGCCCCTGCTGCGCGAGTTGCCGTGCCAGGCGCTGGCCCACGCGGCCGCCGCCGGCCACCATGATGCGGCGCACCGGCCGCGCGGGCTGGTCATCCCGGCGGTGCAGCGCGGCCAGCACCTGCGGAATCTGCTCCCGCGCCGACAGCACGAACACCTCGTCGCCCGGCTCCACCCGCGTGTTGCCCTCGCAGGCGATGAAGCGGTCGGGCTCTTCGGGGAAACGGCGGTAGATGGCCACGATGCGCATGGCCACCTCGGGGGCCGACTCGCGCATGGCGGCGATACGCATGCCCACCATGGGCGCGCCCTGCAACGCCCGCACCGACACCAGGCAAGCCAGGCCGCCCGCGAACTGGCGCACCTGCAGCGCTTCGGGGAACTCCACCAGTTTGGCGATGTAGCGGGTGAGCGACTCTTCGGGGCAAATGATGCGGTCCACGCCGAAGCCGTGCTTGCCCAGCAGCAGCTCGCCCTGCTCGGCATCGAAACCGGAGGAGCGCACCCGCGCGATGCGCGTGGGCACGTTGAAAAGCAGCTGCGCAATCTTGCAGCAGACCAGGTTGGTCTCGTCCTGCGCGGCGCAGGCGATCAGCAGGTCGGTATCGCGGGCACCGGCTTCGGCCAGCACCTGCGGGTCGATGCCGTTGCCCACCACACCGCGCAAATCGAAGCGCGACTCCAGATCGAGCAGTCGTTCGGCATCGGTGTCGATGACGGTGATGTCGTTCTGCTCGGAGACCAGGCTCTCGGCCACGCTGTGGCCCACGCGGCCGGCGCCCAGGATGATGATCTTCATGCGCGGACTCCGGCAGGACGGGCGAACGCCAGCGGCGACTCCCTCGGGAGGACGGCGCACAGCGCCTCAGGAGGGCATTTCACGTTCAAGCGCGCACTTCGCCTTCGCCCAGCACCACCCACTTGAGCGAGGTCAGGCCCTCGATGCCCACCGGGCCGCGGGCGTGGAATTTGTCGGTGCTGATGCCGATCTCCGCGCCCAGGCCGTACTCGAAGCCGTCCGCAAAGCGCGTGCTGGCGTTGACCATCACGCTGGCCGAATCCACCTCGCGCAGGAAGCGCTGCGCGTGCATGTGGTCGCGCGTGAGGATCGCGTCGGTGTGGTGGCTGCCATAGCGGTTGATGTGGCGAATCGCTTCGTCGAGGCCGTCCACCACCTTGATGCTGATGATGGGCGCAAGGTACTCCTCGGACCAGTCCTGCTCGGTAGCGGGCGTCAGCAGCGCGCCGGGCACGTCGGTCAGCAGGGCCAGCGCCTCGGGGCAGCCGCGCATCTCCACGCCCTTGGCGGCATAGACCACGCCGATCTGGGGCAGGAATTCGGCGGCCACGCCGCGGGCCACCAGCAGGCCTTCGCTGGCGTTGCAGGGGCTGTACTTGTTCGTCTTGGCGTTGTCGGCCACTTTCACGGCCATGGCCACGTCGCAGGGGTCATCGACATACGTGTGGCAGTTGCCGTCCAGGTGCTTGATGACGGGCACCTTGGCATCGCGGCTGATGCGCTCGATCAGGCCCTTGCCGCCGCGCGGGATGATGACGTCCACGTAGTCGGGCATGGCGATGAGCTGGCCCACGGCCTCGCGATCGGTGGTCTGCACCAGCTGCACCGCGTCTTGGGGCAGGCCGGCCTCGGCCAGCGCCGCTTGCACCAGCAGCGCCAGCGCGCGATTGGAGTCGATGGCCTCGGAACCGCCGCGCAGGATGCAGGCGTTGCCGCTCTTGATGCTCAGGCTCGCGGCCTCGATGGTCACGTTCGGGCGGCTCTCGTAGATCATGCCGAACACGCCGATAGGCACGCGCATCTGGCCCACGCGGATGCCGCTGGGCTGCTGCTTGAGCCCCGAGATCTCGCCGATGATGTCCGGCATGGCGGCCAGCTGCTCGCAGCCCTGGGCGCAGGTTTCCAGCACCTTGGGGCTGAGCTTGAGGCGGTCCACCATGGGCTCGGCCAGGCCTGCGGCGCGGGCACGCTCCAGGTCGCGGGCGTTGTCCCCCTGCAGCGCATCCACGCTCTCGCGCAGGCGCCGGGCCAACGCCAGAAGCGCTTTGTTTTTGATAGCAGCAGGCGCCCGTGCCATCAGGGCAGAGGCGGCTTTTGCCTGCAGACCCAGGCTGTGGGTGTATTCGGCGATGTTGAGCGCGGTCATGGGCGTGATTTTGACGCACTCCGCAGCCGGGCGCCCGGCTGCGGGCTTCTCGCTCAGCGCAGGTGGCGGGACAGGAAGTCCTGCGAGCGCTCGGCGGCTGTGGCGGCGGCGGTCGCTTCGTAGGAGCTGCGCTGGTCACAGTTGAAGCCGTGGTCGGCGTCGTACAGGTGGATTTCGACCTCGGGATGGACGCGGCCGAAGGCCTCGACCGAGTCGAGCGTGATGAAGTGGTCGCGGCGGCCGAAGTGCGCCAGCACCGGGCAGCGTGGCTGGCGCTTGACCTCCTCGCCCATCGTCATGCCGCCGCCGTAGTAGCAGAGCGCAGCCGACAGGCCCTGCAGTTCGCAGGCCGCGCGCCAGGCGAGCAGGCCGCCCCAGCAGAAGCCCACGATGCCCACCTTGCCGCCGCCGAGCTGTGCGGCATGCCCGATGGCGGCCTGGATGTCGGGCAGCACGCCGGCGCCCGGCAGCGCCTCGGCCTGGGCCTTGAGCGCGATGCCGTCTTCCATGTCCTGCGCGCTGTAGCCCAGCTCCACATCGGGCTTGACGCGGGCGAACAGGGCCGGTGCCACGGCGGCGTAGCCCTGCGCGGCCCAGCGCTCGGCCACGCTGCGGATGTGCGAATTCACGCCGAAGATTTCCTGCAGCACCACCACGCCGCCGCGCGGCGTGCCTTCGGGCATTGCGACCCAGGCGGGTACGGTGAAACCATCAGCGGAAGTGAGATCGACGAACTGACCCATGGACTTGGCTCCTTGGAAGGCGGAAATGAGGGAGGAAAAGCAGGGAAGATGGCGGGCGTGGCGGCCAACAGCCGAAGCGCCCGGGCCCGCGATGCTGTAATGCCGTGCAGCACGGCCGGCGCGCCCCGCAGGCCCCTCATTCTTGCAGCAGGAGACGGCACATGAACGACAGCAACCGAATAGCCCTTGTGACTGGCGGCAGCCGGGGCATAGGCGCGGCCACCGCCGTGCTGGCTGCGCGCCAGGGCTGGGCCGTGGCCGTCAACTACGCCCGCAACGCCGAGGCCGCCCAGACCGTGGTGCGGCAGATCACTGCAGCGGGTGGCACGGCCATCGCCGTGCAGGGCGACGTGGCCGTGGAGGCCGACGTGGTGGCGATGTTCGCCGCCGTGGACGAACAACTGGGCCACCGGGGCCGCCTGGGCGCGTTGGTCAACAACGCCGGGGTGGTGGACATGCCCACCCGCGTGGACGAAATGAGCGGCGAGCGCCTGCGCCGCATGTTCGACATCAATGTGCTGAGCAGCTTCTACTGCGCCCGCGAAGCCGTGCGCCGCATGAGCACCCGGCACGGCGGCGCAGGCGGCAGCATCGTCAACGTCTCCAGCGCGGCGGCGCGGCTGGGCTCGGCCGGGCAGTACGTGGACTATGCGGCGGCCAAGGGCGCCATCGACGTGATGACCCTGGGCCTGGCGCGCGAGGTGGCGGCCGAGGGCATCCGCGTGAACGCCGTGCGCCCGGGGCTGATCGAGACCGAGATCCATGCCAGCGGCGGCCTGCCCGACCGCGTGCGCGACCTGGCGCACCAGGTGCCCATGGGGCGCGGAGGCTCCGCCGAGGAAGTGGCCGAGGCCATCGTGTGGCTGATGGGCGATGCCTCGCCCTACACCACCATGTCCTTCCTGGAAGTCTCTGGAGGCCGCTGATGGACTGGATCAAGCCGCTGATCGCCCTGCTCGCGATCGTGAACCCGCTGGCCATCGTGCCCTTCTTCATCCACTACACCACCGGCTTTTCGGCGGCGCAGCGGCGCCGCACGATCCAGGTGGCGGCCTTCAGCGCGTTCTGCGTGATCGCCGCGTGCGCGCTGCTGGGGCTGCAGATCCTGGCGTTCTTCAACATCTCGCTGCAGAGCTTCCAGGTCGGCGGCGGCCT
>JBHIWE010000146.1:0-11166 GCA_041987645.1 Acidovorax sp. | reverse complement strand
GCGGACCACAGCAGGGCCGGGGCCGATTCGGCCAGAGCGGGCAGCTCGGCCTCCAGGGCGAAAACCTCGGGCAGCGCCACCCACGGCGGCTGGTGCGGCGCGTCGCCCCAGGCCTGGTCCAGCGCATGCAGCAGGGGCCCGCCGAAGCGCCGCGCCACCCCGGCGCGGGGCAGCGCCCGCAAAGCGCCCCAGGTGCGGCAGCCCAGCTGCGCCAGCCCATGGGCATGAGGCCGCGCCGCGCTCAGGGTACGCAGCGGCAGATCGTGCGGCAGGCGCTGCGGCAGCGGATGGCCGGCCTCCAGCAGGCGTAACTGGGCCAGAGCCTGCAGGGCCGTGGGGCCTTGGGCCAGCGGCAGATCGGTTGACGAGGCAACGCCAGGCGCGTCGGCGCGCAGCTGCTCCAGCAGCGCCGGCAGACCGCCCCACAGGCGTGCGGTGGTGGAAATCTCGGCCAGCACCGCCTCGTCGATCACGGCCACGCGCGGGGAAAAGCGCAGCGCCCACCAGGCACCGGCCTCGGCCGGCACGCCGGGCGCGGCGGGCTCATCCGCGCACAAGGGCAGTGCGACCCAGTGCATGCAGCAGTCCCGATGGCGAAGGAGAAGACGAGGCGGCGGGGGCCGGCTGGCGGCGGGCCTGCAACAGCCGGCCGGCGTCCTCGCGCGCCTGCTGCTGGCGGTGCGCCTGGGCTTCCAACACGGCCGGCAATGCAGGCGGGCGCAACGGCAGCATCACGGGTTCGAGCAAGGGCGGCCCGCGACGCTTGATCACCTGCACGCGGAGCTCGGCGCCAGCCCGCTGCACCCACAGCCGCAGCGGCGCGGGCGAAGCCTGGGCGCGCTGCGCCTCGGGGCGCAGGACCCACAGCCAGCGCCCCTGCTGGGCTGCGGCCAGGTGCAGGCGCCGCAGCATCTCCGGCCGCGCATGCGGCAGCCAGGCCAGAACCGCCAGCACGTCGCGGCAGCGCAGCGCCTGCTCGCTCGCCCAGCAGGCTTCTGCCGCCTGGCAGGTGCCGGGCAGCACCACGCACAACCGCTGGGCCGGCAGGCCGGCGGCCTGCAGGGCGGGCGCGAAGGGCTCATGGGGCGGAGCCACCAGCACCACGCGCCCGGGCTCGCCCTCAGCCACCGCCAGAGCCAGGCCGGGCAGAACGAGGGGCCACGCCTGCGTGGCCTGCGCCGGCAGCAGCAGCTCCGCCATCGCGCCCAAAGGCCAACCACCGCCGGGCAGCTGGGCATCGAGCGATGCATGACCCGTGGGCCGGTTGCGGTGCGGCGCTGCCGCCCCCCACGATCCGCCCTGCCAGACGCCTGGCACCTCGGGCACGCCACGGCCCGGCTGCCGCAGGGCAGCGGCGGTCACGGCATGGAACGAGGCAGAGATGGACATGGGACGACAGCAAAATACTGTTCAAATATACAGTATTGCTACCTCCCAGACCACAGGGTTCGTCAGTGCATCTGCCCTTGGCCCTCATTCAGGGCCGTTCCGGGCACAGGGGGCACCCTCAGGAATCGGGGCTTCAGGCCGTGCCCAGTCCTTGCGCACAGGCGTCGCGCCAGTCAGCTACCGCGGCATCGCACACGTCTGCGCGCTGAGCCAGTTGCGGCCAGCGGCTATAGCTGGCGTCGAGAATGCTCTGCAGCTGCCACAGCGCCTCGCGGCCCAGCAGCTCCAGCTCGGCCAGGCCCTCGGGGTCGTCTTGCAAGGAGGGCAGCATTTCGGCCTGCTGGCGCGGGTGCGAACCCGCCTCGTAGAGAGCCTTCTGCAGGGCGATCAGCCACAGGTCGATGTAGGCACAGGCCTTGCCGGACGCCAGGGCCAGCTGGTCGGCGGGCAGCCCCGCGCGAACCTTGTCCCACGAGCCAAAGGCCTCCGATAGCACCTCGATGCCGAGCGCCACCTGGCGCTGCAGCGCAATGGGGTCGGCCGCTCCTGTGGGGAGCTTTTGCAACAGAGGCAGCAGCAGCGCCGTGAGCGCCGGCGGGAACTTGCGGTGATTCAGCCGGAGAGACAGCGACAGCCGCTGGGCCGGCTCGTCACGGTATTTCTCGAAAAAGGCGGCCACCACCTCCGACAGCAGCAGGATCTGGCCGGTAGGCGAGATCTGCCCGCCATCCAGCCCTCGGGGATAGCCGGTGCCATCCATGCGCTCGTGGTGCTCCAGTACGGCGGTTTCGACTGACTTGGGATAGACGTGCAGCGCGCGGATGACGAGCATCGCCGTCACCGGATGCGCCACCAGATGTTTGCGGCCCGGGCCTGTCACCTTGTGCACCGGGTCGCGCCAAACCGGGTCCATGTGCAGTACACCAATGTCGTGCAGCAGCGCGGCGGCGGCCAGCGGCGTGCATTCCCGCTCATTCAAACCGCTTCGCAGGCCCAGGAACAGGGCCGTCAGCATCACGAGCACGCTGTGCGAGAGCAATTCGGGACGCTGCTCGCGCATCACGGTCAGCTTGAAGGCCATGGGCGGCGGCAGCGGCAGCGACCGCAACGGAGCCAGCAGCCGATCTGCGCCGCCCGCCGCCGCCGCCAGCATGCTGGCCAGCGGTTCGCTACTGCACTGTGCCAGCGCCATCCCGATCAGATCAGGCACGGTGATCGCATCTTCCACGCCCAGCTGCTCGTCAATGGAGCCGCGCAGCTTGTGATGCACCAGCCGCTCGTAGAGCCGGCTGTCCACGCGCGCACCTTTGTCCAGAAGCTTGATGCCGCTGTCGGTATAGAGGGCGTCGCGCGCCACCACCGTGCACCGCTCTGCCATGTCGGTCACAGCGCGCAGGTAGTGCTTGTCGCCGGCCTGGTCAGCGCCGGCAAGGGAGTCGGCGTTCTGGGAAAGAGCGTTCATTCAGACAGAAGGAGTAAGCTGAGAAGCGAGCACTGTTGCGAGCAATATAAGCCGCTTTCCCTCCTCCACGAAAGAGTCTGCGCCTGCCCTGCTGCGGTGCATGCGCGCCGGGCCGCCCTCCCACCCGCGCGCAGATGGCTTCAGCGCAACTCGAAGCCCTGCTCCCGAACGGCCTGAGAGTCCAGACCGATCTGCACGTTGAAACGGCCCGGCTCGGCCACGTGTTCCAGGCGGGCGTTGAAGAATTTGAGCTGCTCTTCGGTGATCGGGAAGCGCAGCACGCGCTCCTCGCCCGGCTGCAGCATCAGCTTGCGAAAGCCCTTGAGCTCCTTGACCGGGCGCACCACCGATGCGGCGACGTCCTGGATATAGAGCTGCACCACGGTCTCGCCCGCGCGCCGGCCGGTGTTCTTCACCGTCACCGCGGCCTCGATCTGCCCGCCGCGCGCCATCGTCGGGCTGGAGAGCACGACATCGGAGAGCGCGAAGTCGGTGTAGCTCAGGCCGTAGCCGAAGGGATAGAGCGGGCCGGTCACTTCCTCGAAGTACTGCGAGGTGTAGTTGCCCGGCTTGCCCTCGGTGAACGGGCGGCCCAGGCGCGCATGGTTGTAGTAGGTGGGAATCTGGCCCACCGAGCGCGGGAACGAGATCGGCAGCTTGCCCGAGGGGTTGTAGTCGCCGAAGAGCACGTCGCTGATGGCGTTGCCGCCTTCGGTGCCGGCGTACCAGGTTTCCAGGATCGCATCGGCCTCCTTCTGCTCGCGCTGCAGCGCCAGCGGGCGGCCGTTCATCAGCACCAGCACCAGCGGCTTGCCGGTGGCCTTGAGGGCGGTGATCAGGTCGCGCTGGCTCTGCGGCAGATCCAGGCTGGTGCGGCTCGACGATTCGTGCGACATGCCGCGCGCCTCGCCCACGGCGGCCACGATCACGTCGGACTGCTGCGCCACGCGCACGGCCTCCTGGATCATCTCGGCCGGCGTGCGCGGGTCCTGCGTGACCTCGGGCGCATCCCAGTTGAGGAAGTTCAGGTACTTGACGATGGCCTCGTCGCCGGTGATGTTGGCGCCCCGCGCATAGGTCACCCGCCCGCCCTGGCCGATGGCGGCGTTCAGCCCGGCGCGCAGGGTCACGGCCAGCTTGTCGTAGCCGGCGGCAGACCAGCTGCCCAGCATGTCGATCGGCGCATCGGCCAGCGGTCCGACCAGGGCGATGGAGGCCTTCCTGGAGAGCGGCAGCGTGCCGTTGCGGTTTTCCAGCAGCACCAGCGACTGGCGCGCCACCTCGCGCGCGGCCGGTCGGTCGAGGCGACTGTCGGCCTTGAGGTCCGCCGGGTCGTCCTTGGCCGCGCCGATGCGCAGGTAGGGGTTCTTGAAAAGGCCCATGTCGTACTTGGCGCCGAGCACCTCGGTCACCGCGTTGTCGATCTGCTGCATCGGCACTTCGCCGGAGCGCACCAGGCCGGGCAGCTCCTTCCAGTACACCGAGTCGGCCATGCTCATGTCGATGCCGGCGCGGATGGCGAGCTTGGCGGCCTCGCGCTCGTCGCGGGCCACGCCGTGGCGCGTCAGCTCGACGATGGCGCCGTGGTCGCTCACCGTCACGCCCTTGAAGCCCCAGTCGCGGCGCAGCAGGTCCTGCATCAGCCAGGTGTTGGAGGTGGCCGGCACGCCGTTGATGGAGTTCAGCGCCACCATCACGCCGCCCGCGCCCGCGTCGATCGCGGCCTTGTAGGGCGGCAGGTAGTCCTGGTACATGCGCATCGGGCTCATGTCCACGGCGTTGTAGTCACGCCCGCCTTCCACCGCTCCATAGAGCGCGAAGTGCTTGACGCTCGCCATGATGCGGTCCGCCGCCAGCGGCCGCTGCGGGCCCTGGAAGCCCTGCACCGTGGCCCGGGCGATCTGCGACACCAGGTACGGGTCTTCGCCGAAGCCCTCGGAGGTGCGGCCCCAGCGCGGATCGCGCGAGATGTCCACCATGGGCGCGAAGGTCATGTCGATGGAGTCGGCCGCCGCTTCCCGCGCGGCCGTGCGCGCCATGCGCTCCACGGAGGCCATGTCCCAGGTGGACGCCAGGCCCAGGCCGATCGGGAAGGTGGTGCGGTGGCCGTGGATGACGTCGTAGGCGAAGAACATCGGGATCTTCAGCCGCGTCTTCATGGCCGCATCCTGCAGGCGGCGGTTGTCGGGGCGGTTCACCGAGTTGAAGGTGCCGCCCACGTGGCCGGCAGTGATCTCATCGGCCAGTTGCCCGATGGGCATCTCCGGGCCGATGCTGATCAGGCGCAGCTGGCCGATCTTCTCTTCCAGGGTCATGCGGCCGACCAGGTCGGCCACGAAGGTCTTCTTCGCCTCTGCAGGGTTCGGCTGCGGCGCCTGCGCCCAGGCGGCGGGGGCCGCCAGCGCAGCGGACAGCACAAGAATCCACGATTGCTTCATTCAGTCACTTTCGGATGGTTGGCGCGGGTGGTCCGGGCTCGCCGCGCTCTGGGCACGTGCGGGCGATCGGCCACCGGGGCTTTGCATGCCAGGGCATGCGGCCGGCCAGACACAAGGCGGCACGGCGGGTGGCGAATGCTAAGCTCAAGTCCGCGTTCCACGCCCGAAACCGGCCCCTGAACTGTTGCATGCCGCAACATGCCGGGGGCCCGGCAGGAAGTTTGCTTCGGCTCCATCGCACACGCCACGGCCCGGCGCCGAGGGTGCAGGGCCCGACCGAAGCCAGCGCCTGGCGCCGCGCCGCCGCGTTACGCTCCGTCACGCCGCAGCCTGTCCACTGAACTACCGTCCCTGTCCATGACCCTGTTGTTTGCCGCCGCACGCCTGCGCACCCGATCGCTTCTGGCCCTCGCCGGTCTCGCCACCCTCATCTGCCTGCCTGTTGCGGGCCACGCCCAGGCGTTCTCGCTCGACGACGTCACCCGCCAGGCCCGCGACCTGATGGAAAAGCCCTACGTGGCCCCCGCGAACAACCTGCCGCCCGTCTTCAGCGGCATGCAGTTCGCCGACTACCAGAAGATGCAGCCGCGCGCGGACCGCTTCGAGTGGCGCGACCAGCCCACGCCCTTTCGCCTGAGCTTCTACCACCAGGGTATGCAGTTCAACGCCCCGGTGCGCATCAACGAGATCACGCCCCAAGGCGTGCAGGAGATCCACTACGACGCCGGGCGCTTCGACTTCGGCGACCTGAACTTCGACCGCAGCGCCACCAGCACCCTCGGATACGCGGGCTTTCGCGTGCTCTACCCCATCAACCAGCCCGGCAAGCTCGACGAGATCGTGAGCTTTCTGGGCGCGAGCTACTTCCGCGTGATCGGCAAGGGCCAGGTGTACGGCCTGTCCAGCCGCGGGCTGGCGATCGACACGGCGCCGCCGGGCGGCGAGGAGTTCCCCAACTTCCGCGAGTTCTGGATTCAGCGGCCCGCCGCGCAGGACCGCCAGCTGGTGATCTACGCCCTGCTCGACTCGCCGCGAGCCACCGGCGCCTACCGCTTCACCGTGGTGCCCGGCGGCAAGGATGCCGTGGTGGACGTGCAGGCCAACATTTTCCTGCGCGGTGACGTCAGGACGCTGGGCATCGCGCCGCTGACCAGCATGTTCCTGTATGGGCCCAACCAGCAGTCCGACCTCCAGCGCGGCAACTTCCGCCCGGCCATCCACGACTCCAACGGCCTGGCCATCCACACCGGCACGGGCGAATGGCTCTGGCGCCCGCTGAACAATCCGCGCCAGCTGGCGATCAGCTCCTTCGAGGTGGACAACCCCAAGGGCTTCGGCCTCTTGCAGCGCGGGCGCGAGTTCTCGCGCTACGAAGACCTCAAGGACCGCTACGACCTGCGCCCCAGCGCCTGGATCGAGCCGCAGGGCAACTGGGGCAAGGGCCATGTGACGCTGATGGAGATCCCCACGCCGGATGAGACCAACGACAACATCGCCGCCTTCTGGACGCCCGACGCCCCGGCCCGCCGCGGCGACATGCTGCAGTTCGCCTACCGCATGCACTGGACGACGGACGAGCCCGCGCTGCACGGCGCCGACAACGCCTGGGTCAGGCAGACCCTGCACACCGAGAGCGAGGAACTGCAGGCCAACCTGATCCGCAAGCCCGATGGTGCCAGCGCCTTCCTGATCGACTTCGAAGGCCCCGCCGTGGCCCAGCTGCCGGAGGGCACGGCGATCACGCCCCAGGTCAGCGTGGACAGCAACGCCGACCTGCTGGGCGCGAGCCTGCAACGCAACCCCGCCATCCAGGGATGGCGCGTGACGGTGCGCGTGCGGGTCAAGAACCCCTCTCTGCCGGTGGAAATGCGCGCCACGCTGATGCAGGGCGACAAGGCCGTGAGCGAGACGTGGAGCTACCAGATTCCGGCCAATCCGCCCACGCCCGTGCAGACGCAGCCGCTCGCCCAGCCACCGGCGCCGGCCGAACCGACCAAGGCCACCACCACGCCCTGAAGGCGGAGAAGCGACTCACAAGCAAAAAGCCCGGTGATGCCGGGCTTTTTGCTTGGGGCACACGGCGCTCAGCGGATCAGCGACACGCCGGTCTTGGCCTGCACGGCCTCGAAGCTCACGTCGGGTGCCAATTCCACCAGCTTGAGGCCTTCGGGCGTGACGTCCATCACGGCCAGGTCGGTGATGATGCGGTCCACCACACCCACGCCGGTCAGGGGCAGCGTGCAGGCGGGCAGGATCTTCAGGTCCTCGGTGCCGTCCTTCTTCTTCGCGACGTGCTCCATGAGCACGATCACACGCTTGACGCCGGCCACCAGGTCCATGGCACCGCCCATGCCCTTGACCATCTTGCCGGGGATCATCCAGTTGGCGAGATCTCCCTTTTCGCTGACCTGCATGGCGCCGAGGATCGACAGATTGATCTTGCCGCCGCGGATCATGGCGAACGACTGGTCGCTGCCGAAGATGGACGAGCCGGGGATGGTCGTCACCGTCTGCTTGCCGGCGTTGATGAGGTCGGCATCCACCGCGTCTTCGGTCGGAAACGGGCCGATGCCCAGCATGCCGTTCTCGGACTGCAGCCACACTTCCTTGTCGCCGGTGTGGTTGGCCACCAGGGTGGGAATGCCGATGCCGAGGTTCACGTAGAAGCCGTCTTCCAGTTCCTGCGCCGCACGTGCGGCCATCTGGTCTTGGGTCCAGGGCATGTCAGGCTCCTTCTTGTTTGTTGGCAGGCACCGCGGGGGCTTCCGCGGAGGCTGCGGCCTGGGCGATGACGGCCTGAGCCTCCACCTTCGCGGCCGCGACATCGACCGGCGCGGCAGCGCTCACGGTGCGTTTCTCGATACGCTTTTCAGGCGCCGGGTTATGGACGATGCGATGCACGTAGATGCCGGGCAGATGCACGTCGTCAGGCGCGATCTCGCCGATCTCTACGACCTCCTCCACCTCGACGATGCAGAGCTTGCCGGCCGTGGCCGCCGCCGGGTTGAAGTTGCGCGCCGTGAGGCGGAACTGCAGGTTGCCGGACTTGTCGGCGCGGTGCGCCTTGACGAGCGACACATCCGGCACCAGGGCGCGCTCCATCACATAGGTCTCACCGTCGAATTCGCGCAGCTCCTTGCCCTCGGCCACGATGGTGCCCACGCCGGTCTTGGTGAAGAAGGCCGGAATGCCCGCGCCGCCCGCGCGCAGCTTCTCGGCCAGCGTGCCCTGGGGCGTAAATTCCAGTTCCAGTTCACCAGCGAGGTACTGGCGCTCGAACTCCTTGTTCTCGCCCACGTAGGACGAGATCATCTTCTTGATCTGCCGCGTGCGCAGCAGCTTGCCCAGCCCGAAGTCATCGACGCCCGCGTTGTTGGAGATGACCGTGAGGTCCTTGACGCCGGAATCGCGCAAGGCGTCAATCAGCGCCTCCGGGATGCCGCACAGCCCGAAACCTCCGACGGCCAGCATCTGGCCATCGGCCACGACGCCCTTGAGCGCCGCGTCTGCCGAAGGAAATAGCTTGTTCACTGAAAGACTCCTCATCGAGACAGGATGGATGAACGCTACGATACTACGTACATTGCTACGTAGTTCTCCCTAAAGACTTTCATGGATACCGCCGATTACCGCCTCGCGTTCGACATGGCCCCGGTCGGGCTGGTCATCTCGCGCCATCGCACCATGGTGGACTGCAACCGCCATGTCTGCGAGATGTTCGGCGCCTCGCGCGAAGTGTTGATTGGCCAGTCTTTCCGCATTCTCTATCCCAGCGCCGACGAATACGAGCGGCTGGGCAAGCGCATGGAGCCCATCCTGAACGCCAGGGGCCACTACGCCGACAACCGCATCATGAAGCGCGCCAACGGCGAAGTGTTCTGGTGCCATGTATCGGGCCGCGCGATCAACCGCGAAGCACCGCACGAATCGGGCATCTGGAGCTTCGAGGACCTGAGCGCGCAGCGCCCGGTCAAGGCGGAGTTGACGGGTCGAGAGCGGGAGGTGGCCGCCCGCCTGCTGGACGGCATGACCTCCAAGGAGATCGGGCGGGCTCTGGAGATCAGCCACCGCACCGTGGAGATCTACCGCGCGCGGCTGATGCGCAAATACAGCGCCTCAACGGCGGGCGATCTGGTGCAGAAACTGCTGGCGGGCTGAGACACCCGGGCGCGCGCGGTGCGCGCCGCCCCGGCTCAATGCAGCTTGAGCCGCCCCGAAACCCGCTTCTGCAGCAGCCGCGCCAGCGCCAGCACCACGGTCTTGCCCGTGCCCAGGATGGCGCGGTGGTGGTTCAGGTGGAGCGAGATATACATCCACTTGGCGATCAGCCCCTCGACAAAGAAGTTGCGCCCGCCCAGGCCGCCCATCAGGTTGCCCACGCCCTTGTTGTCGCCCAGCGAGACGAGAGAGCCGAAGTCCTTGTAGATGAAGGGCTCGGTCACTTCCTGCTCGCGCAGCAGCGCACCCAGCACGCTCGCCAGGTAGTCGGCCTGCTGGTGGGCAGCCTGGGCACGGGCCGGCACCGTCTTGCCGTCTTCCCATGGACAGGCGGCGCAGTCGCCCAGGGCCAGCACATCGGGCGCCGAGGTGCGCAGGCGGTTGTCCACGACGAACTGGTTGAGGCGATTCACTTCCAGCCCCAGGCGGGCGTTGCCGTCGGCGGCCTTGATGCCGGCGGCCCAGACGATAAGGTCGGCCGGAATATCGCCAGCGGGCGTGACCAGCGCACCACGCCGGATCTCGACCACGCGGGTGTTGGTCAGCACCTGCACCTGCTTGCGACGCAGGGCGACTTCGGCCTGGGCGGAAATCTTCTCGGGCAGGCCGCCCAGGATGCGGCCCCCGCCTTCGATCAGGGAGATGTCGAGCCGGAAGCGCTGGCTGCTGCCCAGGCTCTCCAGCAGCTCGGCATGGGCTTCGAGCAGTTCGGCGGACAGTTCCACGCCCGTGGCCCCAGCGCCGACGATGGCGATGGACAAAGCGCGGCTGTCGGAGAACGAGGCCCGCGCGCAGGCACCCAGCCAGTCGGCATGAAAACGCTGCGCATCGCGCACGTTCTCCAGCAGGTAGGCGTGTTCAATACCCGGCGTGCCGAAGGCATTGGAGCCGCTACCGATGGCCAGCACGAGCCGGGTGTAGCTCACCGTGCGGCGCGGCACCAGCAGCTCGCCTTCGGCGTTGCGGATCTCGCCCAGCTCGATGGTCTTGTGCGCCGTATCCAGCCCGACCAAGTCGCCGATGGCGAAGCCGAAATGGTTGCGCCGAGCCAGCACGGGGTAGGAGAGTCCTTCCTGATGTGCATCCAGCGTGCCTGCAGCCACTTCGTGCAGGGTGGGCTTCCAGATATGGAAGGGAGAACGGTCCACCAGAAGCACGCGCTCGCGGCCCTGCTTTGGGCCCAGCCGGCGCCCCAGGCGCGCGGCCAGTTCAAGCCCGCCAGCCCCGCCGCCCACAATCACGATGTCTGAATGCATACCTTTTCCCTCCCGTCTTTGCAATGCATCAAGTTTAGGGCTTACCCTGATTGCTTTCAGAAAAAAGAAAAACCCGCTCTCCCTTGCGGGAGGCGGGCTCATGCGGCAGGCGCCGCACCTTCCAGCCGGAAAGGCCGGCCAGCGGTGCGTGCATGCATGTATCAGGCGAGGTCGAAGCGGTCCAGATCCATCACCTTGGCCCACGCGGCCACGAAGTCTCGCACGAACTTCTGCTTGGCGTCCGCGCTGGCATATACCTCCGCCACGGCACGCAGCACGGCGTTAGAGCCGAAGACCAGGTCAACACGCGTGCCCGTCCACTTCTTCTCGCCAGTCTTGCGGTCACGGCCTTCGAACACGTCGCCGACGGACTTCCACTCGGTGGACATATCCAGCAGGTTGG
>JBHIWE010000145.1:0-11173 GCA_041987645.1 Acidovorax sp. | reverse complement strand
GGGTGGGTCATGCAGGCACTGGAGGCGCGCCTCGTCACGCAGGACTGGCTCTTCGGCAGCCACGCCACGCTGGCGGACATGGCCGTCGCGCCCTTCGTGCGGCAGTTCGCGGGCATTGATGCCGCGCGCTGGGAGGCCGGCGCCTGGCCCCGCACCCGACAGTGGCTTGCGAGCTGGCAGGCGCTGCCGCTCTTCGAGGCGGTGATGGGCAAGCACCCGGCCTGGCGCGAGGGTGATGCGCCAGTGGTGTTCGCCCCCTGCTAGAAACGACAAGGGCGCCCGAAGGCGCCCTGGCTGGGTGGCTGAATCGATCGCGCGTCAGCGGCCGCTGCGGCGTACGACCACCGCCAGCAGCACGATAGCCATGGCGACGAAGCAGATGAAAGACCAGTTGGCGATGGAGCCACCCAGGAAGGTCCAGTCCACCACCGTACAGTCGCCCGATCCGCGGAAAATCATGGGAATGGCGCGGCCGATCGGGAAGTGCTCGATCATTCCGTAGAAGTCGCGCCCGCAGGTGGCGATCTCGGGCGGATACCACTGCAGCCAGCTCTGGCGCGCCGCCACGAAAGCGCCGAAGCCCGCCGACAGCAGCGCCAGCACGCCCCAGCCGATCTGCCAGCCTTTTTGCCCTCTGGCGCTGGCAATCCCTGCGCAAACCGCTACAAAAATAAGAGCGTAGCGCTGCACAATGCACATCGGGCACGGCTCCAGGCCCACCACGTGCTGCAGGTACATGCCGAACGCCAGCATCGCCACGCAGGCTCCAGCCACCAGGGCCAGCACACGGCGCGGTGCGCGATCGAAAGCACTCAAAACCATCTCGAAGTTCCCTCTTCTATTCGGGCCGCCGGGCGGGGGCTGCACCGCCCGCCCCGATGGAGGAGAGCGTCAGATGCCTGCGGCCTGGTCCAGAAACACGCGGGCGCGGCGCGGCGTGACCACCAGCGTTTCGCCCTCCTTGAATCCCATCTCGCGGTACTCGTTCGCAGGAATCTGCGCTTCGATCACGGCGTCGGGGCCTGCATTGTCCGCTGGTTTGTCGCCGGGTTCGGCGATTAGTTCCAGACGAGCGATCGGGCCGACCACGATGGCCCGCGAAAGCTGCGCCACGATGCCCTGCGGCCGGCCCTGCGCGTCCAGTCCCTCTCCGGGCGTATAGCGGCGCACATCCAGGTCGTGAGGGCGCACGTAGGCGAAGGCGTTGGCGTTCTGCGCCTGGGCGTGCTCGGGCGAATCGAGCTGCATACCCTCGACATGCACCAGCCCCTCGTGCGCTCGGCCCTTGAACAGGTTGACGTCGCCCAGAAAGCCATAGACGAACGGGCTGGCCGGCTGGTCCCACACTTCCTGTGGGGAGCCGCTCTGCTCGATCCGGCCCTGGTTGATGACGACCACGCGATCGGCCACTTCCAGCGCCTCTTCCTGGTCGTGCGTGACGAAGATGGAGGTGACATGCAGCTCATCGTGCAGGCGGCGCAGCCAGCGGCGAAGCTCCTTGCGCACCTTGGCGTCCAGCGCGCCAAAGGGCTCATCCAGCAGCAGCACCTTGGGCTCCACGGCCAGCGCGCGCGCCAGGGCAATGCGCTGGCGCTGCCCGCCCGAGAGCTGCGACGGATAGCGCTCGGCCAGCCAGTCGAGCTGCACCAGCTGGAGCAGGTCGGTCACCTTCTTTCTGATCTGGTCTTCGCTCGGGCGCTGGCTGCGCGGCTTCACGCGCAGGCCGAAGGCCACGTTCTCGAATACCGTCATGTGGCGGAACAGCGCGTAGTGCTGGAACACGAAGCCCACGTTGCGCTCGCGCACATGCACGTCGGTCGTGTCTTCGCCGCTGAAGTGGATGCTCCCCACGTCGGGCGTTTCCAGCCCGGCGATGATGCGCAAGAGCGTGGTCTTGCCGCAGCCCGAGGGCCCGAGCAGCGCGATGAGTTCGCCCGAATGGATGTCCAGGCTCACGTCGCGCAGCGCCTGGAAGTCGCCGAACTGCTTGCTGATGTTGCGGATTTCGATGCTCATAGATCAATGGCTTTCAGCGTGGGCCCGGCAGCGGCGTGGGCCGCTCCGGAGGCAGGTTGGCCGCGGCTTTGCGTTCGCGTTCGCTCTGCCATTCGGCGACCGACTTGATGGCCAGCGTGACCAGGGCCAGCAGGGCCAGCAGCGATGCCGCCGCGAAGGCCGCCGCCGACTGGTATTCGTTGTAGAGGATTTCCACGTGCAGCGGGATGGTGTTGGTCTGCCCCCGGATGTGCCCCGAGACCACCGACACCGCCCCGAATTCGCCCATGGCACGCGCGTTGCACAGGATCACCCCGTAGAGCAGCCCCCACTTGATGTTGGGCAGCGTCACCTTCCAGAAGGTCTGCCAGCCGGTGGCGCCCAGGACGATGGCGGCCTGCTCCTCGTCGTTGCCCTGCGCCTGCATCAGCGGGATCAGCTCGCGGGCGATGAACGGGAAGGTGACGAACACGGTCGCCAGCACGATGCCGGGCACGGCGAAAATGATCTTGATGTCGTTCGCCTGCAGCCAGGGGCCGAACCAGCCGTTGGCGCCGAAGACCAGCACGTACATCAGCCCCGCCACCACGGGCGAGACGGAGAACGGCAGATCCACCAGCGTGGTGAGGAAGGCCTTGCCCTTGAACTCGTACTTGGCGATGGCCCAGGCCGCCGCCACGCCGAACACGAGGTTCAGCGGCACGGAGATCAGCGCCGCAATCAGCGTGAGCTGGATGGCAGACCAGGCATCCGGGTCGCGCAGGCTGGCGAAATAGGCATCGGCGCCCTTGGAGAACGCCTCGACGAACACCGCCGCGAGCGGCAGCACGAGAAAGAGCACCAGGAAGACCAGGGCGATGCCCAGCAGCGTCCAGCGCACCCAGGGCGCCTCGGTGGTGCCGGACTGCGCTCGGCGCTTGGCCGGAGGGGTGGCGGTGGAACTCATGCCGGCGCTCCTGCGTTGCGGCGCTGCCAGGCTTGCAGCGCGTTGATGACCAGCAGCAGCACGAAGGAGATGGCCAGCATCACCACCGCGACCGCCGTGGCGCCCGCGTAGTCGTACTGCTCCAGCTTGCCGATGATGATGAGCGGCGTGATCTCCGACACCATGGGCATGTTGCCGGCGATGAAGATGACCGAGCCGTATTCACCGATCGCCCGGGCGAAGGCCATGGCGAAGCCGGTCATCAGCGCAGGCGTGATGGAGGGCAGGATCACCCGGGTGAAGGTCTGCCAGCGGGTCGCGCCCAGGCTGGTCGCGGCCTCTTCCAGTTCCTTTTCGGTATCTTCCAACACGGGCTGCACCGTGCGCACCACGAAAGGCAGCCCGATGAAGATCAGCGCGATGACCACGCCCGCCGGCTTGAAGGCGAGCTGGATGCCCAGCGGCTCCAGGTACTGGCCGAGCCAGCCGTTGCCGGCCAGCAGCGCCGTGAGCGAGATGCCCGCCACGGCCGTGGGCAGCGCGAAGGGCAGATCGACCAGCGCATCGACGATCTTCTTGCCCGGAAAGCTATAGCGCACCAGCACCCAGGCGATCAGCAGGCCGAACACCAGATTGACCAGCGCGGCGATCAGCGAGGCGCCGAAGGTGAGCCGGTAGGAAGCCAGCACGCGCGGTGCGCTCACGGCGACCCAGAACTGGTCCCAGGTCAGCGTGAAGGTCTTGAACAGCAGCGCCGACAGGGGAACGAGCACGATGATGCTCAGGTAAAAGAGCGTGTAGCCCAGGGTCAGCCCGAAGCCCGGCAGCACCCGCTTGGACCGGCGTGCGCGCCCTGCCCCGGCCCCTCCCGGGGGCGCGGCGGAAATCGCAGAAGACATGGCGGCGTACTTACTTGGCGCCCGGGGCGTAGAGCTTGTCGAACTGTCCGCCGTCGTTGAAGTGGACCTTCTGCGCATCGCCCAGCGAGCCAAAGTACTTGCCCACCGTGAACAGCTTGACCGGCTTGAACAGATCGGAGTGCTTTTTCAGCACCGCCTCGGAACGCGGACGCAGCGCGTGGCGGGCTGCGATCTCCTGGCCCTCGTCGGAATACAGATAGTCCAGATAGGCCTTGGCCAGCGGGCCCGAGCCTTTCTTGGCGGCGGTGCGCTCCACCACCGCCACGGGGTTCTCGGCCAGGATGCTGGTGGAGGGATAGACGGCATCCACACGGCCCTTGCCGAATTCGCGTTCGATGGAGAGCACTTCGGATTCGAAGGTGATCAGCACGTCGCCCGTGTTGCGCTGCAGGAAGATGCTGGTGGCGTCACGCCCGCCCTTGCCCAGCACCGGCACGTTCTTGTAGAGCTTGCCCACGAACTCGGCGGCCTGCGCGTCGGTACCGCCCTTTTCGCGCACCGAGCCCCAGGCGCCCAGATAGGCGTAGCGGCCGTTGCCACCCGTCTTGGGGTTGACCACCACGACCTGCACGCCCGGCTTGACGAGGTCGTCCCAGTCCTTGATGTTCTTGGGATTGCCCTTGCGCACCAGGAACAGCATGGTGGACGTGGTAGGCGAGGCATCGTGGGGGAATTTCTTGGCCCAGTCCTTGGCGACCACGCCGTTCTGCGCGAGGAAGTCGATGTCCGTCGTGGTGTTGAAGGTGACCACGTCGGCATCCAGTCCGTCGTTCACGGCCCGTGCTTGGGCGCTGGAGCCGCCGTGGGCCTGGTCGATCTTGACGTCCTTGCCGGTCGTCTTCTTGTAGTGGGCGACGAAAGCCGGGTTGTAATCCTTGTAGAACTCGCGCGCCACGTCGTAGGAAACGTTGAGCAGCGTGGGGGGCTGCGCTGCGGCCAGGCCGCTGGCGGCCAGTGCCGCGGTGGCGATGAGGGTCTTGAGCCGGTTCTTCGATTGCATGTCTTGTGTCACCCACGTTGCTGGAAGTAACGTGGATTGTGGGCAGCCCTGCTTAAAACGCAAAAGAATATATTTTTGTTTATTAATCAGCTCGCAGAATAAGGCGCTGACGCACTGCGGTCCAGCCGCACCAGGGGTGCCCACATCACGCCGCGGCGGCGCGCCAAGGCTCGGACACTGCAGAGCCAGCGGGTGCTGCACCCGCCCCTGCGGCAGACGCATCCCCCACCAGCGATTGCAGCAGAGCCCAGCCCAGCGGCCAGTCCCCATGGCCGGACTCGACGTTGATGTGGCCGGCGTTCTGCAGGCGCACGAATTCGCTGCCCCAGGAACGCGCATAGGCCCCTGCGAGCCGCACAGGGCAATAAGGGTCGTTGCTGCTCGCCACCAGAATGCTGCGATAAGGCAAAGCGCCGTGGGGCACCGGCGCAAAATCGCTCAGCACGGCCCGGCGCTCAGGGTCCGCCGGTGCGACGAACAGCGCGCCCCCTACCCGGGCGGCGGCGTCCGGGCCGATATGGGTAGCGGCGATGCACCCCAGGCTGTGCGCCACGAGGACGACAGGATGCGGCGCGGCGAGGATCGTGGCTTCAAGCGTGTTCACCCAGGCGGCGCGTGTCGGGGTGATCCAGTCGTCCTGCACGACGCGGATCACCGAGGGCAGGCGCTGCGTCCAGAGCGTCTGCCAGTGGCCTGGGCCGGAATCACGCCAGCCCGGCACAACGACGATGGACGTGGTGGCGGCACTCATTGCGCGCAGCTCCCGCATACCCCGGAACGGGTGGCGACGGGAGGGGCGCGGAGAACCACAAAGCTGGAGGGGACGGTCGGGGCCATGCGTTCATTCCTGGTGCGGAAGCAAGATGGAATGATTCTGGCGACCGGCCCTTCCGATACAAACAAATATATCGTTGTGAATTAATAGATAAATCGTCTATTAAAGGCTGCCGCAGGTCGCAACCGTCCCTGATGACGGAGCCTGCCTTCCCCTTGCCTCAGCAGCGCCTGGAACGCGCCGCACTCCGGGCCGCCCACCCCAGCACCTGCCACTGCGCAAGCACCAGCGCCATATACGCCGCCACTTCGGCCCACTCTTCGAGCACGGCAGCGTTGTTGCCCCAGTGGGGAGACACCTCCATGCCCAGCAGATGCCCTTCGCCATAGGTGCTCAGCAAGGCAGCGGCCACTCCCAGGCCCAGCTCGGCCCATGGGAAATGCCCGGCGCGGAGCACCGACCACACCACCCGCTCGACCCGGAACCACGCGAACAGAGAGCCGGCAGCCACCAGCAGGGCCACGGCGACCGGAGCCACGGCAGGCTTGTACCAGAGCACTGAAGAGGAATATTCGGGGCCGTCCGCCCCTATGGCCAGCGGCTGGAGCAGCGCTGCGCCCCAGCTCAGTTCGCGGGCAGCCAGCAGCATCCACACCGGCGTCAGGCATACGGCTAACGCCACCACGTCAGCCCTGGCCCCTTGCCGCCATGAAACGATGGCACGCCACGCGGCCACGGCCCCGCCGCCCAGCAGTATGGCGAGTTGGAGGTTTTCGATCCACCCGTTTTCCCAAGCCGCCTGGGCGGGGAGCACCGGAACGACGAAGAATCCGATCGCCAGCCAGAGGGCAACCGTGAAGCAGAAGAAATGACGGGGAGACGCCTGTGGCGCCGGCTCATAGGCCCCAGCCGGGGAAGTGCAAAGGGATTTCATGCGGACGGGTGCATCGCTGTACCCGCCGTTGAATGCACGCCAGGGTGTGCCAGGAAACCGGAGGGAGACAGCACAGTTCAAAAAATGAACTGGTGAGTGCAGATGTAAAAATTCACGATATGCGAATCATACTCATCAATATGCATCAAACCGTCATACTTCAGGTGTAGGAAAAGATCGACACCATCGCCTCACTCAATTCCGCACCAGCCCATGCGCGGTCTAGGGGCAGGCCGTATGCCCCGGGACGGCCTCGCCCAGAAAGTCCAGAAAGCGCCGCACCGCAGGCGACAGCCCCCGACGCGAGGGAAATACGGCATGCACCACACTCGGGGGCGCGGACCAGCCCGGCAGCACCCTCACCAGCCTGCCGTCGGCCAGCTCGGTATGGCACATGTAGTCGGGCAGCCAGCACATGCCTGTTCCGGCCAACACAGCGAATTTGAGGGTCAGCAAATCGTCGGCCACATAGCGCGGGCTGTGCTGCACCGTCTCCTCACGCCCGTCGGGCCCGATCAGCCGCAACGTGGTGCGCCCCTCGGCGGCGGACATTGCCAGACTGTCGAGCGCGGGCAGATCCGCCAGCGTGGCCGGCACGCCCTGCCGCTTCAGCAAAGAAGGGCTGGCCACCAGCACCTGCGCGCCCTCGTCCAGGCGCTTGACGATCATGCTGCCGCTGTCGTCCACCGTGGCGCGCACTCGGAGAGCCACGTCCACGCCCTCTTCCACCAGGTTGACGATGCGGTTGGTCACCTGCATCTCCACCCGCACCAGCGGATTGCGCTCCAGAAACTGGGGCATCAGCTCGCCCAGCACGCTCTGCGCTAGCGTCACCGGGCAGGTCACGCGCACGGTCCCCCGCGGTTCTGTCTGCACCTGCGCGACAGTATCGGCCGCCGCCTGGGCCGAATCGCGCATGGCCTGGCAATGCCGAAGGTAGGCCTCACCCACGTCGGTGAGAGAGAGCTTGCGGGTCGTGCGGTGCAGCAGCCTCACGCCTAGGCGCGCTTCCAGATCGGACACCCGCCGCGAGAGCCGCGACTTCGGGATGCCCAACGCCCGCCCTGCCGCTGCGAAGCCGCCGCGCTCCACCACTTCGGCGAAGTACAGCATGTCATTGAGATCCTGCATGGCTCACTCCCTCGATTGTTGAAAGCGCACGTGGCACATTGTTCTATCGACAGGACAATCTAGCGCATATGCCATGACTTATCAATGACTACATTAACCAGCACAATCTATCCAACGCCGAACATATTGGCGAGGCTTTAAGGAGAAAACCATGCAACTGCTTCACATCGACTCCGCCATCACGGGCGGTGCCTCCGTTTCGCGCCAACTCACCGCCAGCACCGTCGCCGCCTGGGTGGCTTCGCATCCCGGCACGCAAGTGCAGTATCTGGATCTGGCAGCCGACGCCCCCGCCCACTTCACGCTCGACGCCATGGCGCCGCGGACCGGCCAAACCGAAGGCCTGACCGAAGCCCAGCAACGCGAAAACGCCGTCTCCGAACGGCTGGTGAGCCAGTTCCTGGCGGCCGACGTGATCGTGGTGGGCGCGCCTTTCTACAACTTCGGAATCCCCACGCAGCTCAAGGCCTGGATCGACCGCCTGGCCCAGCCGGGCCGCACCTTCCGGTACACCGCGAGCGGGCCTGAAGGCCTGGCCAAAGGCAAGACCGTGATCGTGGTCTCCACGCGCGGCGGCGTCTATTCGACCACCGAAGGCGGCCGCGCCTTGGAGCACCAAGAAAGCTATCTGCAAACCATCTTCGGTTTCTTTGGCATCACTGACGTCCGCTTCGTGCGCGCCGAAGGTGTGGCCATGGGCCCGGATGCGAAGAACGCCGCCCTGGCCAGCGCCGAAAACGACATCAAGACCCACGTGGCGCAGTCCGTCACCAAGGCGGCCTGAGGCTGCGAAGCAACCAGCGGGCAGGCGCCAGCGCCTGCCCCCCTGGTTGCGGGTGTGATCCGATACCCCCAAGCAAAAGAGCCGGCATTGCCGGCTCTTTTGCTTGGGGTGATGCGCCTTTCCAGACGCAAAGACTCCGTGCTCAGGCAGCAGGTCGGTGATCGCCCGCGTTGTTGTGCGCCTTCACCCAGGCCACGTACTTGTCCATCCAGGTCTGCAGGAACTTACGGCTGCCTTCGCCCACGTTGCCGTCGTCGTCGATGAAGCCCTCCTTGTAGTGGATGAAAGCTTCGGGCTGGCCGAGCGTGGGAACGTCCAGGTACGCGAGCACATTGCGCAGATGCTGCTGCGCCAGAGCCGTGCCGATCGCACCCACCGACGCGCCGAGAACGCCCGCAGGCTTGCCACCCCACACGCTCTGCCCGTAGGGCCGAGAGCCGTGGTCGATGGCGTTCTTGAGAACGCCAGGAATCGACCGGTTGTACTCAGGGGAGACGAACAGCAGCCCTTGCGATGCCGCCACCTCGGACTTGAGCCGCAGCACGGGCGCGGCCTGCTGGCTGTCATCGTCCTGGTTGTAGAGCGGAAGATCGTCGATGCGGATCTCCTTGAAGGAGAAGTCCGCCGGCGCCAGCCGAGTGAGCGCGTGGGCCAGCTTGCGATTGATGGAGTCCTTGCGGAGGCTGCCGACGATGAGTGCGATCTGGTAGTGGTCCATGCCATTCCTTTCGGGGATGTGAAAGACAAGAGAGACGCGCCGCCCGCAGCGGCGCACAACACCCATGATAAGGAAGGCCGCCGCACCCAGCCTGCCCCCAACAGACACTAAAAAGCTACATTTTTAATAGCAGCCTACCCAATGAAAACAAAGGCTCCAGGGTTTTTCCGTCTTGAATCCCAGGCGAGCGCAGGGCAGCAGCAGACACTCCATGCAGATGCAGTCCTACAGGAAGTCGGCTCGACGGCGAAGGCGCGGCCCCATGAAAAAAGCCCGGCTGCAGGCACAGCCGGGCCAGATGCATTCACCCGCCCCTTCCCGCCGCCAGCAGCCAGTCGGGAGGGAGAGGGTCAGCGATCAGCAGAGGATCAGACGTTCCGGCCGAAGGGCCCGTCGCTGCCGACCTGCACGATATTCTCAGCGCTCGGCGCGTCCTTCTTGCCGCCGCGACGGCCGGGCTTGGGCTGCTCGGTCTGAGCGACGCAGTCTGCGTAGTAGCGCACCACGCCGTTCTCGTCTTCGATCTCCACCAGACCGTGGATGTCGGTCTCGAAGCCCGGCGAGAGCTTGGAGAACTCACGCGAGAACTTGAGGTAGTCCACGATCTTCTTGTTGAAGACTTCGCCCGGGATCAGCAGTGGAATGCCGGGCGGGTACGGCGTGATCAGGCTGGTGGTGATGCGGCCTTCGAGGTTGTCGATCTCCACGCGCTCGGTCTTGCGCTGGGCGATGTGGGCATAGGCGTCGCTCGGCTTCATCGCGGGGGTCAGGTCCGACAGGTACATCTCCGTCGTCAGGCGGGCGATGTCGTACTTGGCGTAGAGCTCGTGCACGTGCTGGCACAGATCCTTCAGGCCCATGCGCTCGTAGCGCTTGTGCTGCTGGCAGAACTCCGGAAGGATGCGCCACATCGGCTGGTTCTTCTCGTAGTCGTCCTTGAACTGCTGCAGCGCCGCCAGCAGCGTATTCCATCGGCCCTTGGTGATGCCGATGGTGAACATGATGAAGAAGCTGTAGAGACCGGTCTTCTCGACCACCACGCCGTGCTCGGCCAGGTATTTGGTCACGATGGAGGCAGGAATGCCGGTCGCATCGAACTTGCCGTCCAGGTTCAGACCCGGCGTGACGATAGTGGACTTGATCGGGTCCAGCATGTTGAAGCCGTCGGCCATCTGGCCGAAACCGTGCCACTTGCTCGCGCTCTTCTTGCCCTTGCCATCGCTGCGGATGATCCAGTCTTCGGCCCGACCCACGCCTTCGTCAGCCAGCTTGTCCGGCCCCCAGACCTTGAACCACCAATCGTCCTTGCCGAACTCTTCCTCCACCTTGCGCATGGCGCGGCGGAAATCCAGCGCTTCCAGCAGGCTCTCTTCCACCAGCGCGGTGCCGCCGGGCGGCTCCATCATGGCAGCGGCCACGTCGCAGCTGGCGATGATGCTGTACTGCGGGCTGGTCGAGGTGTGCATCAGGTACGCCTCGTTGAACAACGGGCGGTCGAGCTTGACGGTCTGCGAGTCCTGCACCAGCACGTGGCTGGCCTGGCTGATGCCGGCGAGCAGCTTGTGGATGGACTGCGTCGCATAGACCACGGAATGCTTCGGACGCGCGCGCTTCTTGCCCATGGCGTGGTAGCTGCCGTAGAACGGGTGGAAGGCGGCGTGCGGCAGCCAGGCTTCGTCGAAATGCAGGTTCTCGACGTAGCCGTCCATCATCGACTTGATGGTCTCGGTGTTGTAGAGCACGCCGTCGTAGGTGGACTGCGTCAGGGTCAGCACGCGCGGCTTGACGGCGGCCGCATCCACGCCCTTGAGCAGCGGATTGGCGCGGATCTTCGCCTCGATCGCGTCGCGCTCGAACTCGCTCTTCGGGATCGGGCCGATGATGCCGAAGTGGTTGCGCGTGGGCTTCAGGAACACCGGGATGGCCCCGGTCATGATGATGCTGTGCAGGATGGACTTGTGGCAGTTGCGGTCCACCACCACCACATCACC
>JBHIWE010000144.1:0-11223 GCA_041987645.1 Acidovorax sp. | reverse complement strand
CAGGCGGTGCTTTTCGACCAGCAGGGCCGACGCATCGGCCGCGCCGGCCGCCAGCAGCGCGGCGGCTTCGCTGACCGCCGGCGTGCCCATGTAGCGCAGCACGGTCTCGGACGGGTTGGGCACGGGCACGGCGGCCAGCTGCGCAGCGGCGTACCAGCGCAGCGGCCAGCCGTGGCGTGCGGCCAGCGAGAGGAAGGCGGCCTCGTCCCGCTTGGCCTCGATGCTTGCGGCCACGGCCACCTGGGCGATCTGCGCGCCGGCCTGGGCCAGCGCCGCGTGCAGGCAGGCTTCGACCGTGGCCTCGGGCGTGCCGCGGTCGCAGCCCAGGCCGATCGCCAGGCGCATGGCGTGTTCGGTGCTCACGCGGCGGCGTCCACGGGCGGGCGATAGACCACCAGGCGCTCGTGCCACGCGGCCCAGCGCTCGGGCGCGACCTCGTCGTGGGTGATCCACAGCACGGCCTTAAAGCGGCCGGGCTCCACGCCGCTCCAGTCGGGGAGGCAGGTGATGTTGGCGGGCAGCGGCGTGGGGCGGTTCCACCAGTGCGGGCTGCCGGCTTCCTGCACGACGGCGATGGGCTCGCCGTTGACCACGTGGGCCGAGACGCGGGTGATGTTGATCTTGGGTGCCTCCACGCGCCAGCCCAGGTGGCGGCCGAGGATGTCCACAGGGATGGTCTTGCCCACGTCGGACGCGGTGGTGAGCACGGGCGTGGCGCCGATCAGCGCGGCGATGCGCTCGCTCCATTCGTTGGCGCCGCCGACATGGCCCGAGAGCACGGGGATGACGAACTGGCCGGCATCGTCCACCACCGTCACGCCGGGGTCTTCGTCCTTGGATTTCAGCACCGGCGCGATGAGGCGCACCACGGCGCCCAGCGAGACGAAAAACACCAGCTGGTCGTATTGCGCGAAGAGGGGCGCGATCTCATCGCGCAGCGCGCCTTCGTAGGCCCGCACGGTGTTGGGCAGGCCCTCGAAGGCGGTGGCGAACTTGGCGGCGGTGCAGACATGCGCCTGGGGCACGTCGCGCGCCAGCTGCGCGGCCTGGGCGGCGCCGTGGCGGGTGATGGCGACGAGGCACACGCGCACCTCGCTGGCGGGCTGCGCGGGGGCGGAGAGCACCACGTCGGGCGTGGCGGGGGTGGTGGCGGTCGTCATTCGGCAAGCTCCGGTTCGTCGGATGTCGGGAAGTTCGCAGCAGGGGCTGCGGGCGAGGATTTCTTCAGGCAGCCCTTGATGCGCTCGCCGCGGATGCGGTGCGGGTTCTTCACCACCATGAGCGAGAGGTAGCTGACCTTGGTGCCGCGCAGCGCGGGGAGATCGGTGCCTGCCACGCAGCGTTCGTCGGGCGCACCCACGCGCTCGATGAACTGGGTGTGGGGCAGCAAGGCGCGCCGCTCCAGCCAGTCGATGAGATCGTCCATGAGCGGCTTGACCTTCATCAGCACCAGGGTGTCGAAGTCGGGCAGCAGGCGGTCCACCGCGCTCACGCCGTAGGCGGCGGGCACGATGGCGATGGTGTCGTCCTGCTCGGCCAAGGGCATGCCGCGCGTGGCGCAGGCGGCGGTGAAGGCGTTCACGCCGGCGATCACGGGCGCCTCGATGCGTGCATCCAGCGCCCGCACGGTGCGCGCCAGGTGGCCGAAGGTGGCGTAGGTGCTGGCGTCGCCTTCCACGAGGAAGAGCACGTCCTGCCCGGCCTGCAGCCAGGGCAGCACGGTGTCGGCGGCGCGCATCCAGGCCCGGGCGAGCTTGTCGCCATCGTGCGTCATGGGAAAGAGCAGGGTCTGGTGCGTGGCGGGCGGCGTCAATCCTGCGCGCTGCACGATGTCGAAGGCGTAGCTGGGCGTCTTGGTGCTGCGGGCCGGATAGGTCCACACGGCATCGCTGCGCTGTAGCTGCGCCCAGGCGGCGCGGGTGATGAGGCCGGGGTCGCCCGGGCCGAGGGAGACGCCGATCAGGCGGCCCAGGGGCTGGTCGTGCGGGGCCTGCTCCTGTGCTGGGGATGTTGTGCTCAGCTCGGTCATGCGCCCTCCTCCACGGCGGCGGCCGGCGCCGTGGCGCTGGCGGCCTGCGCGCAGACGATCCACACCGGGTTCTCGGCCGCCATGCGGTGCATGTGCAGGATGGGCTTGCTGCGCGCGGCCTGCAGCTGCAGCACGTCCCATGCGGCGCCGGCGGCCTGCAGGGCCTGCGTGGCGGCAGCGAGGTTCTCCAGCGTGACGAAGTTCATCACCAGCCAGCCGCCG
Organism: Acidovorax sp.; assembly: GCA_041987645.1. Classification (GTDB taxonomy): domain Bacteria; phylum Pseudomonadota; class Gammaproteobacteria; order Burkholderiales; family Burkholderiaceae_C; genus Paracidovorax. The sequence continues at coordinate 8,972 of JBHIWE010000144.1, read as the reverse complement.
GGGCGCAGGCGTTTGAGGCACAGCGCGATCAGCTCGGCCAGCTCGCCGCCCGAGCCGCCGATGAAGACGGCGTCCGGATCGGGCCAGGCATCGAGCCCCTCGGGTGCCTTGCCGTGCACCAGCGTGTGGTTGGAGACGCCGAAGTCGCGCACGTTGCGGCGCGCGATCTCCACGTCGCCCTCGTTTTTCTCCATCGCCCAGACATGGCCCTGCGGGCACAGGCGCGCGGCCTCCAGCCCCACGGAGCCGCTGCCGGCGCCTATGTCCCATACGCGGCTGGTGGCGCGCAGCTGCATGCGGGCCAGCGAGACGGCGCGCACTTCCTGCTTGGTGATCAGGCCCTTGTCGGGCTGGCGCTGGTGGTAGGCCGCATCGGGCAGGCCGAAGCGCACGGCGTCGGGCCGCTGGCGCGTGCGCACCAGCAGCACCACGTTGGGGTCGGCGAAGTCCTGCGCGGCGGCATGGGCGGGCGCCATGTCGGCCCACACGCGCTCGTCGGGCGTGCAGAGGCGCTCGGCCACGCTGATCTGGAAGTCCTCGCCCAGGCCCTCGGCCACCAGCAGGCGGGCGATGCGGGCGGGCGTGTTGTCGGGGCTGGTGAGCACGGCCAGGCGGTCGTGCTGGCGCACGGCCTGGGCCAGCGCGTAGAGGCCGTGCGCGGGCGCGGCGCCCACGGTCCATTCGCCGGCATCCTTGGCATGCACGGAGACGATGCGCGCATCCTGCCAGGCCAGGCCCAGCCGCGCGCAGGCCAGCTGCAGGGTGGAGACGTTGGGCATCACCTCCAGCGCCTGGATACAGAGGCGCGATGCCAGGTAGCTGGCGATGCCGTGGCAGAGCGGATCGCCCGTGGCCAGCACCACGCAGGCCTGCTCGGCGGCGCGGGCCTCGGCGATCCAGCCGGGCACGGACGAGAGGCAGCCGGTCAGGTCGCGCCGCACGGCCTGCGGGGCGATGTCGTCTTCCAGCAGCGCCAGGGTGCGCGTGCCGCCGATCACCAGGTCGGCGCGGCGCAGCAGCGCGAGCGCGGTGGCGCTGAGGCTGGCGGCGCCGTCGTCCAGCACGCCGATCACGCGGCAGGGCTGGGGGTCTTTTTCAAGCAGGTTGGTGGTCGTCATCGTCATGCGTTGGCGGCCGGCCCGGAGGCGGCCTCGGTGATCTTGCTGCCGTCGAAATCGCAGACCAGCACGGTGAGATGGAAGCGGTCGCCGTAGCGGTCGGGCGCCGTCAGCGTCTGCACGACGGCCTGGGCGAGCGCGTGGTGGAAGGGCTCGCCCAGGCCCAGGGCCTGCATGCGTTCGGCGCCGAAGCGCGCGGTCTCGGCGGCGGCGATCTCGGCGCAGACCTCGGGCGGCGCGCCCACGCGGGCGGCGAGTTCGGCCAGCAGCTGGGTATCGACCTCGGCGCGGTTGGCGTGGGTGATGGTCTCGCCCTGTGCGATCTTCGTGAGCTTGCCCACCATGCCGCCGATGACCACTTCGCGCAGGCCCTGCGCCACGGCTTCGTCGAGCGCATAGCGCAGGAAGTCGCCCATCTGCACGAAGCAGGCGGCGGGCAGTTCGGGCCGCTCCTTCATGGCGAACTGTTCGGTGCGCCCGCCGGTGGTGAGCACCACCACGCCGTGGCCCAGCGTGGCGGCCACCTGCACGCCCTGCACCACGCTGGCGCGGTAGGCGGAGGTGGAATAGGGCTTGACGATGCCGGTGGTGCCGAGGATGGAGATGCCGCCCAAAATCCCTAAGCGCGCGTTCAGCGTCTTCTTGGCCATTTCCACGCCCTGGGGCACGGAGATGGTCACTTCCAGCCCGGCATGCTCCAGCAGCGGACCGCCCACGGCGCGCACGTTGTCTTCGATGTTGCGGCGGGGCACGGGGTTGATGGCCGGGCCGCCCACTTCCAGGCCCAGGCCGGCCATGGTGACCGTGCCCACGCCGAAGCCGCCGCACAGAACGACCTCGCCCGCGCGGCCGGGCAGCACGCGCACGTCGGCGGTGAGGTGGGCCTTGTCGGTGCAGTCGGGGTCGTCGCCCGCGTCCTTGATGACCATGGCGTGCGCGGCCTGGCCGCCTTCGCCGGTGCCATCACAGTGGCCGTCGTTCACGGCGAAGCGCACCACGTCGCCGTTGGGCAGCAGGCATTCCACCGCCTCAGGCACGGCGCCTTCGACCAGGCCCAGCACGGCGGCGCGTGCGGCGGCGGCGGAGCAGGCCCCGGTGGTGAAGCCGGTGCGCGTGCCGCGGCGGACGGTTTTCTCCATCATGGCGGGTTCAGCCTCCGGCGGCGCCTGGTTGTTGCTGCTGTTGCTGCTGTTGCTGCTGTTGCTGCTTCTGCCGCGCCTCGGCCAGCGCCAGCAGCGCGTGCAGCGCGGCCACCACCAGGGTGGAGCCCCCCTTGCGGCCGCGGATGACGATCCAGGGCACCTCGGCCACATCGGCCATCAGGTCCTTGGATTCGGCGGCGGACACGAAGCCCACCGGCATGCCGACCACGAGGGCCGGGCGCACGCCCTCTTCGCGGATCAGGCGCACGAGTTCGATGAGCGCGGTGGGCGCGTTGCCGATGCCGACCACGGCGCCCTGCAGCAGCCCCAGCCGGTGCGCCTTGCGCATGGCCTGCACGGCGCGGGTGGTGTCCTCGGCCTGGGCCTGGGCGATCACGTCGGCGTCGCTGATGAACTGGTGTGCGCGCATGCCGAAGTGCGCCAGGCGCGGCTGCGAGAGGCCCGAGCAGATCATCTCCACGTCGGCCACCACGGGCGCGCCGCCGCGCAGCAGGGCGGCGATGCCGGCTTCCACCGCTTCAGGGTGGAAGTCGGTCAGGCCGTTGAATTCGAAGTCGGCGTTGGCGTGGATCATGCGGCGCACGATGGGCCACTGCTGCGCCGTGTAGGGGTGCGGGCCGGCCTCGGCGTCGATGATGGCGAAGCTGTCGTGCTCGATGGCCTGGCCGGCGCGCGTGAGCTGTTCGGTGACGGTGTTGACGGTGCTCATGCCGCGGCTCCGGCCGGCTGGGGGGCGGCGTGGCCGTGGTCGTGGCCGTGGCCGTGGGAATGGCCGTGTTCATGGCCGTGGTCGCCGTGCCCGTGGGCGTGGGCGTGGTCATGTGCGTGGTCGTGGCCATGGTCGTGGCCCGGCTCGGCGCCTGCTGCGGCTGCGGCGGGCGCATGGGCGTGCGTGTGTTCGTGGCTGTGGCCGTGGCCCAGGTCGTGGGCGATCTCGCGGTACTTGCAGCCGTCGCAGGGCAGGCGGCTGTCGGGCAGACCGGCCTGCAGGTCGGCCACGCGCTGCTCCAGCAGCGTGAAGATCTCGGGCTCCATGCCGAAGTGGGCGGACTGCGCGAAGCGCAGCTGTGGGTACTGCACGCGCAGGTGCTCCACCTGCCGGCCGATGCGTTGCATCAGCGTGCCGGTATAGAGGTAGTACGGCAGCACCACGATCTGCTTCATGCCCAGCAGCGCCTGGCGCTGCACCACGCGCTCCAGGCGCGGCCAGGTGATGCCGGTGAAGGCGATCTCGACCAGTTCGTGGTGGCTGTCTTCCTGCAGCCAGCGCGCCATCTTGGCGACGTCGCCGTTGGCCTGGCGGTCGGAGGAGCCTCGGCCCAGCAGCACCACGCCGGTGGTGGTGGGGTCGGGCAAGTCCAGCTTCTGCATACAGCGGCGCAGCTGGCGCTGCAGGATCGTGAGGATGGGTTCGCAGGCGGTGAGGTGCGGTCCGTAGAGGAATTCGACGCCCGGGCAGTGCTCGCGCGCATGCTCGATGGCTTCGGGGATTTCCATCTTCACGTGGCCGGCCGCGTTCAGGATGAGCGGCAGCACCAGCACGCGGGTGCTGCCCTTGGCAGCCATCAGCAGGCCGTCGTGCAAGCCGGGCGGTGCGAATTCGATGAAGCAGACCTCGATGCGCCAGCCGGGCTGGCGCTCGCGCCACTGGCGCACGAAGGCGTGGATCTCGTCGTTGCCTTCGGGCTCGCGCGAGCCGTGGCCGATCAGGAGGATAGTGGTGGTCATGGTGCGGTCGGTTCGTGGGGTTCTTGGGGCGCAGCGGCCGGCTGACTGGCGCGGCGGAAGCGGTGGGTGAAGCTCGCGTCGTAGAGCTTGGACTTGGCCAGCTCCTGCCACTGGCGCGCGCCCAGCGTGGGGCTGGCGATCACCATGGCCTGGCTGACGATGCCGGCGGCGCGGCAGCGCTCGCGGATGTCGGCCAGCGTGCCGCGCACGATGACCTCCTCGCCCGGCCAGCTGGCCTTGTGCACGACCAGCATGGGCGCGTCGTCCGCCCAGCCCGCTTCGCGCAGGCCGGCCTGCACCTTGTGCAGCAGCGTGATCGACAGAAAGATGCAGAGCGTGCAGTGGTGGCGGCCCAGCTCGGCCAGCGATTCGCCGGGCGGCATGGGCGTGCGGCCTTCCACGCGGGTGAAGATCACGCTCTGGGTGACCTCGGGCAGCGTGAAGCTCTCCACCGCCGCGGCGGCCGAGGCCATGGCCGAGGACACGCCCGGCACCACGCACACCGGCACGCCGGCCGCATCGAGCGGCTGCACGACCTCGATCAGTGCGCCGTAGAGCGCCGGGTCGCCGGTCTGCAGGCGGATCACGGTCTCGTGCTTCTGGGCATGCAGGATGAGCCAGGCGGCCATCTGCTCGAGCGTCATGTCCTTGCTGTCGGCGATGGTGCAGCCGGGCGGCGCCCAGCGGGTGGCGGCCTCGTTGACCAGCGAGCCGGCGAACAGGATGGCGCCGGCGCGCTCGATCAGCGCGCGGCCCTTGACGGTGATGAGCTCGGGATCGCCCGGCCCGGCGCCGACGAACCAGACGGTGCCTGGCGCTCTCATGGATGGCGTGGCGCGGGCGAACGCGCGCTTGCGAAGGAAACTGGCATGGGACAACGACGATGGATGGCGGCAGGCTGCACCGCACGGGCCCGGACCCCTGCCTCCCCGCAGGTTCCGTGAAATGGTGTGCGGCGCTGTGCAAACGCCTTGCGCCTTGCGGCGCCGCACCCCCCTGTCGGCCGGTATCCGGGCTGGCGACGCTGGCGTGGGCCCTTCCCGGAAGCGCTGGCGGCTTCCAGTGGGCGTGATGTTCCACGCAGTCAAGGCGGCGCTCGTCGCCGTCCTTCGTCGCTTACCGTTGCGGGGGCAGCCCAGGTGGGGGAGCCGGCCTGGGCGGGCGGCTTCCTTCCTGGTTCCCGTTTAACTGCGCTGCCGCCAAAGAGGGCGGCCACGCGAGCACCAACGGGCGCGAGTATAAGACGCCCGACTGTCAGGGACACCATTGATGAGCCGTGCCGCCCTGGTGCCGTCTGGGTTGGGTGCTATTGATTTCGGAGCATTGGAGCCATGCGCGCCGTGCGGTCGCGCCGGGGTCCGGGGCTGGCGCGGTGTTGTGGCGCATCCGGGATGGCGTGAGGGTTGCCCCCCGGGCCGGGCCGCGAAGCGCCACAATCGCGGCACCCTCTCTGTCCAGCGAAATCTTCCATGCGCCGCCACTCTTACGCCCGCCGAGCCTTGACAGCCTGTTCGATTCCCGCGGCCCTGATGCTGCTCTGGGGCGTGAGCGGGCCCGCTCAGGCCGCCAATCCTGCCACAGCAGCGGCGCCCGACGGCTGCGCGGACGGCACCACGGTGACGATCGGCGCCAGCGCGGCCCATGCCGCAGCGACTGCCGCCTCTGCCGGTGCTGTTGCTGCTGCGGCGGCGGCTGCATCCGCGCCGGCCGCTGCCGCCAGCGATGCCGCCGTGGCCGCCGCGACCCCGGCCCCGGCCCCGGCGCTGCCGACGCTCTGCGGGCTGCGCAGGGCCGTCACGCCGGCCGGCGCTGCGGCGCCCGTGCCGGTCAACCGCTATATGGGCATCGAATACGCCAAGGCGGATCGCTTCAAGCCGCCGGTCATGCTCGCGCCCGGCGGCAACCTGGTGGCGCAGACGGTGCCCGGGCCCTTCTGTCCGCAGTCCCCGCGCCCGCAGATCCCGGTGAGCGCGCAGGACGAACGCTGCCTCTTCCTGAACGTCTTCACGCCCCAGGCCGCCGTGGGTGCAACGCAGCCGGCCCCGGGCCGCCTGCCGGTGCTGTTCTACATCCACGGCGGCGGTTTCACGCAGGGCAGCGGCTACCTGCCGCTCTACGACAGCCGCCGCAAGATCCTGACGGGCAACCTGTATGACGGCTCCTACCTGGCAGCGGCCGGCAACATGGTGGTGGTCACGCTCAACTACCGCCTGGGCGCGCTGGGCTTTCTCGCCATCGACGACCCGGTGGAGAACGCCGCCCTGGGCGGGCCGCTGCGCGGCAATTTCGGCATCCTCGACCAGCAGATGGCGCTCCAGTGGGTGCAGAAGTACATCGCCGACTTTGGCGGCGACCCGGGCCGGGTGACGATTGCCGGCGCCAGCGCGGGCGCCATGGCCACCGGCCTGCACCTCTTCGCCGCGCCGGGCAGCGCGGGCAGCTTCCAGGGGGCCATCATGCAGAGCAACCCGGTCGCTTCGCTCTACCGCACGACGGCGCAGGCGCAGAAGCTGGGCGACGTGTTCCTCGACGCGCTGTGCAGCCGGGTCACGGCCTGCGTGCGCGGGCGGCCGGTGCTGCAGCGCGCGACCACGGCGCAGATCGTCACTGCGCAGTCGGCGGGCGTCTTTGGCCAGCAGGCGTCTCCGCGTACCGCCGCGGCGCGCGAGGCCACGGCCCTGCCCCTGGCGCGGCTGCTGGGCGAGGCCTCGCTGCAGATCCACGACGGCCTGCCCTGGTCGCCCAACGTGGACGGCCGGGTCATCGTGGGCCAGCCGCTGTCCGGATTCGCCAGCGCGGCCGGCGTGCCGCCCAAGCCTTTTGTCTTCGGCATGAACCGCGACGAGGGCGCGGTGTTCGCCCATCTGGCCTATCTGCGGCTGGGCTCGGGGCTGGACCCGCTGAGCTTCAACCGCATCCTGATCTCGCAGGTCTGGCCCAAGGACGGCCAGACCATCCTCAACTACGACAAGGCCACCCAGGGCCGGCCGATGTACCCCTACCGCGCGCCCGGCGCGCCCGCGCCTGGCTTCATGAACGGCACGGCGGTGACCCTGGCCAGCCTGATCGACGACTTCGCGTTCCGCTGCGGCAACCTCGCGCTGGCTGGCCGCGCGGTGAAGCAGGCGCAAGCGGCTTCGGCTGCGGCGCCGGTGTTCGGCTACCTGTTCTCGCAGCCGGCCCTGCTCAACCAGTACTACGCGGGCCGGCCCGAGGCCGAGGTGGAGGCCTGCGCGCCCGGCAGCGGCAACGTCTGCCACGGCGCCGAGGTGCCTTATGTCTTCCACACCCTGGACGCTGCCTATGCGGCCTACATCCACGGCACCCAGCCGCCGCCGCCCGACAGCCAGGCGCTGACCAACACCATGAGCGCCGCCTGGGCCAGCTTCGTGAACAACCCGGCCCAGCCTGCGCCGTGGACGCCTTCGCCCGGCCGAGGCAGCGAGATCACCACCCTGCCCGGTGCCTGGACGCCCTACACCGGGCTCACCTCGTCGCTGGCGCAGTGGAGCACCGCCCCGGGCAGCCCGGCACGCATCAGCGCCTCGGCCATCGACTCGGCCTCGAACTGCTCGGCGCTGTGGGACAAGGTGGCGCCGATCTCGGGGCTTTGAGCGCCGGCTGAAGGTGTTGGCCGGCCCTTCGGCGGGGGGCGCCCCGGCGCAGGCATGCAGCGCGGGCCAGCGCAGGCGCTGGCGTGGTGCCCGTGCGAGATCTGTGCCGTGGAAGGCGCCTCCTCCAGGCGACGCACGCCGGCTCAGGGCGCCGTCGGGCCTGCGGGAGACTCGCCCCCGCCTTCGCCCAGCCGATAGATCCACACCGCATGCCTGCCCGGCGGCTGCAGCCGGGCGAAGGGCGTGGCGCCGGGCACCTCGAAGGCCAGGCTGACCAGCCAGCTGCCGGGTGCCATCTCGGCCTGGGCCTTGGCGGCGGCGCGGGCCATGCTTTCGGGCCGCTGGAAGAGATAGACCAGCTGGTAGCCGCCCCAGCCGGCGGCCCAGATGTCGCCGCGCCGCACGCGGGCCCAGGGGCAGCGCAAGGCGCAGAGCGCCCGTAGCGGCCAGCTCCATTCCAGCCCGTGCAGCCGGGCCTGCGGATAGGCGCGCCGCAGCGCGATGAGGCCGTCGCCCAGGCCACAGCCCGCGTCCAGCACGGCGGCGCCTGCGGGCAGCGGGGCCTGCTGCGCGAGCCCCCCTAAGGCCGCATGCGGCGTGGGAAAGAGCGGCGCGTCGCGCCAGGCATTGAGCGGATAGACCAGCAGCAGCAGCGCCAGCGGCACCAGCCAGGCCCAGGCCGGCACGCCCGCCGCGGCGCCGGTGAGCGCGAGCGAAAGCGGAAAGCCCGCTGCGATCAGTGCGCGCCGCCACCAGCCCTGCCCCAGCAGGCTGGCCGCCGTGCCCAGGGCGCAGGCCAGGGCCAGCGCGGCGGCGGCCGGCAGCCAGCGCTGCAGGCCCGCGAAGGCCAGCCAGGCGCCGCTCCAGGCCAGCAAGGCTGGCAGGGGCCAGGGTAGCCAGCGCAGGCGTGCTCCAGGGGCTGCCAAGGGCTTGTGCGCCTTATCGGGAGGGGCTGGCGACGGTCAGGCGGCGGCTTCGGGGCCGCGCAGGCGCTCGATCAGGCCGTTGAGCGCGTCCAGCGAGCCGAACTGGATCGCCAGCTCGCCCATTTCCTCGGTCTGGCCGCCGCGCTTGACGCGCTTCTTGATGCGGATATCGACGGCGGCCATGAGCAGGTCGGCCAGCTCTTCTTCCACGCGCTGGAGGTCGCGCGACTTGCCGGCTTCCTTCCTGCCAGCCTGGGAGGGCGTGAGGCTGAATTCAGCGCCCAGCTTCTTCACCAGCGCCTCGGATTCGCGCACTGACAGCTTGCGCGCCGCGATCTGGTTGCCGGCCGTGATCTGCGCGGCCCGGTCCAGCGACAGCAGCGCGCGGGCATGGCCCATGTCAATGTCGCCGGCCATCAGCAT
>JBHIWE010000143.1:0-11334 GCA_041987645.1 Acidovorax sp. | reverse complement strand
CCAGCGGTGTTGAAACCATAGGCGTCCTGCCGCTTGTTCATCCCATAGCCCAAAGCCAGATACCAGGGGCCCGTGCGGTAGGAGCCGCCCAGCGTCCACGCGTCCACGTCCGTGCCGCCCGGCAGTCGCGTGTTCAGGTAGCCCACGCCTGCAGCCACGCCGCCCGAGGCGTAGCGCAGGTAGCCGCCTGCCGTGCGGATGGCGCCGGCCGGATTCACATTGGCGCCCAGCTTGCTCACCGTATTGCCCTCGTCGAAGGAATACTGCAGCGCGCCGCGGAAGTCGCCCACCTCGGCCAGATATTTGATCGAGTTGCTGGCACGCGCACCCATCGCCATTCCCAGCTCGGGCTTGTAGGCTTCCATGTAGGGCGAGTACGGGAACGATGCATAGGTGGACGTCACCAGATCGAACAGCATGTTGTACTGCCGCCCCATGGTGATGCGGCCGAAACCGCCCTGCAGCCCGACCCAGGACTGCTGGAAGTAAGGAGTGGTCGGGGTCCCGTTGTCGGCGGTGAAACGGTTCTCCACGTTGGCAATCGCCTTCAGGCCGCCCCCAAGGTCCTCGTTGATGTTGAGGCCCCAGCGGCTTTGCGACATCCCGCCACCGATCATCTGGCTCAGCGAGCCGTCGGCGTTGGCACCTTCATTGTTGGTGTGGCGATACGCCACATCCACGATCCCATACAGCTGCACGCTGCTGGTGGCAGGGGCTTGCTGTGCCAAGGCCAAAGGCGCCACTGCGGCCAGAGCCGTCATCGCCAGCGTTTTTTTCACAAACGGAATGCGCATGGTTTGTCTCTTTCTGTAAGGGAAGGAATCTCATTCTAGAAAGCAAGGGCGATTGCCAACATAGGGCTAGCACCTCAAAACCACAGTCGTTTTCCCTTAAATCCTGTTACCTACGCGACAAAAAAAAAACCGCTGCCCGAGGGCAGCGGTTTCTTGTCTTCTTGCTAAGCTAGGCCAGCCGGAAATTAGAAGGAGTGACGCACACCGACTTGCACGCCGGTTTGGCTGTTGCCAACGCCGGGGCCGGCCGTGTTCAGGTTCTTGGCATCCAGGCCCAGGTTGGACTGGTCCTTGTTCTTCAGGTAAGCAACGGTGCCGTACACAGCGGTGCGCTTGGACAGGTTGTGCACGTAGCCCAGGGACAGCTGTTGAGCCTTGGAGTTGATAGCCTTCTGGTCGTACAGAGCGTATTGCAGCTTGAACTCGCCAGCGCCGACGGGCATGGAAGCGCCGACAGCGTATGCGTTGTACTTGGCATCAGCCAGGCCAGGCGTTTCGTACTTGGACTGTTGCAGGATCGTGCTCAGCTTGGCAACGTTCAGGTTGTAAGAAGCACCAACCGTCAGGGTGTCACGCTTGGCAGCGGCAGCCAGATCACGACGGTCGTACGACAGAGCAACGCTCAGAGGACCGTTGTCGTAGGCGCCGAAAGCACCAGCGTAACGGCCTTGCTTGCCGACGGTTTGTTCGTCGAAGCCATAGCCCACGCCGCCGGTGAAGCCGCTGAAGTTGGGCGTGTAGTAGCTGACCATGTTGCTGGCGCGCAAGTTACCAGCGTCATTGATCGTATTGTTTGCGTTAGCCGTAGTACCGCCGTTCCAGTTGCTCCAGCCCTTGAATTGGCCGATGCCGGTTTGGCCGAACAGGTCGTAGCTGCTGGTCTTGGTGTAGGAGGGGGTCAGGTCGCGGCCCAGACGCACTTCACCGAAGTTGCCCATCAGGCTGATGGTGGAACGACGTTGGAAGTTGAAGCCGTTGGCGTTGCCGTTGTCACCGAAGATTTCGCCTTCGAGCCAGAAGCCAGCCTTCAGGCCGCCACCCAGGTCTTCCGTGCCACGGAAGCCCAGACGGCTCGTAGCGTTGCCGCTGGTGCTCAGGCCGTACAGGCTGTCACCGGCTGCGTTGGCCTTGTTGATGTAGCCAACAGAGGTGTCAACGATACCGAACAGGGTCACGGACGATTGAGCCATTGCAGCGCCGGAAGCAGCCAGCACAGCCAGGGCAATCAGGGATTTTTTCATTGCGAGTTACTCCAAGGTTAAACAGAGGGCGCCGGTTCGGAGGGCTGAGCTGCGTCATGCAAAGCGCGCAACCCTCGCCGGTTCCCCGGGCCAACCTCCTGGTGAGGAAGTTACTGATATTGCAACAGACGCCAGCGGGTTTCGCAAAGGAATTCCCGCACAATCCTTTAGCCGAGCCGGTTTTCGTTGCGATGCAGCAACAGTGGCCGGAGGCAGGAAAATTCCTGACAACGGCAGGCGGCGAAGGCTGACAACTCAAGCACTTAGCGCAATGTATTGAACCTCTTTGGAAAACTCACCATGGACAAACTCCTGAACGCGGCGGATGCGGCATTGAGGACCCTGTTCGCCAAACCCGTCGCAGCCGAAGCCTCTCCGGCGCGCGCTGTGGCGCAGCAAGCACTTTCCGTACCAGACCGAGCCCTGTCCGGTGCATTGATGCGGGTCAACCATGTGGGCGAGGTCTGCGCTCAGGCGCTCTATACCGCCCAGGCCAGCGTGACGACCGATCCTGTACTGCGGCGCGAGTTGCTCGAAGCAGCGCGAGAAGAGACAGACCACCTCGCATGGACCCAGGAACGCCTGGACGCCCTGGGCGCCCGCCCCAGCCTGCTGAATCCTCTCTGGTATGCCGGCGCCTTCGCCATCGGCTTCATGGCGGCCAAGGTGAGCGACCGTGTGAGCCTGGGCTTCGTGGTGGAAACGGAACGCCAGGTGGCATCCCATCTGCAAGGGCATCTGGGCCGGCTGCCGGTGGACGACCATGCTTCGCGCGCCGTGGTGTCGCGCATGCAGGCCGACGAGGAGCGGCACGCCAACCATGCGCTGGCAGCGGGCGCCGTGCCCCTGCCGGCCCCGGCCCGCCTGGCGATGCGTGCCGCAGCCAAGGTCATGACGACCACTGCGCACTATCTATAAGAACACTTCCAGCGCCCCCCTCCAACCTCAGGCCTCGACGATGTCGTAGCCCGTCGTGATCTCGGCGGTCTTGCCCAGCATGATGCTGGCCGAGCAGTACTTGTCGTGGCTCATGGCGATGGCGCGCTCCACGGCGGCCGGCGGAATGCCGCGGCCGGTGACGGTGAACTGCATGTGGATCTTGGTGAACACCTTCGGATCGGTGTCGGCCCGCTCGGAGGTGAGCTTGACGCTGCAGCCCCGCACATCGTGCCGGCCACGCTTGAGGATGAGCACCACGTCATAGGCCGTGCAACCCCCTGTGCCGGCGAGCACGGTTTCCATCGGGCGCGGGGCCAGGTTCTGGCCGCCGTTGGCCGGGTTGGCGGCGTCGGGCGCGCCGTCCATGGCCAAAACGTGGCCGCTACCGGTTTCCGCGATGAAGCCCATGCCCGAGCGCGTTCCGCTCGCTCCGGTCCAGCTGACAGTGCATTCCATGTTGTTTTTTTCCAAAAATTAGACTGATTGGCAGCCAATCTGCCACACACCCACGCAATTTTGCTGCATCGCAGCATCTGTTGGGCTACACTTTCCCCATGCGCCGCTTTTCATGAGTGGCGCGCCTATTGTCTCCTCCATCTCCTCAAAGGATGGATTCGGCCCTGAACCTCACGGTTCGGGGCCGTTTTTTTTGCCCGTCCGCAATCCACGGGGTGCGCCCGGGCCACGGCCTATGATGTCGGCCCCTGCCCTTCGGCGGGGCTTTCGTTCGATGCAGACTGCCGCCCGCCCATGACCACCCCGCCTCTTTCCCCGTTCGACTATCTCAAGAAGATCCTGACGGCACGCGTCTACGACGTGGCCGTCGAGTCCGATCTGCAGCCCGCCCGCGCGCTCAGCCAGCGGCTGGGTAACCAGGTACTGCTGAAGCGCGAAGACCAGCAGCCCGTCTTCAGCTTCAAGCTGCGCGGCGCCTACAACAAGATGGCGCACCTGACGGCCGAGCAACTGGCCCGCGGCGTGATCTGCGCCTCCGCCGGCAACCATGCCCAGGGCGTGGCGATGAGCGCCCGCAAGCTGGGCACGCGCGCCGTGGTGGTGATGCCCACCACGACGCCACAGCTTAAGGTGGATGCGGTCAAGACCCTGGGCGGCGACGTGGTGCTGCATGGCGACAGCTATTCCGACGCCTACGGCCATGCCGTGCAGCTGCAGCGGGAGCAGGGCCTGACCTTCGTCCACCCGTTCGACGACCCCGACGTGATCGCCGGCCAGGGCACGATCGCCATGGAGATCCTGCGCCAGCTGCAGAGCCTGGGCAGCAGCCGGCTCGACGCGGTCTTCGTCGCCATCGGCGGCGGCGGGCTGGTGAGCGGCGTGGCCAACTACATCAAGGCCGTGCGTCCGGACATCAAGGTGATCGGCGTGCAGATGAACGATTCCGACGCCATGGCACAGTCGGTGCGCGCACACGAACGCGTGGCGCTGGCGGACGTGGGCCTCTTTTCCGACGGCACGGCCGTCAAGCTGGTGGGCGAGGAGACCTTCCGCGTCGCGCAAGGCCTGGTGGATGAATTCATCACCGTCGATACCGATGCCGTCTGCGCCGCCATCAAGGACATCTTCGTGGACACGCGCAGCATCGTGGAGCCGGCCGGCGCGCTGGCCGTGGCCGCCATCAAGCAGTACGTGGCCGATCGCAAGACCACGGGCGAGACCTATGCCGCCATCCTCTGCGGCGCCAACATGAACTTCGACCGCCTGCGCTTCGTGGCCGAGCGCGCCGAGGTGGGCGAGGAACGCGAGGCCCTCTTCGCCATCACCATCCCCGAAGAGCGCGGCAGTTTCCGGCGCTTCTGCGAGGCGGTGGGGTCGCTGCCCGGCGGCCCGCGCAACGTGACCGAATTCATCTACCGCATCAGCGATGCCGCGCGCGCCCACGTCTTCGTCGGCCTGAACACGCGGGGCCGTGGCGAATCCACGCAGATCGCCAATACCTTCCGGCAGCAGGGCTTCGAGGCCCTGGACCTGACCCACGACGAACTGGCCAAGGAGCACCTGCGCCACCTGGTCGGCGGCCACTCGGCTCTGGCGCAGGACGAACGGCTGATGCGCTTTACCTTCCCCGAGCGGCCCGGCGCGCTGCTGAAGTTCCTGAGCCTGATGCAGCCAAGCTGGAACATCAGCCTGTTCCACTACCGCAACCAGGGTGCGGACTATGGCCGCATCCTCGTGGGCATGCAGGTCCCGGCGGACGACAAGGCCGCGTTCGACGCCTTCCTCCAGGCGCTGGACTATCCCTGGGTGGAAGAGACCGCCAACCCGGCGTACCGGCTGTTCCTCAAGGCCTGATGCAAGTCTTTCAGGCCTCCAGCGCTTGATTTACCTGCACATACAGCTACCGAAACCATAGCATCAGCATGCGCCAAGCCCTGCGCCACTACCTGCTGGCCGTGCAGTTCTTCACGCGGCTGCCCGTCACCGGGCGGCTGGCGGACTGGGTGGGCTTCAGCCCGGCCATGCTGCGGGCCAGCGCGGCGCACTTTCCGGGCGTGGGCTGGCTGGTGGGCGCCATCGCCGCCGCGGCCTATGCCGGGCTGCACGCGGCGCTTGGCGGGCAGCCACCGCTCGTGCCGCTCATCGCCGCCGTGGGCTGCACCATCGCCACCGTGATCGCCACCGGCGGCTTCCATGAAGACGGCCTCGCCGACGTGGCCGACGGCCTGGGCGGCAGCGCACAGCGCGAGCGCGCCCTGGAGATCATGAAGGATTCGCGCATCGGCGCCTTCGGAGCCATGGCGCTGGTGCTCGCCCTGCTGGCCAAGGTGATGCTGCTGGCGCTCATCGGCACGCACGGGTGGGTGGCGGCCCTGGTCGCACTCTGGGCCGGGCATGCGCTCTCGCGCGGCTGGCCCCTGCTGCTGATCTGGTGGCTGCCGCATGTGGGCGACACCGCCACCTCCAAGAGCAAGCCGCTGGCCGACCGCATCGCCACGCCGGCGCTCTGGGCCGCTGCAGCCTGGTGCGTGCCGCCGCTGGCGCTGGCAGGGTGGGTGCTGGGCGCCCCGTTGCTCGTCGCCGTGCTGACCGCCAGCGCCCTCGCCGCCGCGTGGATGGGCCGATGGTTCCAGCGCCGGCTGCAGGGCTTCACCGGCGACTGCCTGGGCGCGACGCAGCAAGTGTGCGAAATCGCCTGCTACCTGGGCGCCGCCATCGCGCTGGCGCAGCGCGGCGGCCTGGGCTGATGGAGGCCGCACGGCATCACCTCTGGCTGGTGCGCCATGCACCGCCGCTGATCGACGCCGGCATCTGCTATGGCCGCCACGACGTGCCCGCCGATGCGGCCACCACCCACGCCTGCGCCGCCCGGCTGCGTGCCGCCCTGCCCGGACGGCTGGCTGCCGCCACCACCTCACCGCTACAAAGATGCGAGCAGCTAGCGCAGGCGCTGCAAGGGCTGCGGCGTGATTTGACCTTTGAAAGCGACCACCGACTGGTCGAACTGGATTTCGGCAGCTGGGAGAACCAGGCCTGGGCCCACATCCCCCGCGCCGATATCGACGCCTGGACCGCCGACTTCGCCTGCTACCCACCGGGCGGGGGCGAAGCGCTGACGGCCATGCTGACCCGCGTGCAGGCCGCGCTGACCGAGGCCACGCACCAGGCGCTGGAGCATGGCGGCGACGTGTTGTGGATCACCCATGCGGGCGTGGCGCGCTGCGTGCAATGGCTGCAGCAGCATGGCGCAGTCGCGCCCCTGTCGCACGAATGGACAGCGCCCGCGCCGCGCTACGGCGAATGGCTGCGGGTGGTGCTGGCGCCGGCGGGCATCGGCGCCATCCACGTCACTTCTTGAGCGGGATTTCCAGCGTCATGCTGGTGGCACCGCCGCTCGACGGTCCCAGCCGCGCCTGGCTGCGCGCGAGCGACTGCAGCACCAGGCCGGGCTCGATCTCGCTGCCCACCCGGTAGGGCTTGGGCGGCTTGCCGTCCACAGCGATCAGCGCGGCGCCATGGCCGCTGGTCGTGCCGGCCAGCACACCCACCAGCGCGAAGCGGCTGGCTACGGCAGGCGCTTCGGCCGGGGCCACCGCGCCAGCGCCCAGCAGGCGGGCCAGGGCCTGCGCATCAGGCACCACGGGTTCGGGCGCCGGGGCGGCCACCGGCCAGGCGGGCGCCTGGGCCGAGAGCCGCAGCCCCCAATACACCACGCTGGCACCGGCCAGAACCCAGAGCGCCATCGTGCCCAGCCGCACGCCCCAGGGGCTGAATGTGTTTGTCACCATTGCAGGATTATGATTGACCGGATATGTCAGAACTGCGCACCTCCCCGAGTCTCCTGCCCCCAATGCAACACTCTTTCGCCGCCCCTTCGCCCACCCTGTCCGCTTCCGAGCGGCCTCGCCTGGCCCAGCGGCTACGCCGCCGCGTGTCGGCCGGCTTCACGCTGATCGAGCTGATGGTGGTGCTGGTCATCATCGGTGTGCTGGCCGCGCTGATCGTGCCCAACGTGCTGGACCGCGCCGACGATGCCCGCAGCACCGCAGCGCGCACCGACATCACCAACATCATGCAGGCGCTCAAGCTCTACCGTCTGGACAACCAGCGCTACCCCACGGCCGAGCAGGGCCTGCAGGCCTTGATCGCCAAGCCCACCACCGGCCCGGTGCCGAACAACTGGCGTCCCTATCTGGAAAAGCTGCCCAACGACCCCTGGGGCCGCCCCTATCAGTACCTGAACCCCGGCATCAAGGGCGAGGTGGACGTGATGTCCCTCGGCGCCGACGGCCAGTCCGGCGGTGAAGGCAAGAACGCGGATATCGGCAGCTGGCAATAAGGATGCCCCCCACGGTCGCGCACTGCGCGTCGCTCCCTGCTTCCCGAGGGGGCCGCGTTTCGCCTTGGGGCCGCCCGGCGGCGCAAGCTTTCCGCGGCTGACACCGGCATTTGCGTGCGTCTTCCGTGCAGCCTGCTCGTCTTTTTCTTTTGAATCGCCCGGGGCGTGCGCGCGGCTTCACCCTGCTGGAGCTGCTGGTGGTCATCTCCATCATCGCCCTGGCCACCGCCGGCGTGGGCTTCGCCCTGCGCGACAGCGGCGACACGCAGCTGCAGCGCGAAGGCGAGCGACTGGCGGCGCTGCTCGAGTCCGCCCGGGCGCAGTCGCGCACTTCGGGCGTAGCGGTGCGCTGGCGCGGGGGGGCGCAGGGCTTTCGCTTCGACGGGCTGCCGGCCGGCACCAAGATGCCCACGCAATGGCTGGAGCCCACCACCGGCGTCAGCGGCCCGGCCGAGCTGTGGCTGGGGCCGGAGCCGCTCATCGGCGCACAACAAGTCGTCATCGTGAGCAGCGCCCACCCGCAGCGGGCCGTTCGCGTGGCCACCGACGGGCTGCGGCCCTTCGCCGCACAGGGCGTGCAGTGATGATGCGGCGGCTTCCATCCCCCACCGCCCCGCGCGGTGCACGCAACGGCTTCACGCTCATCGAGGTGATGGTGGCGCTGGCCATCGTCGCCATCGCACTGCTGGCCGGCATGCAGGCCACCTCGGCCCTGACACGCAACGCCGCACGCGAGACCGACGTGCTGCTGGCCCATATCTGCGCCGAGAACGAACTGGTGAAAGTGCGCCTGTCCGCACAGATGCCGTCCATCGGCGACGGTCGCACCACCTGCGAGCAGGCGGGCCGCAGCTACGGCGTGCTGGTGATGGTGCTGCCGCTGCCCAACCCGCAATTCCGGCGCGTGGACGCCCAGGTGTTCGATGGCGACAACTCGGTGCTGCGCGTGTCCACCATCGTCGGAAGGTATTGATGCACACCGCCCTGCGGCGCGCGTCGCCGGCCAGCGCTGCACGCGGCTTCACGCTGATCGAGCTGATGGTCGCCATCGCGGTGATGGCGCTGATCGCCATCATGAGCTGGCGCGGGCTCGACGGCATGGTGCGGTCGCAGGAGCTGACCCGCCAGCGCACCGACGGCCTGCTGGTGATGCAGACGGCGCTGGCGCAGTGGAAGACCGATCTGGACGCGCTGCAGGCCATCGAAGGCACCCAGCCCATCGCCTGGGACGGCCAGGTGCTGCGCCTCACCCGCCACGGCACGCGCCAGCCCGACGACGGCGCGCTGGTGGTGGCCTGGACGCTGCGCGCCGTGGGCAACACCACGCAATGGCTGCGCTGGCAGTCAGGCCCGCTGCGCACGCGCGGCGAGTGGAACGATGCCTGGCAGCATGCCGCGCAATGGGCGCGCACGCCCAGCGAGGCCGACCGCCGCGCCGAAACTGCGCTGATGCCGCTCACGCAGTGGCAGCTCTTCTACTTCCGCGGCGGCGCCTGGTCGAACGCGCAGTCGAGCGCGGGCACGCCCGTGGGGCCGCAGGTGCCGGGCGGGCTCTCGCCCGAAGCCGCCAGCGTGCCTGACGGCATCAGCCTGCATCTGACGCTGCCCCCGGGCGGGGCCCTGGCCGGCGGCATGACGATCGACTGGGTGAACCCGCTGCAGGGCGGCAACAAGTCATGAGCCTGATACACCGCCGCCCCTGCTGCCGCGCCGCAAGGCCGCCGATGTGGCGGCGCGCCGCCGCCCGCGGCCAGCAGGCCGGCGCCGCCCTGCTGGCCGCCATGCTCACCGTGACCCTGGTGGCCAGCTTCGCCGCGGCCGCCATGTGGCAGCAGTGGCGCTCGGTGGAGGTCGAAACCGCCGAACGCGCCCGCATCCAGGCGGCGTGGATCCTGATCGGTGCGCTGGACTGGTCGCGGCTGATCCTGCGCGAAGACTCCCTCGCGCGCGGCGGCGACGGCACCGACAACCTGACCGAGCCCTGGGCCGTGCCGCTCGAAGAAGCACGGCTTTCCACCTTCCTCGCAGCCCAGCGCGGCGTGAGCCAGGCGGAAGACGCCAGCACCGACACGGCCAACGCCTTCCTCTCGGGCCAGATCACCGACATGCAGTCGCGCCTGAACCTGCGCAACCTGGCCGCCAACGGGCAGGTGAACCCGGTGGCGCTGCGGCAGTTCACCCGGCTTTTCGAATATCTGGGCCTGCCGGTGCAGGAGCTGAACCTGGTCGCACGCGGCATGGTGCAGGCCCAGGTGCTGCACGGCCCGCCCAGCGCATCGGGTGCGGGCACCGCGTCAGGCACGGGCACCGGCGCTCCGGCCAGCAACGCGGCTAACGCTGGCGCGACGGGCGGCAGCAACAACAACCCCAGCGCGCCGCTGATGCCGCAGACCGTATCGCAGCTCACCTGGTGGGGCCTGGCGCCGGCCAGCGTGGAGGCGCTCGCGCCCTACGCCACAATCCTGCCGGTGCCCACCCAGGTCAACCTCAACACCGCCAGCGCGGTGGTGCTGTGGGCCAGCATCGACAAGATCGACATGTCCGACGCCCAGCGCCTGGTGCAGGCGCGCGAAGGCCAGCATTTCCGCAGCGAGAGCGACGCCGCCCGGCTGATCGGCAGCCAGGCCGAGCTGACCGCCGCCACGCACAGCGTCTCGTCCAGCTACTTCGAAGTGCGCGGCCGGCTGCGGCTGGGCACGGCGGTGGTGGAGGAACGATCCCTCGTGCTCAAGCAGCGCGGCGTGGTGCGCACCCTCTGGCGCGAGCGCGGCAGCTTCGTGCGCGACAGCGCCGACGCGCTGCGCTGACCGGTGTTCCACCGCCCCCCGCGGCCTGTCATGGCAGGCCCCTAAAATGGCCCGCGAAACCGATCCATGAGCACCCTCATCCTTACCCTGACCCCGGAGATACCGGGGCCGTCCACCGAGTACGGCTACACGCTGACCGCCGACGGACACACCGCCCAGCGGAACGCCAGCGCATCGGCCGCCCTGCTGCCCGACCCGGGCCGTGCCGGCGAGACCGTGGCCGTGGTGCCATCGCGCCTGCTGTCGTGGCACCGCGTGACGCTGCCGCAAGGCACCGGCACCCAGGCGCCGCGCCTGCGCGCCGTGCTCGAAGGCCTGCTGGAAGAGCGCGTGCTCGACGACACCGTGCTGCTGCACTTCGCGCTGGAGCCGGGCGCACGCGCCGGCGAGCCGGCCTGGGTGGCAGCGTGCGACCGTGCCTGGCTGCGCGCCACGCTGCAGACGCTGGAAGCGGCCGGCCGCCCGGTGTCGCGTGTGGTGCCGGAATTCGCGCCCGGACCCACCGGCAGCGGCGCGCCCGAGTACTTCGCCACTGGCACGCCGGAAGACCCGCAGCTGGTCGTCACCGGCCACGGCGCCGACCAGGCCGTGGTCGTTCTGCCGCTCACCCCCGCCTCGCTGGATTGGGCCGGCGCCACCGCCCCGCAGGGCGCAGGCGACCCCGACGCCGCCGCGCCCGCCCCGCCCGCGCCGCTGCGCGCCGAGCCCGCCGTGGCCACCCTGGCCGAACGGCTGCTGGGCCGCCCGGCCGAGATCCA
>JBHIWE010000142.1:0-11393 GCA_041987645.1 Acidovorax sp. | reverse complement strand
GGCCGCACGTGATGCTGGTGGGCGTGACCGAGGGCATGCTGCCCTTCAAGCTCGACGACGATGAGGGCCGACCGCAGGTGGTGACCGAAGACACCCTGCAGCGCCTGCAGGAAGAGCGGCGCCTGATGTACGTGGGCATCACCCGCGCTCAGCGCAGCCTCGCCGTGAGCTGGACCAAGAAGCGCAAGAAGGGCCGCGAATTCGTCAGCGCCCAACCCAGCCGCTTCATCGCGGAGATGGGCCTGGACAAGAACACCGCCCGCGAAGACCCGCGCGAGAAGCTGCGCGCCTTGCGCGCCGAATTCGCGGCGCGCAAGGCTTCGCCGGCAGCCGGGGGCTAAGCCCCCCGCCCAGGCCTGGTTCAAGGCCGCTGATCCGATCGCACGGCACCTGCTCCTGCGGCCCGTAAACACGCCGGGCCCACGGTTGCCGTTATGGAAGCGAGAGGCGCGAGACCCCCCTGTTTTCGCGGGCCCGGCGCGGAGCGCGGGATTCGTCGCGGCGCACGGCCATGATGACGGTGCGGCAACCGGCATTGCTTGAGACGTTGCGATACCCCTCAGACAGCGTGCGTGCCGTCGCGAGTGGCACCCCATGACGCTGTCCTGTTCCGCGCGTCGAGATCCCGGCTACGGGGCTCCCAGGGCCACCAGGCCGGTGATGAACAAGGTGTGCCAACAGGGGGCTTACCCACGCGCCTGTCGATAGAAAACGGACGCAGATTCGTGTCTTACCAAGCAGGACGCACACCTGCCCGCTGGATATTCAAGGAGAGATGTATCATTTGTATGCCTCTGTGACATTCATCCCTCACCCCTGCACGGCTGGCGGTGGCCGTAACACGATGCTGGCCAAGCGATGCGCTTGAGAGGGCCGCTGACAGGCAGCAAGGCATGACGGCCCCTCGAAGTCGTCCAAGCCGCGGCCAGTGCAGGCGTTCCCAACCCACCGGCCCAGCCCAGAGCCAGGGCCGGCGATACTCGCCGGTCGCCGCTGCCGGCAGAATCCGATGCGCACCATGCCCCTCCCGCCGTTTACTTTCGTTCCCCGCACCACCTCCCTCGCTATCGCCCTGGCGATGAGCGCGCCCATGGGCGCCGCTCTGGCGCAACAACCCCCGGCCGCACTGGCCGCCGGAGGCGACACCGCTTGGCGCCGCTGCGCAGCCATGACCGACAGTGGCGAGGCACGGCTGGCCTGCTTCGACCAGTGGGCCGCCAGCTCGGCGATCAGTGCGCCAGCGGCCTCATCCTCCGCAGCGCCCGCCACCGCCACGTCGGCAGCGCCCGCCGGCGGTGGCAATGCCGCGCTGCCCAAGCCGGTGGACGCCACGCTCCCCGCCACCCGCATCATCGAGGTCGCCCAGACCGACGGCTGCCGCGACGAGCAATACAGCACGCTCTCGCGCTTCTGGGAGCTGGAATCCGGGAGCGACTGCGGCAGCTTCCGCTTCCGCGGCTATCGGCCAATCAGCGTATCGATCACCAAGGCCAGCAGTGTGAACCGCCAACCCAGCTCCGATGCGCCGGGCCACATCGCAGCCACGGCCACCGACTACCGCAGCGCCGAGATGCGCGTGCAGCTTTCGGTGCGCACCAAGCTCGCGCAGAACATCCTGACCTCCGAGAACTCCAACCTGCGTGATTCGCTGTGGCTGGGCTACTCGCAGCAGTCCTACTGGCAGGTCTTCAGCCCCGCCATTTCCCGCCCGTTCCGCACCACCGATCACGAGCCGGAGGTGATCTACGTCTATCCCACCACTGCACAACTTCCCTTCGGCTGGCGCTGGCGCTATTCGGGCCTGGGCCTGGTCCACCAGTCCAACGGCCAGAGCCTGCCGCTGTCACGCAGCTGGAACCGCGCCTACATGATGACCGGCATCGAGCTCGACAACCGCTGGACGGTCAGCGCCCGGCTCTGGAAGCGCCTGCACGAGAGCACCGCCGACGACGACAACCCCGGCATCAGCAACTACCTGGGCCGCGGCGAAATGACCGTGAGCTGGCAACGCGACCGCAGCAACACGTTCATCCTGACGGGCCGCCACTCGCTGGGCGGCGCCCACCGCGGCTCCGCGCGCCTGGAATGGCTGCAAACGCTGGGCCAGAACGTGGGCGCAGGCAAGAGCAACCTGCGGCTGCACACCGCCATCTTCTCGGGATACGGCGACAGCCTGATCGACTACAACCGCAAGCGCACGGTATTCAGTGTGGGGCTGAGCCTGGTCGATTTCTGAGGTCAGCACCACGGCCGGCGCGCCGGCCCGGCTGAAGGCGTCACAACAACCCGTTACCCTTTGCCCGGCCGCGGGGGCCTGCGACCGCCGGCCGGCACGACACAATGCGGCGACCCGGTAGGCCATTGCGTGACGGCGCTGCGATAAGCGCTGGTTTCTTCTTGTTTTCTTTGCCATGGCCCGCCACGAGCCCCCTGGACAATGCTGCTCGGAGGACGAACCCATGGAAATGCAATATCAACTCAAGTCGGGCAGCTACTACCTGTACGACATGCGTGATGCGCCCAGCGCGGTCACCGGCGAACGCCGGTTCAAACTGAAGACCGACACCGTGGCCATCGCCTTCGACCTGCACACCGGCCAGGTGCATCAGCACGGTAGCCCCCACCGCATCCAGTCCTGGGCCAGCAACACGCGCCGCCGCCTGCGCGCAGCTGGCGCTTTGGAGGCTGCCAACGACATCGTCGTGGTGTCCGGTCCACTGCCGGTGGACGAGCTGAACAAATGCCTCTGGATCAACGGCTACTGCCGCCGCATGTTCAAGCGGCTGTCCAGCCTGCCGCACGGGAAGTTCCAGCGCACAGCAGAGCCCTTCCGCCAGGCGGCCTGACGCGCCGCGGGGACGGACCCTGCGGGCGCAGCGAGGCCCTCCCACTGGCCGGCTGCGGCTAAGCGCTCCGTTCCCGAACTTCTTCCACATCCCCTCCTTCTCCCGTCGCCGCCACCGCATCGGCGTGCTTGACGATGGTCACCGGCACCGGGCTGGCCTGCACCAGCTCCTGCGAGACCGAGCCCAGCAGCGCGCTGGCAATGGCGCCATGGCCGCGCGCGCCGATCACGATGTGCCCGCAGCCCTGCCGCTCGGCGATATCCACCAGCGTGTGCGCGACCTCGCCCACGCCCACCTCGGTGTCATAGGGCACGCCGGCCGCATCAATCAAGGCGCGGGCCGAGGCCATCAGGTGCTGGCCGGCCTCCAGACTGGCCGCGGCGATCAGGTCCGGATCGCGCGACACCACCATTTCATAGAGCGACGCCGGTTCCTGCACATGAGCCAGCACCAGGCTGGCGCGCAGGCCGGACTGCAGCAGCGCCAGCGCATGGCGCACCGCATCGAGGGAAAGGTCGGAGCCATCGACGGCAATGAGGATCTTGAGGGACATGGTTTCACTCCTGAAAGGGATGGGAATGCGTCGATCCAGTGTAGAGCCTGGCCGCGCGCCTCTCTGCCGCGTGCGCCGTCTGGGACAATCCCGCACATGCTTCAGTTCGACCTTCTCAAGACCGACCCCGCAAGCCACGCGCGGCGCGGCACCCTCACCCTCAACCACGGCGTGGTGCAAACGCCCATCTTCATGCCCGTGGGCACCTACGGCACCGTCAAGGGCGTCATGCCGCAGAGCCTGCACGACATGGGGGCGCAGATCATCCTGGGCAACACCTTCCACCTGTGGATGCGCCCAGGGCTGGACGTGATGCAGAGCTTCGGCGGACTGCACGGCTTCGAGCAGTGGAACAAGCCCATCCTCACGGACTCCGGCGGCTTTCAGGTCTGGAGCCTGGGCGCGATGCGCAAGATCACGGAGGAAGGCGTCACCTTCGCCAGCCCCGTCAACGGCGACAAACTCTTCATGTCTCCCGAGGTGAGCATGCAGATCCAGACCACGCTCAACTCTGACATCGTGATGCAGCTGGACGAATGCACGCCCTACGAGACGCAGGGCCGCAAGACCACCGAGGCCGAGGCGCGCAAGTCCATGGAGATGAGCCGTCGCTGGGCGGTGCGCTCCAAGAACGAATTCGAGCGCCTGGGCAACCCCAATGCGCTCTTTGGCATCGTGCAGGGCGGCATGTTCCCCCATCTGCGCGAAGAGTCGCTGCAGGCGCTGGTCGAGATGGATTTCCCCGGCTACGCCGTGGGCGGCGTGTCGGTGGGCGAGCCCAAGGACGAGATGCTGGAGATCATGGCGCACACGCCGCATCGGCTGCCCGCCCACAAGCCGCGCTACCTGATGGGCGTTGGCACGCCCGAGGACCTGGTCCAGGGCGTGGCCGACGGTGTGGACATGTTCGACTGCGTGATGCCCACACGCAACGCGCGCAACGGCACCATCTTCACGCGCTACGGCGATCTCAAGTTGCGCAACGCACGCCACAAGACCGATCACCAGCCGCTGGACCCCACCTGCACCTGCCACGCCTGCGCGGGCAAGGACGGCATCGCCTGGGCAGATGGCGGCCGCGGCGGGTTCAGCCGTGCCTACCTGCACCACCTGGACCGCTGCGGCGAGATGCTGGGCCCCATGCTCACCACCATCCACAACCTGCACTACTACCTGAACCTGATGCGCGAGATCCGCGAGGCGCTGGATGCCGGCTGCTTTGCCCAGTTCCGCCAGCAGTTCGCAGCCGACCGCGCACGCGGGGTCTGACACCCGGCCGCCACCCATGTCCGCAGCCACCCCATCCTCCCTCCC
Organism: Acidovorax sp.; assembly: GCA_041987645.1. Lineage (GTDB taxonomy): Bacteria > Pseudomonadota > Gammaproteobacteria > Burkholderiales > Burkholderiaceae_C > Paracidovorax. Next base: position 6,680 of record JBHIWE010000142.1, on the reverse strand, counting down.
CGGCAGCACAGCCGGTGGACATCAGCAGCCTGCGCGCAGCCTGGCCTGGGCCCGGGCGGCGCGCATGCCCCTGCTGATAGGGCTGGGCGTGCTGCTGGCCTGCCTGGCCGGAATCGCGATGCGGCCCACCGGCTTCTTCTCGTGTTTCTGGCCCGCCAACGCCTTGCTGGTCGGCGTGCTGGTGCGTCTGCGCCTCGTGCGTCGGCCGGCCGTCTGGGCCGGCGCGTTCGCCGGCTACGTGGCGGCGGACCTGATCAACGGATCGACCTGGACACTTGCCACCTGGCTCACCGGCGCCAACCTGGCCGGCGTCCTCATGGCCGCGCTGCTGTTGCGCCGGCTGGCGGCGCCCGTGCGGCAGTTGCGCTGCCAGCTCTCGCCACTGCACTTGCTAAGGATCTCCGTCGCCGCCTCGGGAGTGGCAGCTCTGGTGGGCGGGGGTGCCGGCCCCGCAGTCTTCGGCACAGCCTGGCTGCCCAGCCTGTCCATGTGGTTCTCTTCCGAGCTGCTGAACTACCTGCTCATCCTGCCCGTGATGCTGACCGCCCCGGCGCGCGGCCGCCTGGGAACGGCATTCGCCACGCGGCACTCCGACATCCCCGCCTGGAAACAAGTGGGCCCGCTGCTCGCAGTGCTTGGCGCAGAAGTGCTGGTGCCCTTCGTCGGCGGGCCCTGGTCGGTGGCGATGGTCGTGCCGGCCCTGCTGTGGTGCGCCGTTACCTACAGCCGCTTCGTCACCGCCCTGCTCTGCCTGGCAGTGTGCCTCTGGAAGACTGTGGAGCTGGCCGCCGTGACCGCTCTGGCGTTCAGCCCAGACCAGTGGCAGATGATCCTGGCGCTGCGCCTGGGCATCGCCATGCTGTCGCTGGGCCCGCTGGCCGTCGCCAGCGCCATGGCGTCCCGCGACGCGAGGCTGCTACAGCTGGGCCGGGCCAAGGTCGGCGACGACGACATGGCATCCTTCCTGGCGCAAAGCCCGTTCACGGGGCGGGCCCGGGATTGGCTCGAACGACCACTACCTGAAGGTCAGCGCCGCCCGGTGGGCCTGCTGATGATCGGCGTGGATTCCTTGCCACCCGTCATCGCGCGCCATGGCCGCACCACCGGCGAGCGCGTGCGCGCCGCTTTCGCGGAAGGCATCGCACCGCTACTGCGCACGGAAGAGCCATTGGCGGCGCTGGGCGAAGAGAAGTTCGTGCTGCTGCTGCCCGGAGCCACCGACTCGGAGGCCATGGCGGCCGCCGAGCGCCTCTGCGCAGCCACCCGCGCTCTGCCCCTCGCGCTGGCCGAGGGACAGCCGCTGACCGTGACGGTCAGCATCGGCGCTGCCTTCTACGCCGACGTGGCGGTGCCCGCCGACGGCACGTCCGAGGCCCTGATCCGCTCCATGCTGCGCGATGCGGACCGGCTGCAGGCGCGGGCGCAGAACGCCGGGCGCGACTGCGTGGTGTTCCGGGCCCTGGACCGGCCCGGCAGCCTCGCGGAGACGGACTGGACGATAGCCGCCCATCCGACATGAAGGTGGTGGGAGCAGCGCCTACGATGCAGGCATGCTGACCGTTCACCACCTCGAAACCTCGCGCTCCCAGCGCGTCCTCTGGCTTCTGGAAGAGCTGGGCGTGCCCTACGCAGTCAAACGCTATGCGCGAAACCCCATCACGCGGCTGGCGCCACCCGAACTCAAGCGCATCCACCCGCTGGGCAAGTCGCCCGTCATCACCGACGAAGGCGAGGTGATCGCCGAGTCCGGCGCCATCCTCGAATACCTGGCCGAGCGCTTCGGAGACCAGGCCCCGCCCGAATTGGCCCAGCTGGAGCCGGCACGCGGCACCACAGCGCACCGCTATTGCCGCTTCTGGATGCACTACGCCGAAGGTTCGCTCATGAACTGGCTGGTCATGAAGCTGGTCTTCAAGACGCTGCCCACCCAGCCCATGCCCTTCTTCGTGCGGCCCGTGGCACGGGCCATCTGCAGCAAGGCCCAGCACAGGCTGGTGGACCCCAACCTCGCCACCGCGCTGGCCTACATGGACGACCACCTCTCGCGCCACCCCTGGTTCGCAGGCGATGCGCTGAGCCTGGCGGACTTCCAGATGAGCTTCCCGGTCGAGGCCGCGCTCTCGCGAGCAGAAGGAGCTGAGCGCCATCCACACCTGAGCGCCTACCGGGACCGCATCCGCGCCAGGCCGGCGTACCAGAGGGCGCTGGACAAGGGTGGGCCGGTGGTGATGGGGTCCTGAGCGACGCGCAAGACACTCCTGCACGGCGTTAGCCGTCAAGAGGTTTTTAGTGCTTGAAATCTGGACCTCACGAGATGCGGCCGGGTGAGGCGGCGCGGGGCATTCAAGGCTTTGCAAGCCGCTGCGTGTTCCGCCCAGCGAAACGACCAACCATTGTCGCTGGGCAGGCGTTCATACGCTCGCCCAGCCCCGATGGACCAGCCACGGCACTCCGCAGGAACCAGACTGTCGCTTACGTCTCTCGGGGATATAGGGGATGACACAGACGATGCGTGCGGGGCCGAGCGAGCCATTGGACCCGTCGATGGCTTGGGGCGAACATGCCAGACGCGACGATGCGCCGGCCTGGCCCTCCCACCCATCCCGATCAATCTCCGGTCCGCCCTGTCGGAACTTCACTCCGGACTCTGCCCGGGCGGCGTCGTGTCCGGCCCCATGAAGCTGCGCAGATCCACTTGCCGGCAGGTCATTGAATCGGCTCCCTGGCCAACCACCAGCATGCGCCCCAGGCCGCTGCCGGAAGGCCTGGCGCCCTCGGCAGGCTCACGCCCCATCTGCTTGGTGGCATCTGCCGCCACGAGCGACACGAGGCTGTCCACCAGAAAACCGCGCAAACGCTCGCCGCGACGCACCACGAGCACGCATGACTGCGGCGAGGCGTCCACCGCCGGGCTGCCCAGCAGGGTGCGCAGATCGAACACCTCCAGCGGCCGTCCCCTGCGCTCGACGAGGCCGCACATGCCGCCACCCGCCTCATCGACGCGCACGGCGGGCGCACGGTAGTCCAGGATTTCCTCCACGTCCACGAGCGGCGTCGCGCAACCGCCACCGGCTCGGTAAACCAGGAACGTGGTGCGCCCGCCTGCACCCTGCGGACCGCCCTGCAGGGCCGCTGCCTGCACCGACGCCTGGCTGGCGGCATCGACATGGGATTCCAGAAAGCCGGCGACGAGAGGATGGGCCAACAGCGCCGGCACGCGCAGCACGGAGGCAATGCCGTGCCGTGCCGTGCGCAGGGCACCCGCATAGCACTCAGGCTGAAGAATGGCCCCGGTCCCGAGCGGCACGATAGCGTCGGCCGCCACCATTTCCATCCCCAGCAGGGCATCCACCTCCACGCCGATGCGCCGCTCCGCATGCTGCAGCACCATGAGCAAAGGGCGGCCCGACTCTGGCACACCACCCGGCACGCCCAGCAAGCGTTGCAGATCGACGACGGGAACATCCTTGCCGCGCCAAGCCACCAGGCCACGGATGGCACCGCTGGCGGCGAAGAACGAACGCATGGGCGGCATGGGCTGCACGTCGGGTACCTCGGCGAAGTCGAAGGCCAGCACCTGCGATCCCAGACCTGCCAACGTATGCCTGCGCAGCGCAGCCGCAGACTGCATTGCACCGGCATTCGATCCAGGCACATCGGAGCGTTCGCGGGCGGGCATCACGCCGGGCGTGCGCTCCATCAAGGCCGCCACCTGCAGCACCGGCAGCGCGCGCGCATCAGGGCCGTCCGTGACCAGCCAGCGATCGAACAAGCCGCCCTCCATCCCGCCCATTGGGGTGACGGCAGAAGGCGCGACGCGCAGCACATCGGCGATGGCGTCCACACGGATGGCCAGGCGATGCCCGCCGTACGCGACCACTGCGACCTGCCTGGCAGCACGCTGCGAGGTCTCGGCCGCTAAGTCATTGAGCGGCAGCACCGGCTCAGCCCCAGCGGGCGCCATCAGGCGGTGCAGGTCCAGCACGGGAATCAGCTGCCCCCGCAGCAGGAACATGCCGGCCATCAGCAGCGAAGGCTCGGGCAGCGGCAGCAGTTGTTCAGGCATGTCCACCGCCTCGATCAGTTCGCTGGCGGCGATGGCGATGTCCTGGCCGGCCGTGCGGACGATGCCGTAATGCAGGACCGTCCCGTCGCCACTCATGCGCGCACCGGAGGGGCACTGCCCGACGTGGCGTCGGCGGCCTCGGCGGCGGGGTTGCCGCGCGAGGAGACTCGCGTCAGCTCTTCCAGCAGCGCCGAGACGTTGTCCGTGGCTACCGTCTGCGCGTCGGTGGCGGAAAGGATTCCGGCGATGGAAATCGTGGTGCGCTCCACCCCCTGGACGATGCGTTCGAAGTTTTCCGCCGCCTGCGAAGAGATCTCGCCGCCCTGGCGCACCCGCGCCACCGATTCAGCGATCAGCTTGGTGATTTCGCGCGTCGCCTGGGACGACTTCTCGGCCAGCTTGCGCACCTCGTCGGCCACAACAGAAAAGCCCAGGCCGTGCTCACCCGCCCGAGCGGCCTCGATGGCGGCGTTGAAGGCCAGCAGGTTGGTCTGGTTGGCGATGTCGCCGATGACCTGCACGATGGCATGGATGTCGTCGGACGACTCCTGGATGGCCTTGGTGGCATCCAGCGAGCGCAGCAGGGTCTGGCTGCCGCGCCGGGCCTCGGACTGCGTTTGCGCAGCGAGCTCGGTGGATTGCTGCGTCGCGCGCGCGATCTCTCCGATAGTCTCGGTCAGCTGCTGGATGGAGCTGCCCATGGCGTGCACGCGGCTTCGGACGAGTTGTTCCCGCTCCACCTGCCCGCTCACGTCGATGGCGTACTTGATGATTTTCACCGGTGCCCCATTGGGACCGATGATGGGGTTATAGGTCGCCTGGATCCAGACGGGATAGCCGTGCTTGCTGATGCGCTTGTAGAGGCCCGAATAGAACTCGCCGCGGCTCAGGCGTGCCCAGAAGTCGCGGTATTCGGAAGAGCGCACAAACTCGGGCTCGCAAAACATCTTGTGATGCTGTCCGACCACTTCGCGCAGGGTGTAGCCCATCGCGTCGAGAAAGTTGGCATTGGCATGCAGCACATTACCCTCTAGATCGAACTCGATCACCGCCTGAGCGCGGGACATGGCGTTGACCTTGCCCTCGTATTCGGCGTTGCGGATCTTCGCATCCGTGATGTCGGTGGCGTACTTGATGACCTTCACCTGGCGGCCCTCGCCGTCGAAGATGGGGTTGTACGAGGCCTGCAACCAGATTTCCCGGCCGCCTTTGGCGACGCGGTTGTACACGGAGGACTCGAATTCGCCATCGCCCAGCTTGCGCCAGAAGTCGCGGTAGGCGGGGCTTGCGGCGTATTCAGGGGTGCAGAACACGCGATGGTGCTTGCCCAAAATCTCGTCCAGCGTGTAGCCCGTGGTATCGAGGAATAGCTGGTTGGCGCCCATCACGATGCCATCCAGAGAGAACTCCACCACCGCTGTGGACCGGTCTATGGCCTGAACTCGGCCGGCGTTCTCCGTGGTGCGCAGCTTGCCTTCGGTGATGTCGCTGGCGTACTTGACCACCTTCACCGGGCGGCCGTCCTCGTCCAGCACCGGGGTGTATGACGCCTGGATCCACACGTCGCGGCCCGTCTTGCTGACGCGGCGGTATTCGCCCTGCTGGAATTCGCCAGCGGCCAATCGCTCCCAGAATTCGCGGTAGTCCAGACTGCGCACATGGGCGGCGTCACAGAACAAGCGGTGATGCACCCCTGCGATCTCCTCGGCGGAGTATCCGAAGGTTTTCAGGAAATTCTCGTTGGCCTTGAGCACATGGCCCTTGAGATCGAACTCAATGACGGCCATCGAGCGGTCGATGGCATCCATGTGGCCTTCGTATTCCCGCATCGTGGCGCGAAGCTCCGAAACATCTTCAAGCAGCAGTACGACCTGGGCCAGCGCCCCCTCCGCATCACGCAGCAGATAGGCCTGGGTGCGCGTGACGCAATCACGCTTCCAGCTGCCGAAATGCCGCCCCGTTACGGCTTGAGGGGCCGCTTCGCCGGCGGCCAGGCATGCGTCGATCCATTCGGCAGCACGCGGAAAGCATTGACGGTAGTGATGCCCTAGCAATTCGTCCGCCGGGTGCTGGGTCATGGAGAGGAAGGCTGCGTTGGCAGAAACGATCTGACCCCGCCCATCCAGTCCCAGACAAGGCTGCGCCTCCAGGATGCCCCGGGCCAGGACAACGAGCATCTCGTCAGAAGGAGAAACGACTGAGTCCGTCATTTTGTTTCCAATTGATGTTTTTGATTCAACGGGTTACATGCTAGCGAAGTCGAAAGATATCTGCAGCGCGCAGCGGCGTATCCCCATGCTAGGCCGGCCATCCGGTACACCTGCAAAGCAAATAAGGAGTCATAGGCAGCCTGAGGGCTTTAAGCCCCCGTATGCGCCCCCTGCGTGGACTCCGGTCGCACAGGGGCCGCAGCAGCCCCGCACGCATGGCAAAAGCGTGCGAAACCGCTCTTGCGGGTGGCGCAGATCCCGCAGCGGTCAAACAGGCCGATGCCGCAGTGCGGGCAGTAGTCGATCGCCGGGTCTTTCAGGTCCACCTGGCGCTCGCAGCCCGGGCACACGCCCTTGGCGAGCCGTGCCAGCGCGACGTCGTAGCTCAATTCTTCGCGACGCTG
>JBHIWE010000141.1:0-11416 GCA_041987645.1 Acidovorax sp. | reverse complement strand
TCTGCGCCGCGGCGATATCGATGCCGTGTCGCGCCGCTTCGCCCCGGCGCGGCGGGGGCCGGGATAATCGGGCGATGACCACCTCTTCTGCCGACTTCAGCGCGCTGGCGCTGTCCCCCGCCACCCTGGCCAACCTGCAGCAGCTGGGCTACACGCGCATGACGGCCATCCAGGCCGCCAGCCTGCCGCCCGCGCTGCTCGGGCGCGACCTGATCGCCCAGTCCAGCACCGGCAGCGGCAAGACCGCCGCCTTCGGCCTGGCGCTGCTGGACCGTCTCAATCCGCGCCACTTCGGCGTGCAGGCGCTGGTGCTGTGCCCCACGCGCGAGCTGGCCGACCAGGTGACCACCGAGATCCGCCGTCTGGCGCGCGCGCAGGAGAACATCAAGGTCGTCACCCTCTGCGGCGGCGTGCCGCTGCGCGGGCAGATCACCAGCCTGGAACATGGCGCGCACGTCGTCGTCGGCACGCCCGGGCGGGTGATGGACCACCTGGAACGCGGCACGCTGGAGCTGCAGGGCCTGAAGACCCTGGTGCTCGACGAGGCCGACCGCATGCTCGACATGGGCTTTTTCGACGACATCGCCCAGGTGGCGCGCCGCTGCCCGGCCGAGCGGCAGACGCTGCTCTTTTCCGCGACCTACCCGGAGGGCATCGAACGCATCGCCCGCCAATTCATGAAGTCGCCCGAGCAGATCACCGTGCAGGCCCAGCACGGCGCCGGCAAGATCGCCCAGCGCTGGTACGAGGTCAAGGAAGGCGAGCGCCTGCATGCCGTGTCGCAGCTGCTCAACCACTTTCGGCCCGAATCGGCCATCGCTTTCTGCAACACCAAGCAGCAGTGCCGCGATCTGGTGGACGTGCTGCGCGCGCAGGGCTTCAGCGCCCTGGCGCTCTATGGCGACCTGGAGCAGCGCGACCGCGACCAGGTGCTGGTGCAGTTCGCCAACCGCAGCGCCACCGTGCTGGTGGCCACCGACGTGGCCGCGCGCGGGCTGGACATCGCCCAGCTGCAGGCGGTCATCAACGTCGATGTGACGCCTGATCCGGAGATCCATGTCCACCGCATCGGCCGCACCGGCCGGGCCGATGCCGAGGGGCTGGCGCTCAGCCTGGCGAGCCTTCCCGAAATGGGCAGCGTCGGCAAGATCGAGCAGCTGCAAGGGCGTGAGTCCGAATGGCATCCGCTGGCCGAGCTCACGCCCGCGCCCGGCGGCCCGCTGCTGCCGCCCATGGCCACGGTGCAGATCGTGGGTGGGCGCAAGGAAAAGATCCGCGCCGGCGACGTGCTGGGCGCGCTGACCGGCGAGATGGGCTTCACCCGCGAGCAGATCGGCAAGATCAACGTGAACGAGTTTTCCACCTACGTGGCCGTGCAGCGCGAAGTGGCGGCCGAGGCGGCGCGCCGACTGTCGGCCGGCCGTGTCAAAGGCAAGCCGGTGCGCGCGCGGTTGGTGGGTGAGAGCTGATCGGCTCCTTTTGCCACCATGGCTTGTGCTGGGGTGCCATGCGGCCTTGGCCGCCGCGCTGCGCCCGCGCATGGCGCTGCGGTCACCCGCTGCACCTGGATCGGGGAGGGCGCAGCGTCTAATGGCGCGTCACGGCATGCGTGGCGATGCCCGCGCCTTCCGCCTCCATCACAGCGTCACCTGGGTCTGATCTGCTGCGCGTGCCTCGCATCTCCTGGAGCCTGCCCATGAACTTGCCATCCTCCGATCCCTCCCGCCGCCTCGTGCTGTGCGCGGCTGGCGCCGCGCTCGCCGCACCCTGGAGCGCCACCCTCGCGCAGCCGCAGGGCATGGCGGGCGCTCGGCCCGTCACCCTGGTGGTGTCGTATCCCGCCGGCGGCGGTGCAGATCTGATGGCGCGCATCCTCGCGCCGCGCCTGGGCGCAGCGTTGGGCCGGAGCGTGGTGGTGGAGAACATTCCCGGCGCCAGCGGCCAGATCGCCGGCGAACGCGTGGCGCGGGCCACGCCGGACGGCGCCACGCTGCTGCTGGATGCGTCGTCCTTTGCGGTGAATCCGTCGCTCTATCCCCGGATGGCCTACGACTCCGCCAAGGCCTTCACACCCCTCGCAGTGCTGGCCACTTTCCCGAACGTGCTGGTGTGTTCAGCGGGCTTTCGGGTCCGCAGCGTGCAGGACTTGATCGCGATGGCCCGGGACAAGCCGGCCAGCGTGGCCTATGCCTCGTCGGGCAACGGCTCGGCGCAGCACCTGGCGGGGGCGCTGTTCGAGGAGCGCGCCAGCGTGCAACTTCTGCACATTCCCTACCGCGGCGGCGGCCCGGCCATGAACGATGTGATGGCCGGCAAGGTGCCGCTCTTCTTTGCCAACGTGGCGTCTGCCCTGGGCCATATCCGCGCCGGCAAGCTGCGTGCGCTGGCCGTCACCTCCTCGCTGCGCGCCCGCTCCCTGCCACAAGTGCCCACCATGGCCGAGGTGGGCGTGCGCAAGTACGAAGTGCTGGAGTGGAACCCTGTGCTGGCTCCGGCGGGCCTGCCGGCGGACGTGCAGGCCCGGTTGGTCACCGGCATCCGCCAGGCGCTGGCCGATCCGGAGGTGCTCTCGCGCATCCGCAAACTCGGCGGCGACGTGTTTCCGGGGGCTACGCCTGCGGCTGCGGAGAAGTTCATCCAGGACCAGCGCTCGCTCTGGGCCGAGGTCGTGCGCGATCGCAAGATCTCCGTGGGCTGAGCGGCCTGCGGCCCCGGCCGTGTGGCTCTGCGCGATCCCCTGGCGGGCCGGCCCGTGGATCCCTGGTGTGCCGGACGGCAGGGCACGGTGGCTGCGCCATGCGGCGGCCTTCTGGCGCAGGCAGAATGGCGCCCCCGGCTGCCTCCTGAATCGCCATGTCCTCTGTCAAACCACCCTCCGCCAACCCGCCTGCCCCCGGCGCCGCCACGTTGGCCCCCCACACCCTGCTGTGGGCTTCCGTCGGGGTGGCGCTGGTCACCATCGTGCTCAAGACGATGGCCTGGTACCTCACGGGCTCGGTGGGCCTGCTCTCCGATGCGCTCGAGTCCTTCGTCAACCTGGCGGGCGCCATCTTCGCGCTGGCCATGGTGACGGTGGCTGCGCGCCCGGCCGACGACGACCACCCTTACGGCCACCACAAGGCAGAGTACTTCTCATCGGGCTTCGAGGGCATCCTCATCATGGGCGCCTCCGTGGCCATTCTCTGGGCGGCGGCCCACCGGCTGGCCGAGCCCCAGCCGCTCGAGCAGGTCAGCTGGGGGCTGGCGCTGTCGGTCGTCAGCTCGGCGCTCAACGGGCTGCTGGCCTGGCTCATGTTCCGCTCGGCGCGCGTCTATCGCTCGGTGGCGCTGGAGGGCGATGCTCGTCATCTGGTCACTGACGTGTGGACCTCGGCGGGCGTCGTGATCGGCATCGGCGCGGCGGGCCTCACGGGCTGGCTCTGGCTGGACCCTGTCGTGGCCATGGCCGTGGCGCTGAACATCCTGAAGGAAGGCGTGCACCTGATCTGGCGCGCCTCGCAGGGCCTGATGGATTCCGCCGTCGAGCCCGAGGCGCAGGCCGCCATCGACGCCGCGCTGCAGTCCTTCGCGCAGACCGAGCCGCTGGTGCGCTTCGACCACCTCGTCACCCGCCAGGCCGGCCAGCGCCGCTTCGCCGGGCTGCACATGCATGTGCCGGCCGACTGGAGCCTGGGCCGCGCCGCCCAGCGCCGCGCCGCGGTCGAGGCCGCGCTGATGCACGCCGTGCCCGGCCTGCGCGTGACCATCGAGCTGCTGCCCCTGGGCGTGGAAGCCTTCCTGGACGAGCCCGGAGCGCCCGCATGATCGGCCTGCTGCAGCGCGTGAGCGAGGCCCGGGTGGATGTGGATGGCGTCACCCTCGGCCGCATCGGGCCGGGGCTGCTGGTGCTGCTGTGCGCCGAGCGCGGCGACACCGGAGCCGAGGCCGACCGCCTGCTGGCCAAGCTGCTGAAGCTGCGCATCTTCACCGACGACGCCGGCAAGATGAACCAGAGCGTGCAGGACGTGGGCGGTGGCCTGCTGCTGGTGAGCCAGTTCACCCTGGCCGCCGACACCCGGGGCGGCAATCGCCCCAGCTTCACCGGGGCGGCCGCGCCCGACGAAGGGCGCAGGCTCTACGACTACTTCGTCGCCCAGGCCCGCGCCCAGCACCCCGTGGTGGAAACCGGCCGCTTCGCTGCCGACATGAAGGTGCATCTGGTCAACGACGGGCCGGTCACCATTCCGCTGCGCATTCCGCCAGCCGCGGTGGCACCGGCCTGAATGTCAAATTTGATAGCGAGCAGTCCAGGCCGGATAAGGGCTGGAGCGTGAATTCTCAGTGCTGGGCCGCGAAGAACAGGCCTGCCATCACCAGCCCGGTCGTCACGATGCACCAGCGCAGCAAGGCGGCCGGCATCAGGCGCGCCACGCGCCCGCCCACGTAGCCGCCCACGGTGGCGGCCAGCGCCATCAGGAGCGCGTGCCGCCAGTGCACCGCGCCGCCCGCCGCATAGATCAGCACCGCCATGCTGGTGAGCAGGGCGGAGACGCAGTTCTTGAGCCCGTTCATCGCGTTCAGATGGCTCTGGCCCAGCAGCCGGAAGAGCGCCAGCAGCAGAATGCCCAGCCCGCCGTTGAAGTAGCCGCCATAGGCGGACACGGCCAGCACGCCCAGCGTAGCCTTGATGGGGGAGGGCGCATTGCCGCGCGCCCAGCGCTGGCGCAGCCACGGGCCGCAGGCGAAGAGCGCGGTGGCGGCCAGCAGCAGCCAGGGCACGAGGCTGCGGAAGGTGGCGTCGGGCGTGGCCAGCAGCAGGGCAGCGCCGGCCGCACCGCCTGCCAGCGAGAGCGCCATCAGCCGCCTGAGCGTGAGGCCCGGCGGTGCGGCCGTGTCCTCGCGCTGCGCCCAGGCGCTGGCGATGTAGCCGGGCAGCAGGGCGACCGTACCCGTGGCATTGGCTGCCACCGGCGGCACGCCGGCGAAGACCAGCGCGGGCAAGGTCAGGAAGCTGCCGCCTCCGGCGACGGCATTGAGGGCGCCAGCCACGAAGGCAGCGGCCGGCAGCAAGGCGATTTCAAGCATGTCTCCTTCTCCTCCACGTCCTCATGCCCGGGCCGGGCAGGGTGCCTTCTGGGGCGGGTCTGTCAGCTGGCGTAGGGGTCGGCAAACCCCATCTCCTCCATGATGGCCGTCTCGTAGGCTTCCATCTCGTCGGCATCTTCGGGGCTGGTCTCGTGGTCCCAGCCCTGTGCGTGCAGCGTGCCGTGGACCAGCAGGTGCGCGTAGTACTCGCGCAGCGGCTTGTTCTGTTCGCGCGCCTCGCGCGCGACCACGGGCGCGCACAGCACCAGGTCGGCCACCACCACGGGCTCCTGCGCGTAGTCGAAGGTGAGCACGTTGGTGGCGTAGTCCTTCTTGCGGTATTCGCGGTTCAGGGCCTGGCCCTCTTCGGCGCCGACGATGCGCACGGTGATTTCGGCATCGCTGGAAAGCGCATGGCGGATGAAGCGCGCCGCCGCATGGCGCGGCAGCGCGGCACGGTGCTCGGCCACGCCGTCGAAGCGGGCGAACTGCAGCGACAGTTGGAGTTGGTTCAGTGCCATTTCGGCCTCCAGTGGTTGTCCAGCATGGGCTGGAAGCTATCAATTTAGTAGTTGAGTGGGCGCCGCGGACGGTGGGCCAGCCGGTGCTGAGTCTGGCGCGGCCCGGACCAGCAGATGCCGTGGATCTGGCTGCCCTCGTCGACCGGGGTCGTCACCCTGCCCGGCGCAGCCGAGGGAGGGGGGAATGGGGGGATGCCGCGCAGCGGCTCAGGGGGGTGTCCCCCTCCGTGCATCGTAGGCGTCCACGATGCGGGCGATCAGCGGGTGGCGTACCACGTCGGCCGTGGTGAAGCGCGTGACGGCGATGCCCTTGACGCGCTTGAGCACGCGCTCGGCGTCGATCAGGCCGCTCAGCGTGCCCTTGGGCAGGTCGATCTGGCTCACGTCGCCCGTCACCACCGCCTTGGCGCCGAAGCCGATGCGGGTGAGGAACATCTTCATCTGCTCGGGCGTGGTGTTCTGCGCCTCGTCCAGGATGACGAAGGCGTTGTTCAGCGTGCGCCCGCGCATGAAAGCCAGCGGCGCGATCTCCAGCGCATTGCGCTCGAAGGCCTTCTGCACCTTGTCGTATCCCATCAGGTCGTAGAGCGCGTCGTACAGCGGGCGCAGGTACGGGTCCACCTTCTGCGTCAGATCGCCGGGCAGGAAGCCCAGGCGCTCGCCGGCCTCCACGGCCGGGCGCGTCAGCACGATGCGCTGCACGTTGCTGCGCTCCAGCGCATCGACGGCGCAGGCCACGGCCAGGTAGGTCTTGCCGGTGCCGGCCGGGCCGATGCCGAAGGTGATGTCGTGGCTGGCGATGTTCTCGAGATACGCGCCTTGCGTCGCGGTGCGCGCGCGCAGGTCGGCGCGGCGGGTGTTCAGCAGCGTGGGTGCGCCCTCGGGCGCTTCCAGCAGCTCGCTGTCGCCGGCCAGCATGAGCTGGATGTGCTCCTCCGCGATGGGGCGCTCGGCCATTTCGTAGAGCGCCTGCAGCAGCTCCATCGCCTGCGTGGCCTTCGCCTTGGGGCCGTCCACCTTGAACTGCTCGTGCCGGTGGGCGATGCGCACGTCCAGCGCCGTCTCGATCAGGCGCAGATGGGCATCGGCCGGGCCGCACAGATGGGTGAGCCGCAGGTTGTTGTGGGGGGTGAATGTGTGGCGCAGGATCACGCGGATAATTCCGTTCAAGAGGCCGCCAGAACGCGCGGCAAAGGACATCAATGATAGGCAAACTGACCGGCACCCTGCTGGAGAAGAATCCCCCGGAAGTGCTGCTGGACTGCCATGGCGTGGGCTACGAAGTGCAGGTGCCCATGAGCACCTTCTACAACCTGCCGGCCGTGGGCGAGCGCGTGGCCCTGCTGACCCAGTTTATCGTGCGCGAGGATGCGCAGCTGCTCTACGGCTTCGCCACTCACCCTGAGCGCCAGGCTTTCCGCGAACTCATCAAAATTTCCGGTGTCGGGCCGCGCACGGCGCTGGCCATCCTCTCGGGCCTGGGCGTGGCCGACCTGGCCCAGGCCGTGACGCTGCAGGAGGCCGGCCGCCTGGTGAAGGTGCCCGGCATCGGCAAGAAGACGGCCGAGCGGCTGCTGCTGGAACTCAAGGGCAAGCTGGGCGCTGACATCGGCAGCGTGGCCCATGCCCAGAGCGATGCGCAGGCCGATATCCTGCAGGCCCTGCTGGCGCTGGGTTACAACGACAAGGAGGCCGCCACCGCCCTGAAGGCCCTGCCGGCCGACGTGGGAGTGAGCGATGGCATCAAGCTGGCGCTGAAGGCGCTGGCGAGGTGAGGGCCGGATTGGCATGACCCGTGACTGCTTGGCCGTGGGTTGGCCGCAGCGCCCGCTGATGGCGTCACATGAAATCTATATACAGCGGGTGTCTTATGTCTGTTTTGAACGGAACGTGAAGGCCTGGACATGAAAAAGAATGCATTCAAACCCTTGGCTGCGGCGGTTGCCGTGTCGCTCGTGCTGGCCGCCTGCGGCGGCGGTGGCGGAGGTGACAGTTCTTCAAATAATGGCGGCTCCGCCGTAACGGTCCCGCCCGATGCCGCCGTGAACCGCATCGAACCCCTGGACACCAGCGCGTTGTCGGCTTCGGCCACGCCGGCTCCCACCGCCACCAAGGACGCCGCCGCCGCGCAGGGCATCGCCCCCACGGGCACCGTGCGCCATGTGCAGCTGGGCGCGCTGCCCGCGGCTTCCATCGCCAAGGCTACCGCCGCCAATCCGGCGCAGGGCATCGCTCGCCAGATCGGCTCGGTGCGTAACGTGGCCGACACGGCCACCGTGGCCTCCACCCAGTCCCTGCTGCAGTGGAGCCCCACCGACCGCGGCACCCAGGTGGCGGCCATCGCCTTCGACGCTGCCGGCGCTTTCGGCGTGCGCCTGGGCGTGCTGGTGCGCAGCCTGCCGGCCGGCGCCGTGCTGCGCTTCTATGGAGCAGATCCCGCTGCCGCTGTGCAGGTGTCCGCGCAGGAGCTGGCCGCCATCGCCGCGCGCAACGCCCAGGGCGGCGCCGACGCCACCACCGCGCGCACCTACTGGAGCCCCGACTTCGGCGGCGCATCGACCACGCTGGAAGTGGAGATCCCGGCCGCCGCGCCCGTGTCCGCCGTGCAGATCGCCGTGCCGCGCCTGTCGCACTTCACCGTCGCCCCCGATGCGGCCGAGGGCGCCTTCACCACCAAGGTGGGCGAATCCGGCTCCTGCAACGTCGATGTGATGTGCAAGCCCGAATACAGCAGCGAAAGCCGCTCGGTGGCACGCATGATCTTCGTGCACGACGATGGCAACGCCTTCGTCTGCACCGGTACCCTGCTGAACGACATGCGCTCCTCGCGTACGCCGTATTTCCTGAGCGCCAACCACTGCATCTCCACCCAGTCGGTGGCCTCCACCCTGACCACCGACTGGTTCTACCGCTCCACCGCCTGCAATTCCGGCGCCGTGAACCCCGGCGCCTTGCGGCTGACGGGCGGCGCCACGATGCTCTACGCCACGGCCAACACCGACACATCCTTCATGCGGCTCAACGCCATGCCGCCAGCCGGTGTGGTGTATGCGGGCTCCTACTTCGGCGGCGTGCCTGTGAAGATGCCGGTGGCGGGTATCCACCATCCCAAGGGCGACCTGCAGAAGGTCAGCGTGGGCACGGTGCAGTTCTACAGCACCTGCTCCTCCGACACCTGCCAGTCCAGCAACGCCGACAGCGGCACCTTCATCTCCACCAACTGGCAGCAGGGCACCACCGAAGGCGGCAGCAGCGGCAGCGCGCTGTTCGTGGGCATCGGCAGCCGCCGCTACGTCTCCGGCCAGTTGCTGGGCGGATCGACCAGCTGCACCAATCCTGGCGGCATCGACCAGTATGGCCGCTTCGACCAGCCCTACCGCTCCACCCTGCGCCAGTGGCTCAATCCCTGAGGTGATGGTAAAAGCACGCTATTGCGCCATTTGATCGGCGCCGAAGGGGTCATTGGCTGCCAAAGGCCCGGTTCGGCGTCGGTGGGCGGTTTGCGGTGCTGCGGCGCGCATGAAGGGCTCAGTCCATTTATCGCGCGCGGCGTCTGGCATCCCATTCCGCCCATACCGCTGCGTGACCACAGGGAGTTCGTCAACAGACTCTGAGTGGCTGCCGCAGGGCGTGGCAAAGCCTTGTATGACGTAAAAGGAGGGAAGGGCGATGTTGAAGACGATGAAGAACTGGCTGCGAGGGGTGGGGGCCTCCGCCCTTGCTGCGGCGCTGCTGACGGCTTGCGGTGGCGGGAGCGACACAGGGGCTTCGGCACCTGTCGCTTCCTCGGGGGCTACAACCGCGCAAACTCAAGTGCTGAAGGTGGAGCCACGCGAACAGCCGGCAACAGCTGTCCAGAATATCGTGCGTACCAAGCTGCGCTCCCAATCCGCTGCCGACCAGATCCAGCCCACGCGCATCGCGCTGGGGCCGCTGCTGCAGTCGAAGGCTGCCGCTGCGCCCGAGCAGGGCTCCTTCGTGCCGATGCAGATCGGCACGGCGCGTGCGGTCGCTGCCACGGCCTCTTCTTCCGCTCTCCAGCGCGAGCTGCAATGGCGTCCATCTGCCGCTGGCGGTCTGGTGGCGGCTATCAGCGTCAGCGCAGAAGGCGCGCACGGCTTGCGCCTGGGGCTTCTCGTCACGCAACTGCCCGGCAGCGCCATGCTGCGGGTGTACAGCCAGTTCCGCCCCACGGTCGTGCAGGAGATCTCGGGCCAGGAAGTCCTCCAGCTCATCGACCGCAACCAACGGGCAGGCGACACCTCCGACGCGGCCCGCACCTGGTGGACCCCGGATACCGGTGACAGCGAAGCCACGCTGGAAATCGAACTTCCGCCGGGCACGCCCGCCAGCGCGCTGCAGGTCGCCATACCGCAGATATCCCACGTGTTCGTCGATCTGTCAGTGCCACAGGATGGTGGCCTGGGCACGCAGGCGGTCAATGACTCCAGCAGCTGCGAACTCGACGCGGTGTGCTATTCCGAGTCGAACAGCATGCGCAACGCCGTGGCGCGCATGATCTTCGTGCAGAACGGCGGCAGCTACCTCTGCACAGGCACGCTGCTCAATGACACCGGTTCGTCCGGCACGCCGTACTTCCTCACGGCCAACCACTGCATCTCCAGCCAGACGGTGGCCTCCACCCTGCAGACCGATTGGTTCTTCCGTGCCCCTTCGTGCAACAGCCGTACCTTGGCCAGCAATACCCAGCGCCGCACCGGCGGGGCCACGCTGCTGTATGCGACATCTGCCACCGACACCTCGTTCCTCCAGTTGAACGACACGCCGCCTGCAGGTGCCGTATTCGCGGGCTGGAACGCCAACCCTGGCGCGCTCAACAGTTCCGCGATCGGCGTGCATCACCCCAAGGGTGACCTGCTGAAGATTAGCTTCGGCCAGCTCAATACGACCCTCAACTGCCAGAGCACGGGGGGCACCGGTTTCTCGTGCAGCACTGCTTCCGGCACGCAGGGAAGCTATTACGGCGTATCTTGGACGCAAGGCCTGACCGAAGGCGGAAGCAGCGGCTCGGGCCTGTTCCAGGGCAACTATCTGGTCGGCACGCTTTACGGCGGTACTAGCTCGTCATCCTGCAGCGTATCGACCTTGTCGGTCTATGGCCGTTTCGATCTCGCGTACCAGGCGGCAATCAGCCAGTGGCTGGCTCCGCCCGGGCCGATCAGCACGCCACGCGCTGCCGTCTATCGCTTCTATAACCAAGTGAGCCGTGCGCATTTCTTCACGGCCAGTTCGCAAGAGCGCGACTATGTCATCAGCACGCTCCCGTCCTTCAACTACGAAGGGGTTGCCTTTTACGTGTACAGCTCGCCCACTGTCGGGCAGACACCCGTTTTCCGTTTCTACAACGGCAACACGGGGGCGCACTTCTACACCATCAGTCAGAGCGAACGCGATTCTGTCGTCTCCAATCTCCCGGTGTTCCAGTACGAGGGTGTGAGGTGGTATGCCCAGACCACTTCGGGCAATGCCTCCATTCCCATCTACCGTTTCTATAACCAGAGAACCGGCGCGCACTTCTATACCGTCAGCGCCTCTGAGCGCGACTTCGTGATCGCCAACTACGCCGAATTCAAGTACGAAGGCATCGCCTACAACGCGTGGTCCAGCAGCCTTTGAGGCCGGCCACGTGCTTTCCCCTGGGAGCCGCCTTGCGCGGCGCCCTTTATTGCCATCCATGAGCATCCAGACCGACGACTTCGCCCCCGTTCCCCCACCCAAGCGGGTGGTGTCCGCAGCCCCTGTGTCCCCGCAGGAAGAAGCGCTGGAGCGCGCCCTGCGCCCCAAGCTGCTGCAGGAATACGTGGGGCAGG
>JBHIWE010000140.1:0-11530 GCA_041987645.1 Acidovorax sp. | reverse complement strand
GGCGCACCAGCAGCAGCACGGCGGCGGCCACCAGCGCGCCGCAGAAGGTGGCGGCGGGCAGCGTCCATATCCCCAACGCATCGCCCGCCCAGCCGATCACGGCCACGGCGGCGGCCGATGCCCCCGAAGAGAGGCCGAAGAGGAACGGGTCGGCCAGGTCGTTGCGCGTGCTGGTCTGCAGCAGCCCGCCCACCACCGCCAGCGCTGCGCCCACCAGCAGCGCCAGCAAGAGGCGCGGCAGCCGCAATTCGAGCACGATGGCGCGGGCCATCTCCGCCGGCGCAGGCCCGCCCAGCGCGGGCGCCCAGGGTCCGGCCAGCGCGGCCAGCGCTTCGCGCCAGCCCAGGGCGCTGCTACTGCCAATGGCAAGCGATGCCGCCGCCAGAGCGCCCAGCAGCAGCAGGCCGCCCAGGGCGGCCAGGACCGTGCGCGCCTTCACTGCGGGGCCCTCAAGGCGTGAGCGATCTTCTCAATCGCGTCGATGTTGGCCGGGCCGGGCGTGATCTCGGCATAGCGCAGCACGATGTAGCGCCGCTTGCGTACGGCCTCGGTCAGCCGCATGGCGGGGTGGGCCTCCAGCACGCGGCGCAGGTGCTCTGGGCCCAGGCCGTTCTGGTAGTCCAGCAGGACGATGTATTGCGGGTCGCGCTCGGCCACTGCCTCCCACGAGACGTTGCCCCAGCCCATACGCAGATCGCCCATGGCGTTGACGCCGCCCGCCGCAGCGATCAGCGCCTGCGGCATGGCGGCGCGGCCGGCGGTGAAGGGCTTGTCCTCGCCCGAGTCATACACGAACACGCGCGGTGCCTGGGGCAGCGCCGGCAACGCTGCGGCACGCACGCGGGCCTGCCATCCGGCCACCAGTCGGTCGGCCAGCTCGCGCCGGCCAAAGACAGTGCCCAGGCGCTGCACGTCGCCATAGAGCAGATCCATGGTGGCCACGGGCTTGTCGCCGTGGGCGGGGATGCAGCTTTCGGTCAGCACCAGCGTGGGCACGTGGTGGCGCGCCAGCACGGCGGGGGTGACGGGGCCGCCGGGCTGCATGCCGTAGTACCAGCCGGCGAAGAACAGGTCCGGCTGCACCGAGAGGATGTTTTCCAGCGTGGGGTACTTGGGCGCGAGTTCGGGCACCGGACCCAGGGCGCGGAAGAATTCCGGCCCGGCCTTGTACCAGCCCGTGATGCCGGTCACGCCGACCATGGCGGACTGCAGGCCCAGGGCCAGCGCCATCTCGGTCATGTTGAGATCGTGCACCACCATGCGGCGCGGCGGCGCGGCGAAGCGCACGGGCTCGCCGCAGCTGGTGACGGTGACGGGAAAGCCCGGTGGCGAGGCTTGCGGCGCCGTTGAAGAAGAAGACGACGGCGATGGCGGCGCCGCGCAGGCCAGGGCCGCAGCCAGCAGGCCCAGGCCCCAGGCCGCCCAATGCTTCATCATCGTTACGCGATTCATGCCGCGGCTCTTTCAAACGACCACAGCGTGCCGCCGTGGCGCGGGTGGCGGGTGTGGATGAGTTCCATGCCGAACACCTCGGCCACGCGGGCCGTGCTCAGCGCCTCTTTCGGCCCGCCATCGGCCACCAGGCGGCCGCCCTGCAGCACCCAGGCGCGGCTGGCGAAGCCGGGCACCAGGCCCAGCTCGTGCAGCGCCGCAACCACGGTGATGCCCAGGCTGCGCACCAGCGCCAGCAGGTCGGCGCGGGCGGCCAGATCGAGGTGGTTGGTGGGCTCGTCCAGCAGCAGCAGCGTGGGCCGCTGGGCCAGCGCCCGCGCCAGATGCACGCGCTGGCGCTCGCCGCCCGAGAGATCGCCCAGCTTGCGCGCGGCGAGCGGGGCCGCGGCGCAGGTGTGCAGCGCCTCGTCCACCGCCTGCGCATGCGCGGCGCGGCTCGCGCTGTGCTGGTGCGGCAGACGGCCGAGAGCCACGTAGTCGCGCACCAGCAGGCCGCCGTCCGCCGTGTCGGTCTGGTTCAGCAAGGCGACATGGCGCGCACGCTCGGCCGCCGGCCAGCGGGCCAGGTCGTGGCCCAGCAGGCGCACAGAGCCCTGGGTGGGCGCGTGCCGCGCGGCCAGCAGCTTCAGCAGCGTGCTCTTGCCCGCGCCGTTGGGGCCCACCAGCGCGATGCACTCGCCGGGCCGCACCTGCGCATCGAGGGGCGCGAGCAGCATCTGCCCGCCTTTGACGCAGAAGGCTGCCCCCTGCAACTGCAGCACCGGATCAGGCTGGCCCATGGGTGGCGGCTCAGAGCGTCCAGCGCAGCGCCAGTTCATAGCTGCGCGGCGCGCCCAGCAGGATCTGGTCGGGATAGAACGGATCGGCCCAGGCCGCATAGGTACGGTTGCCCAGGTTGCGCCCGCGCAGGGTGAGCTGCACGTCGCGCGCCACGTCCACGGACAACGCAGCGTCGTACACGGTGTAGCCGTTCAGCCGCACGGTGTTGGCATCGCTGTGGAACCGCTCGCCGACATGCCGCACCGAGGCCGACACCTGCATCGGCACGCCGGCGACGAAGCGGTAGCCCACGCCGGCATTGGCGAGGAGGCGCGGCGCGTTGGGCGGGCGATTGCCCGAGAACGAGGTGCCGTCCGCCAGGGTGTAGTTCTCGTAGCGCGCGCGGTTGAGCGCCAGGTTGCCCCACAGGCTCCAGTGCGCATCGGGGCGCAGCGCCACCGAGGCTTCCGCGCCGCGCGACTTGAGCGCGCCGGCCTGGGCCAGTTGCTGGCCGCCCTGGCCGGCATAGACGTTGCGCCGCTCGGTGTCGTAGAAGGCCAGCGTCCATTCCCCGCGCTGCTGCCAGAAGGCCTGCTTGACGCCCACTTCGGCGTTACGCGTGCGGGTCAGGTCCAGCGGCTGCGTAGGCCCCAGCAGGAACAGGTTGCCCGCCGCAACGTCGGCCGCCGTGCCGTACTGGCCGTAGAAGGTGGTGCCGGGCGCGGCGTCCCAGGTCAGGCCCAGGTGGCCGGTGGTGGGGTTCCAGGTCTTGTCGAACGGAAAGCCCGTGCGCTGCACGCCCGCCGCGTTGGCGGAACTGCGGTCCAGCGCGATGCGTTCATGCCGCAGCCCGCCGATCAGCGCCAGCGTGGGCGAGAGGCGCAGCCGGTCTTCCAGCGCCAGCGCGGTGTTGCGCAGGCCGGTGGCCTGCACCTGGGTGGTCAGCAGGCCATAGGTGCCGCGCTGCGGGTCCGTCAGGCTCACGCTGTCGCCGGGGAAGTTGGCGGCGCCCGGGCGGGTCAGGTCGGTATGGCTGTATTCGAAGGCCGCCACCAGGCGGTTGTCCATGCCGCCCAGGCGGGCGTCCCACTGCGCTTCGGTCTTGTTGCCCCAGCTGGTCTGGTCCTGCGCGACGTAGAAGCGCTCGCGGTCCACCAGGCCGGTGTTGGCGTTGAAGGCCTCGATTTCGTTGTTGAACCAGGTGCGGTCGGCCGTGTAGCGCCAGAACTGGCTGCGCAGCACCACGGCGTCGCTGGCCTGCCATTCGCCGCCGGCGCGCAGCCAGGTCTCGCGGGCCTGGTTGCGGTTGTCCAGCACGTTGTAGTTGGTGCGCAGCGTGCGGCCGTCGATGGTGACGGGCCCAAGGTTGCTGCCGTTGTAGTTGGAGACGTAGCTGCCCGAGACGATGCCGCCGTGCGGCTGCACGCCCGGCGCGTTGGCGGAAACGAGCGGCGTGCCCCAGTAGCTGCTGCCGTTGTCGCGCTTGGCTTCGCCGGCCACGAAGAGCTTGACGCCGGGCGCGGCGCGCCAGTCCAGCCCGCCGGAGAGGTGACGGTTGCGCTGCCAGGTGTCATCGACGAAGCCGTCGCCGTTCGATGCGCTGGCGTCGATCCGATAGTCCAGATCCTTCCAGGCGGTGGTGCCGCCCGAACCGAAGGACACGCGCCGCTCGCCGAACGAGCCCACGGCCGTATTGACCTCGGTGCGCACCGCGCCGCGGTGCGGCGCCTTGGTGACGAAGTTGACCGAGCCGCCCGTGGCACCCTCGCCCGACATCAGCGAGGCCGGGCCCTTGAGGAATTCGATGCGCTCCAGGTTGGCCACGTCCATCACGCGCGAGGTCATGTTGGGCGGGCCGATCTTGATGCCGTTGTAGAGCGTGTTGATCTGGCTGCCCGCGAAGCCGCGCATGGAGAACGCGCTGGGCTCGGCCGGAAAGTCCCCTGCCATCACGCCCACGGCCGCCTGGGCGGCCTCGCTCACCGTGCGCAGGCCGCGATCGGCCAGCACGGCAGCGGGCACCACGTCGATGGAGGCCGGCGTTTCACGCACCGTCAGGCCCAGGCGCGAGGCGCTGCTCGTGGGCTGGTCCAACGGCGCCACCGGGCCCTCGGCGGGGGCGGTGACGGTCACGGCAGGCAGCGTCTGGGCAGCCAGCGGGAACGCGGCGGACAGGGCGAGGGCCAGCGGCAGGGGCCATGCAGGCACGCGCTGGAAAGAAGGGCGGGACAGCGAAAAGGACATGGAAACACACAGGGATGAGTCGCCCGCGCCGGCCTCCCCGCCAGCGAATGGGCACCACGACGCCTGCGCCGCACCGCCCTCTTCTCAGGGTGGCGTGGCAGCGGGCATCACCTCGTTGGCCGGTATCCGGGCTGGGCGGAGCGCCCTCCAAAAGCCTTCCCAGGCGCCCATGCAGGGCACCCAGTGGCATTGCGACTGGAGAGTGAGGTGCGCCAAGGCGCCTCGTCCGCTGACCGTTGCGGGGGCAGCGCAGGTCGGGCACTGGCGCAAAGCGCGCAGCACCTTCCTGCTTCCCGTTGAACTGCAGCGCGAGAACACGGCGCTGCGAGCACCAACAGAGCGCATTCTATGCGCAATAACGCAACACATTTGCGTTTAAAACGGCGCGAGCACGTCTGAAAAAAGGGGACCACAAGGTCACCTTGGATGAATCAAATGCTATTAAATAAATAGCACAAAGTGGAGCAAGAACAAGCGCCGGAGCGGCTTTTTCCTGCATAGCTGCCTCACAGCCTGGCGATGGACACCTCGGTGGACTTCACCAGCGCCACCACGTCGGAGCCGACCGCGAGGCCCAGCTCATCGACCGAACGGGTGGTGATGACCGAGGTGACGATGCCCCAGGGCGTCTCGACATCGACTTCGGAAACGACGTCGCCGCGCACGATCTCGCGGACCTTGCCCTTGAACTGGTTGCGTACGTTGATGGCTTGGATGGTCATGGAAAACTCCTTGGAAGAAACGGTTCGGATGGAAGAAATGGCGGGGAACGGGACGGGAAAGCGTGCCGGGCGGACTGGGTGGCCTCTTACTGCTACACCGCCCAGCGCAGGCCATGGGCCGGAACGCCGGGCCAGCCGCGATCGGTGGGCGCCTCATCAGGCGCACCGGGCTTTTGCAGCACGCGGTCGAGGATGCGTTGCTCGATGGCCGCGAAGGCCGCGTCGCCGTGCGAGCGGGGCCGCGCCAGAGCGATGCGCTCATCGAGCGCGATGCGGCCGTCCTCGATGAGGACCACCCGGTCGGCCAGCGCCACGGCCTCCTGCACGTCGTGCGTGACCAGCAGCGCGGTGAAGCCGTGGCGCTGCCAGAGGCCTTCGATCAGGCGGTGCATCTCGATGCGGGTGAGCGCGTCAAGCGCGCCCAGGGGCTCGTCGAGCAGCAGCAGGCGCGGCTGGTGCACCAGCGCCCGCGCCAGGGCCACGCGCTGGCGCTGCCCACCCGAAAGGCGCGCGGGCCATTCGTTCTCGCGCTCGGCCAGGCCCACCTGGGCCAGCACCTCGCGGCCGCGCTCGCGCTGCGCGGCGGGCAGGCCCAGGGTGACGTTGTCGATCACGCGGCGCCAGGGCAGCAGGCGCGCCTCCTGGAACATGATGCGCGTGTCCGCATGCAGGCCCCGCACGGGCCGGCCGTCGGCGGTCAGCGTGCCTTGCGTGGCGGCTTCCAGCCCGGCGATGAGGCGCAGCAGCGTGCTCTTGCCGCAGCCGCTGCGGCCCACGATGGCGACGAATTCGCCGGGTTCGATGGTCAGCTGCGCGTGGCGCAGCACCTCGCGCTGGCCGTAGCGCTTGTGCAGGCCGGTGGCCTGCAGGCGCACGCCACCTGCGGCCTGGCCGGAGCGGTGTTCGGAAGAAGATGTCTGGGTCATGGCAAAGGCTCCGGTGCGGTCATTGAGGCTGGTAGCCGGGGTGCCAGCGCAGCCACCACCGCTCCAGCGCACGGGCGAACAGGTCGGCCAGCTTGCCCAGCAGGGCATAGAGCAGGATGCCCACCAGCACCACGTCGGTCTGCAGGAATTCGCGGGCGTTCATGGTCAGGTAGCCGATGCCCGACTGCGCCGAAATCGTTTCGGCCACGATCAGGATCACCCACATCAGGCCCAGCGAGAAGCGCAGCCCCACCAGGATGGACGAGAGCGCGCCGGGCAGCACGATGTCGCGGTAGAGCTGCCAGCGGTTCAGCCCGTAGGTGCGGCCCATCTCGATGAGCTGCGGATCGACGTTGCGGATGCCGTGGAAGGTGTTCAGGTAGATCGGGAAGAACACCGAGACGGCGATGAGGAACAGCTTGGCCGACTCGTCGATGCCGAACCACAGGATCACCAGCGGGATCAGCGCCAGCGCCGGGATGTTGCGCACCATCTGGATGGTGGAGTCGAGCAGCGTCTCGAAGAGGCGCACCGAGCCGGTCAGCAGGCCCAGCAGCAGCCCGAGCCCGCCGCCGATGGCCAGGCCCGCCAGCGCCCGGCCCGCGCTGATCTTGACGTGCGTCGCCAGCTCGCCCGATTCGGCCAGGCGCCAGGCGGCGGTGACCACGTCCAGCGGCGCCGGCAGCACGCGGCTGGAGATCCAGCCCTGGGACGAGGCCACCTGCCAGCCCGCGATCAGGGCCACGGGCACCAGCCAGGGCAGCAGCTGCTGCCATGCGGCGCGCAGCACGCGCCGCGCCGCCACGGCCAGCGCGCCGTCGGAAGGGCCCTCCAGCTCCTCGGGCAGGGGCGAGACCTGCAGTTCCTTGATCGAGGCGCTCATACCGGCAGTTCCTGTTCGGTGTCGGGTTCGAGGAACTCCAGCTGGTTGCCCGCCGGGTCCTTCACGTAGAAGCGCAGGTAGCCGGGCAGCGCCCGGTTCTCCACCAGCGGCAGCTCGGCCTGCAGCAGGCGGCCGCGCAATGCATGCAGGTTGTCCACCTCGAAGGCCAGGTGCGACGCGGCGGGCGCGGCGGCCCAGCGGGCGCGCTCGGTGGGCACCAGCTCGATGCGCTGCGCCCCGGCCGCGAAATGCAGTGCCGTGCCGGTGGCTGCGTGGCGCAGCTCGGGCAGGCCCAGCAAGGCGCTGTAGAAGTTGCGGATCTGCCCTTCGGCGCCGGCCGGAAAGGCCAGTTGCACGTGGTTGATGGAATGGATCGCCATGGCGCAGCCCTCCCCTTCAGCTCTGCGCCGCGCGCGGCACGTACTGGTTGCCCACCGTCTCGCCGAACGGGCCCAGCGGATTGCCGCCGGCCAGCCGCTCGCGCACGGCCACGGGCAGCAGCGGAAAGACCAGTTCAGCGAAGCGGTAGGCCTCTTCCAGATGCGGGTAGCCCGACATCACGAAGGTGTCGATGCCGAGGGCGGCGTATTCCTGGATGCGGTCGGCCACCGTCTGCGGATCGCCCACCAGGGCCGTGCCCGCGCCGCCGCGCACCAGGCCCACGCCGGCCCAGAGGTTGGGGCTGATCTCCAGTTCGGCGCGGCTGCGCTTGGCGCCGCCCTGATGCAGCGCGGCCATGCGGCGCTGGCCTTCGGAATCCATGCGCGCGAACACGGCCTGCGCCTGCACCACCGTCTCGTCCTGCACGCGGCTGATGAGGTCTTCGGCGGCGGCCCAGGCGGCGGCCTCGGTCTCGCGCACGATCACGTGCAGGCGGATGCCGAAGCGCACCGTGCGGCCCAAGCGGGCGGCGCGCTCGCGCACGTCGGCCACCTTCCTGGCGACCTCGGCCGGGGGCTCGCCCCAGGTCAGGTAGGCATCGACCTGCTCGGCCGCCAGCGCGTGCGCGGGGGCCGAGGAGCCGCCGAAATACACCGGCGGATAAGGCTTTTGCAGCGGCGGAAAGAGCAGCTTGGCGCCCTTGACCGAGAGGTGCTCGCCTGCGTAGTCGAGCGTGCCGCCCTCATGGCTGCGCGCCAGGATCTCGCGCCAGATGCGCAGGAATTCGGCGGCCTGCTCGTAGCGCTTGGCATGGTCCAGGAACACGCCGTCGCCCTCCAGCTCCACGCGGTCGCCGCCCGTCACCAGGTTGATGAGCAGGCGCCCGCCCGAGAGCCGGTCGAAGCTCGCCGCCATGCGCGCAGCCAGGCTGGGCTGGTGCAGGCCGGGCCGCACGGCGACGAGGAACTTGAGCCGCTGGGTGGCGCCGATCAGGCTGGAGGCGATCACCCAGGGGTCTTCGCACGAGCGGCCGGTGGGGATGAGCACGCCTTCGTAGCCCAGGCTGTCGGCGGCCACGGCCACCTGCTTGAGGTAGTCGAAGCTCAGGGCACGTCCGCCCTCGGAGGTGCCCAGGTAGCGGCTGTCGCCGTGCGTGGGAATGAACCAGAACATCTGCATGGGGATCTCTCCTGGGAAGTGCTGTCTGTGTGCGTAAAGGGTCAGTAGGAAATATCGAAGCCGTGCGCGAACCGCCGCAGCCGCGAGGGGCTGGTGCCGGCCAGGCCCTGGCAGGCGCCGACGGCGCGCGAAGCAGCGCGCGCCGAGCGCACCACGCGCCGCTGCGGGGCGGTGCTGGCTCGCGCAGCGGCCAGCCCCCAGGCGCGGGCGGTCACGTCCAGCACCTGCGCGGCACGGTGCCTGGGGGAGAGAAGGTCGGGATGGGGCATGGCGGGCTCCTGTCGGCGCGGCTCGAAGGGAAAACGGACGGAAAGGAAGCGCTCAGCCCAGGTCCAGCGGCGCGGCCTGCAGCAGGTCGAGCTTCCTGGGGATGAGCTTCAGCTCGAAGAAGGTGTCGGCGATGGCCTGCTGCTCGGCCAGGATCTCGCGGGAGACCGGCAAGGTGCCGTAGCCCACGCGGCGCACGAAGAGTTCCGTCACTGAGCGGTCCAGCCCCAGCAGCGACGACAGCTCGGCCGCGGCGGCGGGCTGGTTCTTTTCCACCCAGGTATCGACGGCGGCCACCTCATGTACGGCGATGCGCAGCACGTCGGCATGGCGGGCAGCGAAGTCGCGCGAGGTGAAGTAGAAGGCGCGGTTGTTCGCCACGCCCGTGGCATCGGCCAGCAGGCGCGCATCCAGCGTCTTCTGGGCCGAGGCGAGGAACGGGTCCCAGATCGCCCAGGCATCGACCGCGCCGCGCTCGAAGGCCGCGCGCGCATCGGGCGGTGGCAGGAAGACGGGCTGCACGTCGCGGTACTGCAGGCCGTGCTTTTGCAGCAGCTTGACCAGGAAGTAATGCACGTTGGAGCCCTTGTTGAGGGCGATGCGCTTGCCCTTCAAGTCGGCCATGCTCTGGATGGGCGAGCCCTTGGGCACGATCACCGCTTCCAGGTGCGGGCGCGGCACGGTGGAGGCCGCATAGATCAGCGGCGCGCCGGCGGCATGCGCGAAGATGGGCGGGGCCTCGCCCACGTCGCCGAAGTCGATGGAGCCGACATTCAGCGCCTCCAGCTGCACCGGGCCCGCGTTGAACTCCGTCCAGGTCACCTTCACGCCCAGCGGCGCGAGGCGTTTTTCGAGCGTGCCCCGCCCCTTGAGCAGCGACAGCCAGCCCTTCTGGTGGCCCACGCGCAGCACGCGCTCGGACTTCTGCGCCCACACGGGCACGGCACCCGGCAGGGCGGCCGTTCCGGCAGCAGCGGCCAGCCATTGGCGGCGGGAGAATTTCGGTTGCAAGGTCATGGCGGGAGATTCCGGTAATCGAACACAAAGAAGAAGAAAGAGAGAAAGAAGGAAAGACCGGGCAAGGCTCCGCCCTGACCGCTGGCCGGCCACAAGGCCGCAGCGGTGCGATGAAGAAACGAGGGGGCGGAGACCGGAGGGCGGCGCCCCGGGCACGGCGGGCCCGGGTGAGCGCCTTCCGTCAGGCGGTCAGGCGGCGCGGCGACATCGCCCTGGCCGGCCGAGCCACCGGGCACGTCCGATGCCGAAGCGGTCTGTAGTGCGCAATGCAGTCATGGGCTGGGCTCGGTTCCGGTGGTTCAGGAAGGTGCGTTCAGGCGTGGGCCACGCCTTACTTGCGTTGGGTGTAGATCTGGTCGAAGCTGCCGCCGTCGGCGAAGTGCGCCTTGTCGGCCTTGGCCCAGCCGCCGAAGGCCTGGTCGATGGTGACCAGCGTCAGCTTGGGGAACTGCCTGTCGTACTTCGCCTTGGCCTTGTCGCCGGTCGGGCGATAGAAGTTCTTGCCTGCGATGTCCTGGCCTTCATCCGAGTACAGGTACTTCAGATATTCATCGGCCAGCGCGCGCGTGCCCTTCTTGTCCACGACCTTGTCCACCACCGACACCGACGGCTCGGCCAGGATGGAGAGCGAAGGCACGACGATCTCGAACTTCTCGGGGCCGAATTCCTTGAGCGCGAGGAAGGCCTCGTTCTCCCAGGCCAGCAGCACGTCGCCCACGCCGCGCTGCACGAAGGTGACGGTGGAGCCGCGTGCGCCGGTATCGAGCACCGGCACGTTCTTGTAGAGCTTGCCCACGAAGTCCTTGGTCTTGTCGTCGCCGCCGTACTTGCGCTTGGCGTATTCCCAGGCCGCGAGGTAGTTCCAGCGGGCGCCGCCCGAGGTCTTGGGGTTGGGCGTGATGACCTGCACGCCGGGCTTGATGAGGTCGTCCCAGTCCTTCAGCCCCTTGGGGTTGCCCTTCTTCACCAGGAAGACGATGGTGGAGTTGTAAGGCGCCGAGTTGTGCGGCAGGCGCTTTTGCCAGTCGGGCTTGACCAGGCCATGCGCCACCAATGCGTCGATGTCGCCGCCCAGCGCCAGCGTGGCCACGTCGGCGTCGATGCCGTCGATGATCGAGCGAGCCTGCTTGCCCGAGCCGCCGTGCGACTGCTTGAACTGCACTTCCTGGCCGGTCTTGGCCTTCCAGTACTTGCCGAAGGCCTGGTTGTATTCCACGTACAGCTCGCGCGTCGGGTCGTAGGAGACGTTGAGGAACTGCACGGGCTGGGCCAGCGACGGCAATGCCGTCATGGACAAGCCGGCGGCCAGGGCGGCGGCCAAGGGAAACTTGATAAAGTCGCGGCGCACGTTCATGAGAGGCTTTCTGGTCGTCTGTGGAAATCGGCGCACATCGCCGATGCCACGCATTCTTGAAGCGCCTCTTAAAAACTGGAACTACTGAAATTTCAGTTTTTTATATCTAAAACATCTATTCAGACCCGCACAGGACAATTCATCCATGGCACGTACCGTTCAATGCATCAAGCTCGGCAAGGAAGCCGAAGGCCTCGACTTCCCGCCCTACCCCGGCGATCTGGGCAAGCGCATCTACGAGAACGTGAGCAAGCAAGCCTGGGCCGACTGGCTCAAGCACCAGACCATGCTGGTGAACGAAAACCGCCTGAACCTGGCCGACGCCCGCGCCCGCCAATACCTCGCA
>JBHIWE010000139.1:0-11776 GCA_041987645.1 Acidovorax sp. | reverse complement strand
ACCTGATCTTCCTCTTGGCACCCACCAGTACCGACGAACGCATGCGGCAGGTGGCCCGCGTGGCCAGCGGCTACGTCTATTACGTCTCGCTCAAGGGCGTGACGGGCTCGGGCGCGCTGGACACCGCCGCCGTCGAGGCCATGCTGCCGCGCATCCGCCAACAGCTGGGCGACGACATTCCGGTGGGCGTGGGCTTCGGCATCCGCGATGCGGCCACGGCCCAGGCCATTGGCCGCGTGGCCGATGCGGTGGTCATCGGTAGCCGCATCATCCAGCTGATCGAGGATCAGCCCCACGAGAAGGTGGTCGCCGTGACGGTGGACTTCCTGCGCGGCATCCGCAAGGCGCTCGACGCATAGAATACGGCGCATCCCCCTGAGCGGCTTCGCCGCTTCCCCCTTCTCTCGCGCAAAAGCGCGGGAAGGGGGACGCCGCCAGCGCGGCGGGGCGGCCCTTGCGCGGCGGCCTGCGCCTGGTCCGCGCCCCAATCGAACGCTGCGCTCGCTGGCCCATTCATACCCAGTCAAAGGAATTCTCATGTCCTGGCTCGAAAAACTCCTGCCGTCCAAAATCCAGCAAACCGATCCGACCGAGCGGCGCCAGATGCCCGAAGGGCTGTGGACCAAGTGCCCCAGCTGCGAGACGGTGCTCTACAAGACCGATCTGGAGCAGAACCAGAATGTCTGCCCGCATTGCGGCCATCATCACCGCATCGGCGCGCGCGCCCGGCTCAACGCCTTCCTCGACCCGGAAGGCCGCTACGAGATCGGCCAGGAAGTGCTGCCGGTCGATGCGCTGAAGTTCAAGGACAGCCGCAAATACACCGAACGCCTGAAGGAAGCGCTGGAACACACTGGCGAGACCGATGCGCTCATCGTCATGGGCGGCGCGATCAAGAGCATCAACGTGGTGGTCGCCTGCTTTGAATTCGAGTTCATGGGCGGCTCCATGGGCAGCGTGGTGGGCGAGCGCTTCGTGCGCGGCGTCGAAGCCG
Source organism: Acidovorax sp. (assembly GCA_041987645.1). Taxonomy (GTDB): domain Bacteria; phylum Pseudomonadota; class Gammaproteobacteria; order Burkholderiales; family Burkholderiaceae_C; genus Paracidovorax. The sequence goes on along the minus strand of JBHIWE010000139.1, from coordinate 10,782 downwards.
CCATCGAGCAAAAGGTGCCCTTCATCTGCTTTACCGCCACCGGCGGCGCACGCATGCAGGAAGGCCTGCTCTCGCTCATGCAGATGGCCAAGACCAACGCCGCGCTGACCCGCCTGGCCAAGAAAGGCCTGCCCTACATCAGCGTGCTGACCGACCCGACCATGGGCGGTGTGTCGGCCGGCTTCGCCTTCGTGGGCGACATCGTGGTGGCCGAGCCCAAGGCGCTGATCGGCTTCGCCGGCCCGCGCGTGATCGAATCCACCGTGCGCGTGAAGCTGCCCGAGGGCTTCCAGCGCGCAGAGTTCCTGCAGACCAAGGGTGCCGTGGACTTCATCTGCGACCGCCGCGAGCTGCGCGACACGCTGGCCCGCAGCCTCGCCATGCTGCAGCGCCTGCCTGCCGACGCCGTGGCCTGAAACACGCGGGAAGGGCAAGGACGGCGCCCGCGAGGCGCTATCAAAAAAAGAGCCCCTGGCGCTTGTGGATCAAGCGCCAGGGGCTTTTTCAATCGGCAATACGTTGGTACTGCCGGCTCAGAACATGACCGCGCCCTGGATATGCCCCAGCACGATGGTCAGCACCTGCAGCAGGATCAGCGCCACCAGCGGCGACAGGTCCACCCCGCCCAGCAGCGGCACCACGCGCCGGAGGGGCCGCAGCAGGGGCTCGCACAGCCGGGCCACCACGTCGCCGATCAGCGAGCGGGCCTGCACCCACGACAGCACGGCATAGACGATCAACAGGCCCATCAGCCCCGACACCGCCACGCGGGCCACGCCGAAAACCGCCAGCCAGATCAGCCAGACCACGCCCGGGCCCATGCCACCCAGCAGCCAGAGAATGAGGAACTGCGCCAGCTGCACCAGAAATGCGGCCACCAGGCTCGCCCAGTCCATGCCGCCAGCGGGGGGCAGCACGCGGCGCAGCGGCAGCACCAGCCAGTCGCTCAGCGCAAAGACCAGCCGGCCGACCGGATTGGAGAACGGCACGCGCTGCAGCTGCATGTAGAACCGCAACAGGCAGGCCCCGGTGACCAGCCCGGCCACGACGTTGAGCAGAAAGGAAAGAATCTCGTAGAACATGGAGGGCATTCGATGGGATGACTGGGGCCGGCAGACGCGCCGCCCGATGGCGTGGGATGATAGCGGCCACACTTTGCTGTCTTGGCCCATGACCCGCCCTCTTGCGCTGTCTTCGCTGCCGCTCTTTCCGCTGGGCACCGTGCTCTTTCCCGATGGCCAGCTGTCGCTGCGCGTGTTCGAGGTGCGCTACCTCGACATGGTGCGCAAGTGCCAGCAGGCCGGCGCGCCCTTCGGCGTAGTCGCGCTGCGTAGCGGCGACGAGGTGCAGCGGCCCGGCGCACCCCAGGAACAGTTCCACGACATGGGCACGCTGGCCGTGATCGAGCAGCTCGCCTCGCCGCAGTCCGGCCTGATCCACCTGCAATGCCGGGGCGCGGAGCGCTTCCGCATCCAGTCGCGCAGCCAGCTGACGCACGGCCTCTGGGTGGCCGACGTGGAACAGTGCGCGCCCGACCAGCCCGTGCCCGTGCCGCCCGACCTGGAGCGCATCGCCACGGCGCTCGCCCAGGTCATCGCGCAGCTGCGTCAGCGCGATCCGGAGTTCGCGCAAGCCCTGCCCCTGCCCGAACAACTGGCCGACTGCGGCTGGGTGGCCAATCGCTGGTGCGAGCTGCTCCCGGTGCCGCCCGAACTCAAGCAGCAGCTGATGACGCTGGACAACCCCCTGCTGCGCCTGGAACTGGTGGGCGACGTGCTGGACCGCACCGGCATCGCGCCATGACGGCGTGCTGAATCCCGCTTTCTGAGCGACTCTCCGGCACGCCGCCACCAGGTCGCCGCAGCCTGCGGCGGTCGGCAAACTTAGAATCGAGGCTTTTGGCCTTCCCACCAGGCTGCGCCACTGCGCGCCGCCCTCATTGCCCTTTGCAGTCCATGTCCGAACACAACACGCCTTCCACCGCACCTGACGACAACCAGCTCATCGCCGAGCGCCGCGAGAAACTCAAGGCGCTGCGCGAGGCCCAGGCGCAGGGCAAGGGCGTGGCCTTCCCCAACGACTTCCATCCGGCCCACCACGCGGCTGATCTGCAGGCGCAGTACGCCGACGCTACCGCCGAGTCGCTCGAAGCCACGCCCGTCACCGTCAGCGTGGCAGGCCGCATGATGCTCAAGCGCGTGATGGGCAAGGCCAGCTTCGCCACGCTGCAGGACGGCTCGCTGGGCACCACCGGCGGCCGGCTGCAGATCTACGTCACGCGGGATGCGCTCGGCGAAGAGCTCTACGCCGCGTTCAAGCACTGGGACCTGGGCGACATCCTGGGCGCCGAAGGCACGCTGATGAAGACCAAGACCGGCGAGCTGTCGGTCAAGGTCACCACGCTGCGCCTGCTCACCAAGAGCCTGCGCCCCATGCCCGACAAGTTCCACGGCATGGCCGACCTGGAGCAGAAGGTGCGCCAGCGCTACGTCGATCTGATGACCGACGAGCAGGCCCGCCGCCGCTTCATCGCGCGCAGCAAGGCCGTCTCGGGCATTCGCGAATTCATGGTCGAGCACGGCTTCCTCGAAGTCGAAACGCCCATGCTGCACCCCATTCCCGGCGGTGCGAATGCCAAGCCCTTCGTCACGCACCACAACGCGCTGGACCAGGAGATGTACCTGCGCATCGCCCCCGAGCTCTACCTCAAGCGCCTGCTGGTGGGCGGCTTCGAGCGCGTGTTCGAGATCAACCGCAACTTCCGCAACGAAGGGGTGTCGGTGCGCCACAACCCCGAGTTCACGATGATGGAGTTCTACGCGGCCTACTGGAACTACCGCAACCTGATGGACTTCACCGAGCAGCTGGTGCGCGACGCCGCCCTGAAGGCCGCCGGCACGCTCGAACTGACCTACGGCGGCCGCGCCGTTGATCTGTCCAAGCCCTTCCAGCGCCTGACGATCCGCGAAGCGATCTTCCAGCACACCGAAGCTGGCGCGCATGTGGACGACGCCGCCTGGCTGACCAGCGCGCTCAAGAAGCTGGGCCTGAGCGAAGAGAAGGACCGCCTCTCCAGCCGCACGCTGGCCGGCCTGCAGGTGCTCTACTTCGAGGAACTGGTGGAAGACAAGCTCTGGGAGCCCACTTTCATCATGGAGCACCCGACCGAGATCAGCCCGCTGGCGCGCGCCAACGACTTGCGCCCCGAGGTCACCGAACGCTTCGAGCTCTACATCACGGGCCGCGAATTCGGCAACGGCTTCTCCGAGCTGAACGACGCCGAGGACCAGGCCGCCCGCTTCAACGCGCAGGTGTCGGCCAAGGATGCCGGCGACGACGAGGCCATGTACTTCGACCACGACTTCGTGCGTGCGCTGGAATACGGGATGCCGCCGGCCGGTGGCTGCGGCATCGGCATCGACCGGCTCATGATGCTGTTGACTGACAGCGCCAGCATCCGCGATGTGATCCTATTTCCGGCCCTGCGCCCGGAACATTGAAAACACGCAGAATCGCGATCGGCGGGTGGATCACCTCGCGAAACCGGACGTCCCCCCTCCCTCATATTGCGTCGCGGCGCATCGGAGCCTCTCATGACATCCCAGCTCAGCTCCCCGGCCAGCCCCGCCAGCCGTTATCTGCCTGCCGGAGACACCTTCTCGGTCCTGGTGGTCGAGGACCAGCCTTCCGTGCGGGCCGTCACCGTGGCCGAACTGCAGCGTGCCAAGGTGCCGGTCATCCATGAGGCCGATTCGGCCGAGTCGGCGCTGGGCCAGTTCGTTGCGCACCGGCCCGATCTGGTGCTGCTGGACATCCGCCTGCCCGGCCACGACGGGTACTGGGTGGCCCAGCAGATGCGCGAGGCCGAGCCGGGCGGCTGGACGCCGATCATCTTCCTCTCGAGTCTCGACAACGAAGTGGACGTCTGGCGCGGCATCGAATCCGGCGGGGACGACTACATCGTCAAGCCCGTGAGGCCCATCGTGCTGGTGGCCAAGCTGCGCGCCATGCGCCGGCTGCTGGACATGCGCCGCCGTCTGGTCGCGCTGACAGAAGAGCTGCACCAGGCGAACCAGCAGCTCAACGCCATGGTGGAGGCAGATGCACTCACCGGCCTGGTGAACCGGCGCGGCTTCGACCGCATCCTGCACCAGGAGTTGGTGGCCTCCCGCCGCGAGCGCACGCCGCTCACGCTGATGCTGTGCGACCTGGACCATTTCAAACGCTACAACGACGCGGCCGGCCATGTGCAGGGCGACCGCTGCCTGCAGCAGGTGGGCGGCCTGCTTCGCGAAGTGTGCGCGCGTCCGCGCGACATGGCGGCACGCTATGGGGGCGAAGAATTCGCGCTGATCCTGCCCAACACGCCCCGCTCGGGCGCCATGACCTTCGCCCGCGCGTTGGGCCAGCTGCTCAAGGCCCGCGCCATCCCGCACCCCGACTCGCCGCTGGGCAACCTGCTCACCCTCTCGGGCGGGATCACCACCTGCATGCCCGACGAGAGCACCAGCGCAGAGAGCATGCTGATGCGTGCCGACCAAGCGCTCTACGCCGCCAAGGAACAGGGCCGCAACCGTTTCTTCAGCTTCGAGATGCAGATGGACACCGTGGAGCAGCGCCTCTACTGAAGCGCGTGCCGCCGCACGGCGGCGTGCCGACACTTTTTCGCCCCGCATGAACAGCCAACAACTGCATCTCCGAATCCACCAGATGCTGCCCGCCTGGGTTCAGGAGTGGCTCGACATCATCGTTCCGGCCGTGCAGATCGTGGCCATCGCCGTCGTGGCCCTCTTGCTGCAGCGGGCGCTGCGCCGCCTGGTCCGCCGCGCTGGCCAGCACTACCACTGGCCGCTGGAACTGCTGGTGCCCATCAATGGGGTGCTGCGCTGGATCATTGTGGGCAGCGCATTGCTGCTGATGCTCGAGCGACTGGGCGTGTCGGCCACCGTGCTGTGGACGGCCTTCACCGGCTTCGCTGCGGTGGGCGCAGTCGCCTTCTTCGCCGCGTGGAGCGTCCTGTCCAATCTGTTCTGCGCACTGCTGATCTTCACCGTGGGCCCGTTCCGGCTGGGCGACTACATCGAGGTGCTGGACACCGCCGAAAAGCCCGGCGCCAAGGGCCGCGTGGTGGACATCAACCTGCTCTACACCACGCTGGAAGACTACGACGGGGAACAGGGCCACCCCGCACTGCTGCAGATTCCGAACACGCTGATGTTCCAGCGCGTGGTACGCCGCTGGCGGGGCGGACCGCCACCGCCCAGGCCCCAGCCCAGCGCAGCGGACGAAGCCACTGCGTCGCAAGTGCCGGAAACGCCGCCTGCGCTGGCAGCCTCTTCGCACAGCCCCGCCACCACCTGAGCGGCCGTCGGGCACGCGGCTACCCGCCTTGCCACCTCATGCTGGGGCGGCCCCAGACGGCCTGGCCCCGACCCGTTCAGCCGCGTTCATGCGCGTGGTGGCGCCCTGGCTCCTGGGGCTGCGATTCCCGGCGCGGAGCCTCACGATGCAGCTCCGGTGCCGCGGCGTGCTGAGCCTGCGACGGCGGGCGATGCGGCGCTGACGGCATCTCGGCGCGACGTGGGTGCGGGGCCAGGGGTGTGTCCTGCATCGCGGCATGCGGAACATGCTGCAGCGACCGCATCGCCGCCTCCTCGGCCCGCTGCGCGTGGGCGGGAGCTGCATCCTGCCAGCGCTGGCGCATCGCGTCCCCGCGCTCTCGCTCTCCAGCTCGTCCCCTGTCATGCCCCGCCGGCGCCGCCATCAGCGCCTCGCGCGCATCATCCCGGGGTGCAGCCGCCCTCGCCGGGGCCGGCAACGTTGCCTGCGGCTGGGGATGCTGCGCTGTGTGCGCGTCCTGACCGGGTCCCTGGCCCCGCGCCTGCCGGGCCGAGACATCCACGGCCCGCCTCTCGCGCTCCTGCGGCACGCGGTGCGGCCGTGCCGGTACGCCGCCCGTCGTCAGGAACTGAGCCGACGGCTGCATGTGCGTGGCCGGCATTGCATGCTCCTGCGCCGGGCGTTGGACAGGCGACAGCGCCGTGGCCAGGGAGAGCGCCTTGGGCGGCACCATCGCAGGCGCGTGCCCCGCCTGGGGCTGCGCCGGGGCCGAGCGCTGCGGCGCAGCGAAGGCCGCCACGGGCGCAGCGAGCGCGGCCGGAGCGACCGCGGCGGCGCCCGCGGAAGCCCCCGGCGCCCCGCCCTGGTAGTTGTTGTTGACGGTGGTGTAGTGCTGGTTGTTGTTGACCGTGACGTTGCGGATGTTCTCGATCACGGTGCGCGAGTGCGAGACATAGGTCGCGCCCTGGTACACCACGACCGGCGGCACGGGGGGCGGCGGCGGTGGCGCGCCCACCACCCAGGCCGGCGGGCGCGGCGCGCCCCAGTGCACGTTCCAGGCGTTCCAGCCCCAGGAGGGCGGATGCGCCGCCCATCCGGCCACCGCACCCACCACCACGCCCGCGCCGAAGGCGAGCCAGGTCTGCGGCGGATCGGGCTGGGCCGCGACCAGCACCGGCGCCGGCGCAGCCCAGCGGTAGCCCGGATAGACCGGCACCGGCGTGCCATAGACCACCTGCGGGTCGTAGTGCGGCACATAGACAGTGGTGTGTTCCGCCGGCTCGATGGCGATCACGCGGGGCGGCGGCGCCACCACAGCCGGGCCAGCATAGAGCGGCACGGCCGGCGTCACCGTGGCCGGCATGGGCTGCGGCGCCGGCGCGGCGGCGGTGACCACCCGCAGCTTGGGCGAGCTGCGCAGCGTGCCGGCCTGGGTAGCGCGCTCGCGCATCACCTGGATGGCGTTCATCACGTCGGACGGGTCATGGTAGTAGGCCTGGCCCAGCGCGGTCGTCCACGGCAGGTTGGCAGCGAGCTGCTCCAGCACGTTGGGGAAGGCGGTGAGCGCCTTCACGCTCGGGTCCCAGGGCTGGTCGTTGACGGCGCGCACCAGCGCATCGCCACGCAGGCCGGGGTTGCGTCCCAGCCAGCCTGCGGCGTCGGTGATCTGCTCGGGATAGGTGGAGGCCGCCAGCACCTGGGCCACCAGCCGGTCCGGGTAGAGGGCGATGGGCGCCACCATCTGGTAGAGGTTCTGCGCCGAGGGCGGCGTATAGGCCACCGGCGTGGCGGCCGGGGCCGATGCGGCGGCGGAAGGGGCCTGTGGGGCTGCCTGCGGCGCGGCCGCGTCGGGGCTGGGCCGCTGGCAGGCACTGAGCACGGCGGCGGCCAGCAGGGCCAGCGCATAGCGTGGAGTGTTGCGGCGCAGGGTTCGGCGGTGCCCCCCCAGGCGCACGGGGCGGTCCGTCAGGGCTTGATCATCGCCGCGCAGGGCGGCGGAAGCGAGGGGCTGCGGCATGAAGAAGGACTCCGGCGAAGCGGGAGCCGCGGATGCATGCCTCCCGCTCCTCCAACGCGCCGGGACCAGGGCCGCGTTGACCCCGGCCGGCCGGCAAGCCCCGAACGCTTGCCACCCCACACCGCCGTCACGTCCGCTTACGTTTGGTTGACCGGGCCGATACCCGATCGCCGCCGGCCTCCATGCCCCACCGCTGGGGCCTTCACGCCGACGGGAGCAGGCAGCCCGCTCAGGGCAAGCAGTCCAGCGCGGCCATGTAGGCCGGCTGCAGCATGAGTTCGTCCCACGGCTGGGGCAGGGTTTCGGGCAGCAGGGCCAGGCGGCGCGATTCGCTGTCGGCGCTGGGCTGCCAGCGGCCGTCGGCAGCGGCGGCTTCGAGGCCGTCCAGCACCTCGTCGAGCACGCGGCTGTCACCCAGGCTCTGGTTGCACAGCAGCACCAGGTCGCAGCCGGCATCGAGCGCGGCCAGGGCCGCTTCGGTGTAGCCCACGGGCCGCCCGTCGATGCGGCGGGCGCCTTCCATGCTCAGGTCGTCGCTGAAGATGGCGCCGTCGAAGCGCAGCTGCCCGCGCAGGATCTCCTGCAGCCAGCGGCGCGAGAAGCCCGCGGGCCGCGCATCCACCTTGGGGTAGATGACGTGGGCCGGCATGACGCTGGCGAGCGTGCTGGAGAGCCACGGATACGGCGCCGCGTCGTCGGCCAGGATGGCCTTGAGGCTGCGGCGGTCCACCGGAACGTCGGTGTGCGAATCGGCCTGGACGAAGCCGTGCCCCGGGAAGTGCTTGCCGCAGTGCGCCATGCCGGCCTGCAGCAGGCCGTGCATCAGGCTCTTGGCCAGCAGCGCGACCACGCGCGGGTCGCGGTGGAAGCTCCGGTCGCCGATGACGCTGCTCTCACCGTGATCCAGGTCCAGCACCGGCGTGAAGCTGAAATCGACGCCGCAGGCGCGCAGCTCGCTGCCCAGCACATAGCCTGCCGCCGTGGCGGCATTGGTGGCCCGCATGGCGCCCGCGCCTTCGCGTGCCCGGGCGCCCTGGCCGTCGTCGTCCCACAGCTGGCCGAAGGCGCGCATGGGCGGCAGATGGGTGAAGCCGTCGGTGCGAAAGCGCTGCACGCGGCCGCCTTCGTGGTCCACGCAGATCAGCAGGTCGCTGCGCACGGCCTTGATGGCGGCGGTGAGCGCCAGCAGCTGCGCGCGGCTTTCCCAGTTGCGCGCAAAGAGGATGACGCCGCCCGCCAGCGGGTGCGCCAGGCGGCGTCGGTCGTCGGCCGTGAGTGCCGTACCGGCGACGTCGAGGATGAGGGGGGCGTGTTCCGTCATGTTGATTTGCTACCTTATCAATAGCAGCCAGCCCTTGTTTTACAAGCGCTGACCGCTGGTTTCATCCGATCCGTCAGGCCTTCTTCTCGACCACGCAGAAGCTGGCCGCGTAGTCGCTCTCGTCGGTCAAGGTGATGTGGCAGTGCAGGCCGCGCGCCTCGAACCATTCCTTGAGCGCGCCGTGCAGTACCACCTGCGGCTGGCCGCTGGGCAGGTTGGCGATCTCGCAGTGGCGCCAGGTCATGGGCATGCGCATGCCCAGCCCAATGGCTTTGCTGAAAGACTCCTTGGCCGAAAAGCGCGTGGCCAGGTAACGCAGGCCCCGGTCGGGCCAGCGCTCGCTGCGGCGGCGCCAGATGGCGAGTTCGCCCTCGGCCAGCACCTTTTCGGCGAAGCGCTCACCGTGGCGCTCCAGGCTGGCGCGGATGCGGCGCACGTCGCAGATGTCGGTGCCTATGCCGTAGATCATGGAATGGGTTGATGTGCCATTTCGACCGCTGGCCATGGATTCAAGCGGGCCAGCAGCTATCGAAAAGTGAGTAAGTTATTGGTGGGCCGACACGGAGCCGCGTCAGCGCCGCGCCATGCCCTCGTCGATACAGCGTTGGTAGGCCTGCACGGTGGCGGCATAGCCCAGCTCCAGCGCATCGGCGATCAGGGCGTGGCCGATGGAGACTTCGAGCAGCCCCGGAACGCCCTGCACGAAGGCGGCGAGGTTGTCCCGGTTGAGGTCGTGCCCGGCGTTCACGCCCAGGCCCGCATCCAGCGCGGCCTGCGCGGCGGCGGCGTAGCGGGCCAGCTGGGCGGCGGCCTCGGGGGTGCCCCAAGCGGCGGCGTAGGGTTCGGTGTAGAGCTCGACGCGGTCGGCGCCCACGGCACGGGCGGCGGCCATCTGCTCGGGCACCGGGTCCATGAAGAGGCTCACGCGCACGCCCAGGGCGCGGCATTCGGCCACCAGGGGCGCGAGGCGCTCGGCATCCTGCGGAAAGCTCCAGCCGTGGTCGCTGGTGAACTGGTCTTCGCTGTCGGGCACGAAGGTGGCCTGCTGGGGCCGCACCGTGCGGATGAACTCCATCAGGTTCTGCGAGGGGTTGCCCTCGATGTTGAATTCACGGCCAGGCCAGGCCTGTAGCAGCTCGGCCAGCGCATGCACGTCGCTGGCGCGGATGTGGCGCTCGTCGGGACGCGGATGCACGGTGATGCCCTGCGCGCCCGCCTGCAGGCACAGCTCGGCCGCGCGCGTGACGCTGGGAATGCCCAGATGCCGGGTGTTGCGCACCAGCGCCACCTTGTTCACGTTGACCGAAAGGGCCGTGCGGCCGGGAGCGTCGTGGGCGGTGGCGTGGGGGGCGGGAGTGGTCGTGGTCATAGCAGTTGCAGATCCATCATGAGCTGGCGCGTGCGCAGCATGGGACTGCCGCAATGGTATTGCAGCAGGGTACGCAGCTGGGGCTTCAGGTCGGAGGTCATGGGCGCGTCGGTGGGGGCGGCGATCGCGCGCAGCGTGGCGGTGTAGCTGCCCGCGCCACCGGGCTCCAGCGCACGCTGCAGCGCCAGCCATTGCGCGCCGGGCAGCGTGGCGCGGTCGCCCGGTAAAGCGGCGCGCAGGCCGGCCTCGGGCACCAGCGCATAGCGGGCGGCGGGCTGCAGCCGGGTGAGGGTCATGGTTTCGGCATCGAGCGCGGGCAGCAGGCCGATCTCGCGCAGCAGCAGCAGCTCGAAGCTGCGCAGCACCGGCTCCAGCGCATCGCCGTGGCTGCCACTGCCCAGCACGCGCACCACGCCGGCGTAGGCGTCGAAGAGCGGCGCATGGGCATCTTCGCGCGCCACCAGGCGCATCAGCAGTTCGTTGAGATAGAGCCCGGCCAGCAGCGCGTCGCCCGTGGGCATGACGTGGCCGCCCACCCATTCCGCGCCCTTGAGCGGATGCACCTCGCCCAGCCCTTCGGCGGTGACGGTGTAGCCCACGCGCAGGGGCTGCAGCGGCAGCAGGACCGGCCGGAAGTTGGAGGTCGGCCGCTTGACGCCCTTGGCAGCCAGCGCCACGCGCCCGCGGTGGCGCGTGAACACCTCCAGGATCAGGCTGGATTCACTCCAGTCGTAG